>DHXK01000178.1 GCA_002413665.1 Legionellales bacterium UBA5158 | reverse complement strand
TTAAAATGGGATTAAAAATTATTTTGTGCAATACCGGGAGCTGCTTATTGAACGCCATATAGAAGAACGCTTAAGACAAATTCAAGGTAAGATAGTGACTTAAACTATAAAAAATAACCCCAGTGAATTTTTCCAAAATGAGATTTAAAACAAATTCTATCGAGCATGAAGTCAAAATTCGACTTTCATAAGCCTTCACTAACAATAGATACGATTATAATGTTCCTTTAGCATACCACTTATAAGGTTATTTATATGCCTCTTGATACTTCCAGTAAAATTCATTACCGGCAGTTAAAATACACCTTGCGTAAAAAGATTGAAGATCTTCATTTGCGTCAAGCTACTTCAGTGAAATACTTAACAAATGATTCTCATACAGCGCTCGTAAAAACTCTAAAAAATCGTATTAAAAAATTAGAGACAGAAAATACGGAAGCGCGCGGCGCGGATCTCAGAGCGATATAACCAAAATCTATACCACCTAATCGGTATTACTCGCTACAAGAGGAAATGAAATTTGTTGAGTAAAAAAATCACTCCTACAAAATAACACATAGGAGTGAATGATTATTATCTTATTGATAATACTTTTCCCAGAAATCACAATGATGCGCTTTTGCAGCATCAAAAGTTCTTATTTTGCCTGGTAAAAAATTCATAACATCACTGGTTTTTTTAAACTCTGGCCAGTAAGGTTTTTGTTTAGCGTTATTGGGATTACCCGTTTTAGCAAAGGTCGTCCAATACCCTATCATTTTATCTGATATCGTAAGCGAATCGCCTGTCAGCAGTGAACCATTATGTGCGTTTGTATCATCATAGCGCGGAAATAAATATGACAAATCTTGCGCGTGAGCTGCACCTAAGTTGTAATTTGGAACATGTGCCAATGGCGGTGAATTTTCATCACTAAATACATATTCATAAACAGAAACATATTTAGCTGCCAAACGTCCCTGCTGCAAATAGCCACAATTATAAATACCAGCAACTGGATTATAATCAGAGAGAGCCGTAGCAAGCGCAATCGCTGCGGATGAATAATCCTTAAGTGAATACTCACGACTGACAGCTTCAGCATGATCCCCATAATAAGACGTTAGTGTTTCGATATAATTTTCAGCATTAATTTTTTTACCCGCTATCAACATGTAACCTATGTAAAGACGAAATTCATCTTTATTACCACCATTAATTAATGGTACACGTACAAACTTACCAGACTGCAGAGCTTCCTTGCCTTGCAATGGTAATGTTTTATTACCAACCGTAGGTGTAAACGCCATTAAGTCATCTCCAGCCGCCTTACTACCCGCATCTAATAGCTCCTTAACGGATTTGCTACGTAAACAACTGAGTGCTTTAGAATTATCCGTACACCCAACTTGCTCAGCAATTTTTAGACCGACTTTCTCACTGTCTTTAGCCTCACGAAATTGTCTTACACATGCAGCACTGGATATTGCAGCTTTTTGAAAGAGACCACTGGATTCATTCGGCGAAATCAGCAACATACAGACTAATCCCGCGCCCGCTGATTCACCAAAAATAGTGACATTTTTAGGATCACCACCGAAGGCACGCGCATTCTTTTGCACCCACGCAAGAGCCGCCTGCATATCTTTAATGCCCAAATCGCCATTCCAATTTCGATCTAAAGACGGATGCGCTAAAAATCCTAACACTCCTAATCGATAATTAAACGATACAAGCATGGCTTGACCAGAAATTGCTAATTGTTCTAACGGATAATAAGATGCAGAACCACCAACAAACGCACCACCATGTATCCATACCATAATGGGTAAATTCTTAGGTAAAGATTTGCCAGGATGAAAAGGTGTGACCACATTCAGATACAAACAATCTTCATTTTCACTAGCTTCTGTCAGACCGCCATATCGTGAAAGTTGAGGGCAACCTTTATTGGGGGTCGTTGTTGTTAATACGTGTGTCCAGGCTATGTGCGGCTCAGGAAGATGGTAACGCAAATTTCCCAGAGGAGCTGCGACATAAGGAATGCCTTGAAAGGATCGTATTTTATCTGTCACAACCCCTCGTATCAGACCTCTATCAGTTTTTACCAGAGTGAGATCAGGGCTTGTTGCCCAGATAGCACTAGAGATCAATAAGCAGGACAGTAGAGTCAGAATACGAATAAATTTCTCCCTAAATTATTTAGTCACGACAAAATTAATGTTAACGCAAAGGCGTCACGGGTCAAGTCTAAACCATATCATTCCCCACATCTTAATCTAACTTCTTTAACTAATTTGATATATTGATTAAAATCTTGCCCTTACTTACAAGGACAAGATTGCAATGGATTGGACTATTAAAGAATTAACTAAGTTATCGTTGGGTGATAAGCGTTTAAATAAGCGCGCCCAAAAAATATTAACGCAATTGAGTCGTAATCCTACAGATAGCATTCCTACTGCGTGCAGGGGTGCCGCGGAAACGAAAGCCACATACCGATTTTTTGATTATAACCAAGTAACCTCAGAAAAAATTCAAGAAGCTCATCGTGAAGCAACGTTAATCCGAATGGCTCAATATCCTGTTGTATTAATTCCACAAGATACAACTGTATTAAGCTTGAATACACAATATGAACGTAAGGATGCAGGGCCAACAACGAAAGATTCAAGTCAAAGAAAGCTATCGCTGGCTTGAAAATTATAATAAAGGGACATTTTACATATTTGCCCCTTTTCCGTATTACCGATGCGCCATGCTGACTGAAAATTAATCTTATGCGCAGTGTTACTCCGATTTTTTCATGATAAATAACGTGTCATGTTATATAACGCAAAAGAGTAGAAAATAATTAACCATTTCATTGAGATTTTAACCGCCGATAACTTAGGTTATCGGCTTAGTAAAAGTATTTTGCTCGTTTTCCTATCGTAATGAACCGCTAAAACCCATTTCTACAGATGTTTGGGATACGGAAAAGCGGCAAATATGTAAAATGTCCCAAATATGTAAAATGTTCCTAGTATACTAAGAGCTATCACGAAAAATAAGTAGTAATACTACCAATATTGAGTAGCCTATGTGC
>DHXK01000214.1 GCA_002413665.1 Legionellales bacterium UBA5158 | reverse complement strand
CTAATTTAGGGGAGTATTATATTGGTCTACTTTGTATATAATTGCCAATTAAAACTGAGACACTACCGGGCATTGCAATATTATAATTAATTTATAATGTATTAATTATTAAAGAGTTAAATATCTTTCCTTTTAGAATTTGAGCGTCAGCAGTATTAATATTTTCATCAAAATATATCATATAACCATACTTTGAATTACAAGTTGTTAATGCTTCAAAATTGAAATTTTCTTTCTTGTTTATGGGATCACTGTAATTATATTTTTGTACACCAATAAATCTTTTAAAGTGAATATTATTTATGACTATCGAATCCTGGCTTTCTATTGATGAGTGTGTATCCCTGGATTTATCGAAGCTTTTTAACATTAATTCTACTCCTTTATCCATCGTTATTAGCTTCACTCCTGGATTAAGCTTATAGCAGAGTGCCATAAAGAAACCGTTTTTACTTTCATAATTAGCATCCCACGCTTTTTCGACCATTTGAGGATTCGGACTATCAATTAATTTTTCAGTTAATTCAAAGGGGACTTGTATTTTTAAGGTTGATTCAAAAAAAGTATATTCTTTTAGAGGTGAATCCGAACTTATATTCTTATCCCTGGTCATTACTCTATAAAGTGTGCTAATTACAACTGCGATCAAGATCATTACTATCCAGCGAAATTTAGTGTTCATGGTGATAAGATAATATTAAGTGATTTATTTTAATAAATTACGGTAATTAAATACAAACGTAACCCAAATATAACGTCTATTATTGCATTTTAAACACCAAGCACGCCGACCATTTTTTTTAACTTGATTATATGGATTTAGAAGATTTAACGCCATTATGCCATAGAGGGCATTGCTGTTAATGCCTCTTGCGTTTTTTTAGTTAAATAATCTACTTCCTGCAAAAGTTGAATATATTTTTTAGTACTATAACCGTGTCGCTTTTGTTCTCCATTTACATATTTAAAAAACACTATTTCATCTTTGTAATTGGCAATAGCTTCGCTTGAGGTATCTATTTCGGCGTGGGCAAAAATATTTCTATGTGGAATGAATTTATCTAACCTGGATAAATATTTAGGGTTTAATTTAACAAAGTCAGGGTTTTCTCTTTTGATAACCACAGAAAATATAGATCTTTTAGCATCTAATACAACGCTGTTGGTAGAAAAAAACAATTCTTTTAATTCATTCGATTTACGTTGAGATTGACAAAAATATTTAGCTAAATAATCATCTATCAATCTTTCAACTTGAATTGTTCCATCTATTATTCTACCCCTTAAATGCGCAGAATTGGACAGCAAGTCAATCATTTTGTCGAAATACATATATTAAGGTCGTTCTTTAGGTTCTATTTCGTGTTGTAAATAATACGTTTTTTCAATTGCGGGCTTGTATACATATACAGTATCGTTATACCAAACGGATCCACCTTTCCTTATAGCCGAAACAAATCGTTTGGGCTCGTTTTCGGCGTATATATAAAACCAAATAGCAAGTCCAAACGAAACAGCCATCCATAAGCCGGAATAATTGGCTTGTTTTTTATCAATCGTCGCCATCTCTTTTTTATTTCGGAAGATCGTTGTCCATCGCAACAATTTGCCCAGTCGTAGTCCCAAAAGCTAAATCAACATCAAATGTTTCGAACTTGCCATCCTTGTCAGTTACATTTAGTGTAACCCTTAACCCAGGAGCCAAATCCTCTATGGATGCAATGTTTTTAATATTTACGAAACGCATACCACCGCTTCCTCGTCTGGTTGGGAACGTGTAAAATTGCTTACTGTTTAACATTGGTAATAATTTAGGTTTAAATATTTATTTACAAACTGTGAACTCGAATATGGGTTAGCTTTGTATATATTATTAAATAAAAGCAAGTTACGAAATTAATATTTGTTATACTAAAGGCAAATCACCAATAAGGCTACCCTAAAAGCTATTGACGCGACAGCAAAATGACAATTCTTTCATTTTTAAATAATTCTTCAATTTAGATGATTGATTGATATTTATACAGCCGCCTTGACGACTGCATAAATATCTGTTGGTTTATTCGTTTTTCTCGGCTGTTGCCAAAGCCTTGTCCATTGCTTTCCGGCCTGCTTTACCTTCCCGTTGATATAGATAGTTCCATGCACGGATACAGGTCTGACCTTCTTGATTATATTGGTGAGACTGCCAGGCTTCTATCGTTTTGTCACCGATGTGAAATAAATAAATAGCTACCATGAATAAAAAGCTCCAGGGGATCAATCTGCTAAAGACAATCTTATAGTAATAACCTGCATTGGTTTCAGGGAATAATAATAAGCGAAAATGCCTGGTGATCGGCTTTGGCCCTGCTTCAATACTTTGTTTGATATTTACCAACTTAGCTTCTAAAGTGCTATTGATTTTATTGAGACTTTGATCTAAAGCAGTATTTGTTGTGGTCATGTCCGGTTTTGGCGCAATCACTTGTATGCTCTTATATTTTTGCTCAAAATCACTAACAAGGTTTTTAATCTCCTGGTCTTTTTCACCAATAACTTTTTGCTGCTTTTCAATGAAGTTTTTAATCGCCTTACTTTCTTCTGTTAAATTAGTAAGCACATCGGTTAATACGGCCTCGTCCATGTGTGTTTCTTCCTTTTTCATAATCTTACTCCTCTCGATTGGTTAATGGTTC
>DHXK01000201.1:580-6001 GCA_002413665.1 Legionellales bacterium UBA5158 | reverse complement strand
AATTTTACCTTTTTGGGTAATCAATATAAGCTAAGTGTAAACAACAATGATTATTATATTGACTTGCTTTTATTTCACCGCAAATTAAATTGCCTGATAGCTATCGAATTAAAAATTGGTGACTTTTTGCCGGAGTATAAAGGGAAAATGGAATTTTATTTATCCATTTTGAACGATACCATAAAGCAGCCGCATGAGAATGAATCTATCGGTATAATTATATGTAAAAGCAAAGACCGTACAATAGTGGAATATTCATTAAAAACAAGCACTTTGCCAATTGGTGTCGCCACTTACAGTACATCCGGGGTTTTGCCTAAAGAGTATAGTGCATTGTTGCCGACCGCACAACAAATTCAGGAAAAGCTTATTTCGTTTATAGCGCAAATTGAGAATTAAGATTAATGAGTACACAACCAGAACAGGTATTAGAAAATAATTTAGTGGCGCAATTAACCACGCTGGGCTATAGCCCTGTTGTGATTAAAGATGAGCAGGATTTACTCACCAATCTTAGAACCCAATTAGAAAAACATAATCAGATTACCATATCGGATAAGGAATTTGACAAAATACTAAACCACCTTAACAAAGGTAATGTGTTTGAACGTGCTAAGATATTGCGCGACAAAGTACAATACACAAAAGACAATGGAGATAGCGCCTATATAGAATTTATAAATCAAGAACATTGGTGCCAAAACCAGTTCCAGGTTACCCAACAGGTTAGTATGGAGGGCAGTTATAAAAACCGCTATGACGTTACATTATTAGTTAATGGATTGCCTTTAGTACAAATAGAGCTTAAACGCCGAGGGTTGGAACTAAAAGAAGCTTTTAACCAAACCAACCGTTATCATAGACATAGTTATGGAGCATCCAATGGTTTGTTTTTATACATCCAGTTGTTTGTTATCAGCAATGGCGTTAATACCAAATATTACGCTAATAATGCACACCAGTCATTCAAACAAACTTTCTACTGGTCGGATAAGGAAAACAAAGTTATTACCCAATTAGAGCAATTTACTAAAGAATTTTTGGAGCCATGCCATGTATCTAAAATGATCACCCGGTACACAGTGCTCAACGATGCCCAAAAAATGCTGATGATTTTGCGTCCATATCAATACTATGCTTCCGAAGCTATTATTGACCGAATAAAAACCACTACCAAAAATGGTTATATATGGCATACAACAGGGTCAGGCAAGACACTTACTTCCTTTAAGGCCAGTCAGCTATTAGTTAAACTGCCGCAGGTTTATAAAGTAGTTTTTGTAGTTGACCGAAAAGACCTGGATTACCAAACTACTAAAGAGTTTAACAGCTTTAGCAAAGGCAGTATTGATGGCACTGATAATACACAGGCTTTAGTAAAGCAGTTAGGTGACGATACCAAATTGATTGTAACGACAATCCAAAAATTAAATACCGCGATCAGCAAACAGGGGTATTTAAGCAGGATGGAAAAATTAAAGGACAAACGCATTGTTTTTATTTTTGACGAGTGCCACCGTAGCCAGTTTGGTGAAACACATAACCGTATAAAGGCATTCTTCAATAACCATCAGCTATTTGGCTTTACCGGCACGCCTATTTTTGCGGATAATGCCGTAAAAAATGAATTGGGCAAACGCACTACAAAGGAACTTTTTGATGACTGCCTGCATAAATATGTAATAACCGATGCCATTAAGGACGAAAATGTATTGAAGTTTTCGGTTGAGTACGTAGGTCGTTACCAGCAAAAGGAAGACAGCAAAAACAATATTGATATTAAGGTTGAAGATATTGATACAAAAGAGTTATTAGAATCGCCGGACAGGCTAAATAAGATCACCAATTATATACTCGAAAACCACGACAGGAAAACATATAGCCGGTCGTTCACTGGCATGTTTTGCGTAAGCAGCGTTGATACACTAATAAAATATTACGAATTGTTTAAAGCCAAGAAAACAGCCGGTGAACATCATTTGCGTATTGCTACGATATTTTCTTATGGTGCAAATGAAGATGATAAGGATGCCAACGGTTTTATACCTGATGCTGAACTGGAAATTAGCGAAACTGCCCCCATCAACAAACATACCCGCGAAAAACTGGATGAATTTATTGCAGACTATAATGTAATGTTTGGCACTAAGTTTTCTACAAAGGATAGCCAGTCTTTTTACAATTATTATAATGACATTGCTAAAAGGGTTAAAAACAAGGAAGTAGATATTTTACTGGTAGTGAATATGTTTTTAACAGGTTTCGATAGCAAATACCTCAATACCTTGTATGTAGATAAAAACCTGAAGTATCACGGCCTTATACAGGCATATTCACGCACTAACCGTATTTTAAACGAACAAAAATCCCAGGGTAATATTATTGCTTTCCGCAATCTAAAAACCGCTACTGATGAAGCCATAACATTGTTTTCAAATAAAGATGCTATTGATGTTATCATTATGCAGCCTATTGAGGATTATATTGCGTTGTTTGATAAGGGTGTCGAAGATTTGTATGCTATAACCCCAACGGTGGATAGTGTAAACGACCTGCAAAATGAAGATGAGGAATTAGCATTTGTCAAAGCCTTTAGGGAACTGATGCGTGTTAAAAACATCCTGGCCACTTTCGCGGATTTTAACTTCGATAGCTTGGCCATGAGCGAGCAAACTTTTAACGACTATCGCAGTAAGTACCTCGACCTGTACGACAAGGTAAAGACGGATAACACTATAGAAAAAGTTTCTATTCTAAACGATGTTGATTTTGAATTGGAATTAATCCACCGTGATGAAATTAATGTTATTTACATATTAAAGCTGTTAGCTAAACTAAAATCGGGAACAAAAGAAGAACAAGATCAGCAACGAAAAGCAATTTTGGATTTATTGACCGGCGAAGTACAGTTACGATCTAAAAAGGAATTAATTGAAAAATTCATCAATGAAAATCTGCCGTTAATAGATGATGCTGAAAATATACCAGCAGCATTTGATGCCTTTGTAGATGCCGAAAAGCAAAAAGCATTAGCCGAATTGTGCAAAGAGGAAGGATTAATCCCGGAAAAGTTAAACGAAATTATCGGCAACTACTTATTTACTGAAAGGAAGCCATTGCGTGATGATATATTTAACATTCTTATAGAAAAGCCGAAGCTGCTTGAACGAAAAATTGTGGTGGAACGGGTTATTGAAAAGGTGCTTAAATTTATAGATACTTATATTAACGGCTTGCCGGATAATGAACAGGTTTAATTTTTTATCCAACAGGTATTAACTCGCCATTTTTGATGCTTTCCAAAAGACCTAAAAGTGCTTCATCTTCATGGCCAAAAGGAAAAGCAGCTAAGTATCGTTCAGCAGTGTTTAATGTTTCGTCAACTGAATGGTATTTTGCTAAGTGCAGATACAGCCAGAAATATAAATTACGCTTGTCAGGTTCAATTTCATTGTTAAAAGAAATTTCTTTTAACAACAGATGTGCATCTTTTACTAAGTTGATAAGCAGAAAAACCGAAAAACTAAAATTTCCCCTATTGATACCTTCTTCCAAATATGGAAGAACCAATTTAATTTCCTCAACTCGAAAGCATTTTGTCATCAGTTGAACGATATTTTGCTGCATCTCAACAGAAGGTAAGTATTGAATATTTTTGGCCGTCCAAAAAACATGCGGATTATCCACATAATAACTCAGCATCCCTAAAATATGTATTCGGATACTTTCTTCATTAATCTTGCCAAAGCTGGAAATAATATAAAACCAGGTGGCTTTTTTATCCCTGTGATTCAAATAAAGTGATTTTAGACCCTCGTAACAAACTTCCGGATTTTCAATACTTGCAAACGATTCAAGGCTACGACCGAATTTTTCATAGCCCGTAAAAGTTTCCTTATATACAAAGCAATAATCCATAAAGGAAGAAAATAATTCTTCTGAAAATTCATTTTCAGGTTCTACACGTATATTATGGGATTTCTGGTTTAATACGTGGGGATTTTCTTTTAAATATGCGGTAATGTCCACCCAAAATGCTTTTTTGATTTCTATATCGTAAACAATTCCTATGCTTAAATATAGCGGCTGGCTCCAATATCTCAAATGTGCTTTGTCAGCGGGAATTTTATATCCTTTTCCATCTTTATAGTACGGGCCACTTTTTATTTGTACAAAAAGACCATAATTCGTAGCGATATTATTTATCACAAATTCAAGAAAGCAGTCATTTCCTTGATCATTTTCCTGAAGAATTGGATGAAAAATAGAATGGCTTTTTTTTACTACATCTTGTACAAATTGAACACCCTGTTCTCCTGTTGTTATATTGGGATTGCGAAAAGTCATAAATGACGTTAATGATAATAATAAATACTTTATTTCGCATAAAGCTATTAAGATTATAATAAGACACTTAAAATCAGACTATAAATTTTAAGAAAACAATAGTTATTCGTGTTGGGGTTTGAAACGGTAATGAAATTTAATAAGAAAGTCCCTAACACTCGCTGCCGGGGACTTTCAACCTAAACCTTATCACAACAGCAAGCAAGATGCTTGCATTAGATAAGTGCAAATTATATATTATAATGGATTATTTCTTATTTTCCTTCCAAATAAGTCAGGAACAAAGTTTTTGTCAATATTAATTATTGGTTATAGAATTAGCTCGATTATAATAAAGCTATATGGTATCAGTGTAGTAAAATATTTAAGGTATTTCCCATTTATCAAAGGAGAATAAGTATTTTATTCCCTTTGAATTCCTTTATCCACCATTTAATTGTTAATTAACACGTGAAAATTGACTAAAATCTTTACTACCCATTTACTACTGTTTTAGCGCTTTGAGTTGTATTTACTTTGTTGGAGTATTCCAATAATAATACAATTACCAATGAAAACGGTCCTTATCCAAATTTGCATAGTGCTTCTTTGCCTGCTTTTTGTCTATACATCGGCCAGTAAATTTTTAGACTATGATAAGTTTGTCTTTCAAATGCGCCTGGCCCCCGTGCCTTTAATGAAAATACTTGCCCCTGCTTTGGGGTGGTTGGTGCCTGCGGTGGAATTTATTCTTGCCGTTGCATTAGCTGTCGGCATGTTTATCCCAGCTATCAAGATCAAAGCTTTACAAGCGTCCATATTCTTATTGGTAGCTTTTGAAATTTATATAGCTATTATGCTTTTATCTGGATCACATCTTCCTTGTACCTGTGGCGGAATAATTTCCAAAATGGGTTGGAAACAGCATTTGTTATTTAATGGGTTTTTTATCCTGGCAAGTTCCCTCTCGATCAAATATTTGAAAGAACATAAGGCATCAACGCCAACTGAACATGACATAGATAATTTAAAATACTTTCACGCGCGTAAGAATAGGTAGTGCCGTTGCCTGTAATTGTAATCAATGGCGTAATT
>DHXK01000201.1:0-416 GCA_002413665.1 Legionellales bacterium UBA5158 | reverse complement strand
TAATCAATGGCGTAATTATTAAACTTAATACATAAAATCATGAAAAAGTTAAAATTCAGCATGTTGGCCGTTCTGTTTACCGTTGGTATCGGCACCGCAGTAGTCCAAAAAATTCATGCAGCTCCTAAACCGCAAGATCCGAGCTACAATTGGACCACCTATGATACGTCAGGTCATGTAACAGGAACTCTGTCTAACGAAACGGTTTCGGAAGCAAGAAATTCAACTGGATGCGAAGGTATAACTTCGACCAAATGTGCTGTGGCCTCTGGAGTTGGTGCGCCAACGATTTTTTACAACTAATTGTAAAATAAAAAGGAATCGGGATATTTCTCCCGATTCTTTTTGTACAATTATTCTTTATCGTAAATTACTAAAAAGGGGTACGGGCATTTTTCAAGATTTAAGTCAAAACC
>DHXK01000257.1:5859-6808 GCA_002413665.1 Legionellales bacterium UBA5158 | reverse complement strand
CCCTATTTAATGTGAGTTGTGTTTTTCTAATCATCATAGCAAAATTACTGTACTTTACAATACAATTATTTAATTAAAGCAAGTTTCCCGCCGCCGAAATATACAATTATATAGTAACGTAGTTACTATATAAAGTTGCACATCTTTATAGAATTTTTTTCTTTTTCCAAGTTTCTATCATATGATGCGTTTGAGCGCCGTTAATAAGTGTGATGTTCAATTTTTCGGCGGCTTTCTGCGCATCTTTAGTAAAAAAGCTCGTTGTGATAATCCAAGCATCATAACATCCATGAAATTGTTTTCCTGCTTTTAATCTGAGCACTATATCGTTTCCAACGTTTCCTTTCCACCTTTTACATTGTACCGCTATTTTATAACCCTCTTTTCCTTTCATAATCAAATCAACTTCATTGTCTCCCGATCCGCCAACGATTTCGACACTATACCCTTTATCTCTATAATACATTGCTATAAGTTTTTCAAAATCAGTTCCTGACAAAGATTCAATATTTGCATCCATAATCTCATATGTATTTAATTTCCTTATTGCTTTATTTGTTGGGTTATATTGCGTAGGCCGTTTTATTCGATTAGTTTTTCTTTTCTTCTTGGATCCAAATAATATTTGATTTAATATAGCTAGTCCAAAAATGATTCCAACATATATCCAAATGAGTTTAAGCATTCCATGACTCATAACTTCACCCTAAATTTTATTTTTGGATAAATTATACCATACTTATTATCCGTCATGATAAAATTCTCCCATTTGATGAATAACAACCCAACTCTTTTAGAATGTATACATTTCGACCGCTACCGTGTGAGCTGCTTGACTTCATTTGTATACTTTTTTCATTCCGGATTCAAGCTACCGTCATTTGATTGTATACATTTTGTTCAAGCAGCTGCCCCGATCCGTCAAAGAAGCAGCTGCAACCTGTATACA
>DHXK01000257.1:1562-5633 GCA_002413665.1 Legionellales bacterium UBA5158 | reverse complement strand
AGCAGCTGCAACCTGTATACATTCATTTTGTTTCTTTATCCATATAAAATTCAATATGTCCTCTTGTCGTCTCGATCTTGGCGCTAATGCTATCTGTATCTAAATCAATGCCTCTTTCATTCGCAACATTCAATATAAGCTCTTTTTCTTTCGTCATACCATCTACCAGCACGCCTTTTGCAATGTTTTCTATAATTGTTTCGTATGCTGCACGCAATTTCGCATCTGTTAGCTTTCGATAAAATTTATCCACCTAAATTCACATCCCTGCTATTTTATTGTTTTGGACAAGAACCCTTTAGTATTGATTTTTTTGCCCAAATGTTTCCCGCGACAATCCACACATAAAACTAGCTTTGCCCCATTATAAACAAAATCAGCAACATCATTTTTGCTTCCACATTTTTGGCATATCATTTAAAAGCCCTCCTATTTTGATATTGCGTCCGATAATAACAAATTATGTCACGAACTTGCGCTAAAGCGTTTTTGATTTAAGCTCAAATTCAGCCATGAGCTGCTATTAGCCATCCGTGGAACAATCGAAAATAACCTCTATTTCCCGGCTTTTACGATCTCTCAATTGCTCCGGATTACTCCATTTTCCTATGCCATCCATTTTAATAATATCCTCATCTTCGCATGAATTATAAAGTCTCATTCCTGCGTTAAACATCCGAAAAATAAAGTAAAATGTAGTCACTCTGAATAATGCGAGTATCATTTCAAACCTCCCTACTTTAATAATTTTAAAAGCTCCAGCACGCCACGTTTGAACGAATCGGACGAATCCCAATGTTCCAGCAATATTTTTAATCCGGATTGGGGATTATTAAAGTTGCATTCCTTCTGAAAGTGATCGTATTTTTTTTTCAAGTCTTCCCCTAATACGATCATCGTTTCATCTTGCAATTTTTTTCTCGCTTGCCATTCCTCATGATCTGTAACCTTTTTCTTTTCGGCCCAGCCGTAGTATTCGATCAACTTTTCAATCACTTCATACTGGCTGGATGCTCTTAGCGTTCCTTTCATATCGTCCATTTTGCTTTTTAATTCCACTGGAACTTGAATTGGCGTTCTCGCTGACATTTGTATACACATCCTTTTTGTTTATTGGGCAGATCCACGAAGCAGCCCTTCATACTTGTATACAAAATTCCGCGGATCCAAAACGGTACCCTCCAAATTTGTATACATTTTTTTGCCATGGAAGATCCGGCGCCTTAAAAATTATATACATTTCATGCCTAGTAGATCCGGCAGCTGCGGTTATTATGTATACAACTATAGCAATCCGTTTTCTTGCAACGCCCTTTTCGTTGCTTCATTAACAATACTGGACATTAATCCACGCTTTTTCTTAAAATTCTTTCTTAGCGCTTCTTCAACTTCTGGATCGAAGTAGATCCCAAGCATTACTTTTTTATCCGTTTCAACTAATAATTTATTGATAATATTATCATTAGTATTAACATTAATATTAACATTTGCTGTATCTGCTATATCTTCGAACCCTGCACCTGCTAACGATCTCTTTTTACTCAAATTGCTGCACCTCCTTAAGTAGATCAAAATAATTCATTACGATTGGATTTTTAACGTCCGTCAGTGTTGCTGGTAGCTTCTCGTAGGCTATGCTTGACGCGAATCGAACCGATCGAGGAATATAGGTTTCAAACATTCTAACATTTTGATGATGGCAATATTTCCTGCACTCTTGCAACACTTGGGAATGTAGGTTTGTTCGCTGATCGACTAGAGTCGCAACAACACCCAAAATTGAAAGAGTCGGATTATGCTGTTTCTTAAATTCCTCAATACTCTGAATCATCTTAACCAGGGATCGCATAGAATAGGTTTCCGGTTGAAATGGAATCAGAACCTTATCCACGAAACTTAAAATGTTTCCATGCATCAATCCCTTATATGGCGGCGCATCCACTAAAATATAATCGTACTTGTTCCGCAGCTTATCGATCGCACCTTTAACCAGCATGAAGAAATGGGGGTACTTTTTAATATTCATTAGGATGTCAAAATCAAATAAATCCATATCATCGTTAGCGGCCAAAACATCGATGTTTTTATGTACATTTACGATAGCCTTTTCTACTGGAACATTTTCCACCAAAACATTATAAATGGTTAGCTTTTGTTGATCGGGGTTTTTCCCAAACGAAATTAGGCAGTTCCCTTGCATGTCCGTATCGATAATCAAAACTTTTTTGGTCTTGCTCAATATACCCGCCAAATTAGTTGTGATCGTTGTTTTCAGTACCCCGCCTTTATTCGTACAGATCGCCCAAACTTTAGCCGCCATTTTACACCTCACTTTTATAATATTAATGTTAATATTAATTTTCTTTCGCCTTTTTTTCCGCTTCTGCCGGATCAAGCCCCCGCCTTATTAAATTTCTCTCTACCGCACCCTGCAAGCGTCTGTTAATCCTTTCCGGCATCACTTCAACTGTCCAATTCTCTTTAATCGCCCTGCGCAAAAGATTAATCGGAGACTTAAGCGCTCTTGTTTGTCGGATGATTAAAAGAAGCTCCAGCGCTCTTTCGAACTCCTGCGTGCAGAGCAATTCTGTTATTTCTTCACTTGGAAAGGTCAGCGTTGCAATCTGATAAACCTTTTCTATACTCGATCTTTTCCCCAATCTCCCACCTCCTTAAGTTAGCTTTAATGTTATTTTTAATATTAACATTAATGTTCATATTAGTCAAGTAACTTTATTTAGGGTGGTGTTCCCACTGGCGTGGGGGCTGGTGCCCCTGCGGTCAGGGAAAGTTCTATTTTTTTCCCTTTATTTTCCTATTGCTTGTGGACAACTCCAAACCTTTGCCATCTTATCCACAGGCTCTTAAAGGCGGTTGCCTTGCTGCGCAAGCCTTTTGATTAGAACATTCTCCCCACTCCCACCCCTGCATTTGTCTGCTCCGTGTAGGTGCTAGGATTTGGGATGCAGGAAAGGTGAAAGGGGAGAGGAAGCAGGAGCAGACAGCCCCCCATAAGAATGGGAGGGCTGTAGCTTGTTGAACGAAACCGGACGGAGCCAGGTCTTCGTCGCCATCGCTTTCTTTATTGACATTCAACGCGCTCAGGTCGTGCTTTACCGCGTATACTTTTTAGTAACTCTGTCAATCAGCCTGATCCTTGCGGATCACACGGACGGGAATATGGGTCGTTAGAGTCATAACGCCCAATCTGAGGGTGTTTGCAGGGGTCTACAAACGCGCAATAGAACCTTGTCCATTTAACGGATGACACCCGCAGTTATAATTTGCTGGACGTGCGCACCTTCACCATCGCAGGATTTAGGATTTTTGGTTCGCCAGCTGACACTTCGCGGGGGGTGGGACGACTGCGGTCATCATCATGCAGCTGCATGATTCTCGCCTACGCTTTCGCGTCATTTATACCAACACCATCAACGATCCTTGCGGATCGAGTTTGTTTATAGTCGTTTATTCGAGATCTATTCAATTTTTTATGTACATTTGATCTTGGTTACTTTTTTGTTATTTGTGGCCGCTTTACTCTCGCTTTGTACTCGATCCGATTCATTTCCCCTGTTGTCATATGACACTTTCCACAGTAAGGCAGGGGTTTGACTTCTATCGGATGACTTTCAATACGTTCGTGCCTTCTAATGCACTGGTAGCGGTATGCAAAGCTTTGTGGTATGGGTTTGCCTACCTTCTTTCGATCCTTCCGCATAATGATTGCTGGTGCTCCTAAAGATCCTCGTTTTTTCCCCATCTCATCGACTCCTCAAAAAAAACAATAGAAAAATAAGCTATCAGAAAATGCTCCTCTTGTAAAATATTGGAAATTTTCTTAGCTGTTTAAAAAAATAAAAAAAATAATAGGCTGTTACTGGTGCAGCTGGTAGCTGCTATATGATAAAGCGGCCTAGACCGCTTATATCCAACGTGAGGACAACAAAAAAGACACTAGTAACGTGCTACTAGTGTCTTGGCAAATTCGTACTAAAAGGTTATAATACACCTAAGTGACGAATGCTATCTCTAGTAGCATTTGTACCATGCAACTCCTAAGACCACTTT
>DHXK01000257.1:421-1330 GCA_002413665.1 Legionellales bacterium UBA5158 | reverse complement strand
GGGATTAGGGGTTTTTACTTCGTTTGTTCACTAACGAAATTATACCCTTTATTTCCCTTCGAGTCTATTAATATATTGATTGGAGTTACATGGAGTAAATAAATGCTTATTCAATCTATCAATATATCGTGTGCTGCTCGCGGATCGAGAGCAAACTCAAATCAAAATTTTATATTTACCGTGAATGTATCTTCTCAATTTATCAATTTCCCGGCTGGCTTTTAATGATTCGTCCGGGTTTTCCTTCAAACCACTAAAAAAAATAGTCTGTAATCTCTTTACTTCCATATTTGCTTCCCATATCACATTTACATCGTCTACCGTCTGCACAAGCTCCATCAACTCACCTCTTGATCGACTGAAATCTGCCGATATTGTTTTAATTCGCCTTTCGTCATTTCCGACTCTTCCAAGACAAAGAAAACTTTTTTCTGAATGATAATACGCCGATCCTCGAGCTGCTTCTTCCTTGCCCAATGGATGCAATAACGAGGGACTAATATTTTCTTTGACATTTGAGCTACCTTTTCTGCCGTTTGCACATGTTTCCAGTAGATATAATCCCGAATCATTTTGGTATATCGTACTGGATGCATACCGGGAAAATAATATAAAAGCGTTTCCGGATTACTCGCAATTTTTTCCGCTGGAACAATCGTCATACCAGGACCCCCTTTGCTTTGAGTTCATCCCTCTTTTTCTTTCGTGCTGCATCGTGTCTTTCTTCTAATTCTTGCATAAATTTCTCCGCAGCTCGCTCCGTTTTGGGTAAAGGAAAGCCGGAAATGAAACTATGTGAATCGAATAAATTCAATTTGTAAATTTGTTGTACCTTTGCGGCCGGAAGGAACCGGGAATGCAAGAACTGTCCATAAGGCCCAAAAGCGTCCGCCGTGAAGTCGTAATAAT
>DHXK01000257.1:0-296 GCA_002413665.1 Legionellales bacterium UBA5158 | reverse complement strand
GTCGTAATAATCGAATCTAATCCCCTTGCCGCCCATTTGACGGACAATAATTAAAACTTCAAGTAAATCCCGAATCACAATATCCAAACGCTTTATACTGGGTGTAACGAATATTTGTATGCTTGCCATCTTCCGACAAAAAGTTAATACGTCATTCGCTAGTTTATTGTGAAAGCTCATCGCGTTACGTGAATTAAAACTTCGTTGCGCTTCATCCCATACGCAAATGCTGCCGTGAGCATCAGCTACTTTATACCAATCTTCCGGTTCTTGCATCAACGTAGCTCCGGTTAAAT
>DHXK01000079.1:2933-5820 GCA_002413665.1 Legionellales bacterium UBA5158 | reverse complement strand
CCCCACAATTTGTTAATTTTTATGGACCTAACGTTTAGGCCATCTTCTTTACAACTCGTTGAGTTTGATATTTTAAGTCGCGGTAATCCCTAAAAAATGCTGTATGAATCGTTAGGAATTGGATGTCTAGCCCAACAAGGCATCCTAAAAGTAAGTAAAGGATCGTTACCCTGAGTATGGAATCCCTAACATTTTTTAATACAAACCAACTTCAACGACTCTACAAAAAAGTCCACAACATTATCTCGTTTTTAAATATAGGCACTAACCCACTATGAATTTAACTGAACTAAAGAAAAAAAGCGCATCTGATCTAATCTTACTCTCTGAAGAATATGGCTTAGAGAATATGGCACGATCTCGCAAACAAGACATTATTTTCGCCATTTTAAAAGCACACGCAAAACGTGGTGAAGATATTTACGGAGACGGGGTCTTAGAAATTTTGCAAGATGGCTTTGGCTTTTTACGCTCTGCTGAAGGTTCTTATCTTGCCGGCCCAGATGACATTTATGTTTCTCCTAGCCAAATTCGACGTTTCAATTTGCGCACAGGTGATACTATCTCAGGGAAAATTCGACCTCCCAAAGAAGGTGAACGCTACTTTGCTTTATTAAAAGTTGATCATATTAATTTTGATGCCCCAGAAAATGCGAAAAACAAAGTACTCTTCGAAAACTTAACACCACTCTTTGCGAATGAACGCTTAACCATGGAGTTAGGCAATGGCAGCACCGAAGATATCACTGCCCGTATCATTGATTTAGCCTCACCTATAGGCAAAGGCCAACGTGGATTGATCGTCTCTCCTCCTAAAGCTGGTAAGACAATGATGTTACAAAACATCGCTCATTCGATTTCTCAAAATCATCCAGAATGCTACCTCATCGTGTTATTGATTGATGAACGTCCTGAAGAAGTAACTGAAATGACACGGTCTGTAAAAGGTGAAGTGATTGCAAGTACCTTTGATGAACCTGCTAACCGTCACGTGCAAGTTGCTGAAATGGTTATCGAAAAAGCTAAACGTTTAGTAGAACACAAACGCGATGTAGTCGTATTACTAGACTCTATTACTCGACTAGCGCGCGCATACAACACAGTTGTACCTGCTTCCGGAAAAGTATTAACCGGTGGTGTAGATGCAAATGCATTACAAAGACCAAAACGATTTTTTGGTGCAGCACGTAACATCGAAGAAGGCGGCAGCTTGACTATTATTGCAACGGCTTTAGTCGATACCGGCTCGAAAATGGATGATGTTATTTACGAAGAATTTAAAGGTACCGGCAACATGGAAATCCATTTGGATAGACGTATTGCTGAACGCCGTATTTACCCTGCTATCAATATCAATAAGTCCGGCACCCGCCGTGAAGAATTGATTACCAAGCCAGATGAAATGCAAAAAATGTGGATCTTGCGTAAAATTCTTCAGCCTATGGATGATCTTGCAGCGATTGAATTTATTATCGATAGATTGAAATCCACAAAAACAAACGAAGATTTTTTTGATGCAATGAAAAGATAAAGCCTCTGCTAGTGCTCACTCAGTTAATGTGGGCACTTAACGCAAGAACATTACCCTCCAATTCAAAGGTCTTCTATGTCCAACCCGCGCTTATTTTCATCAAAATCACCACTTTCTCGTGAAGAAAAAATAGCTGTTCCACAAACTGAATTGAGCGTGCATTTAACCGAATTAAATGATGCCCTAAGTGTACTGTCTACACATTATATCAGTATAAAAAACCGAATAAATCACGAAATGTGTGTTTATAATCTGCCAGAGTTAGTGCTTGCCATGGATTGCTGTGAAACGATACTACGCAACTTCTCTAATACCTATGTAACTTGTCAATTAAAGAATAAAGATAAATCGTTAGAGGCTAACATTTTATCTGCGAAAAATATGTGTATTGATTACAAAATATTTCCTGAAAAACTAAAGATTTTTTGGACAAGATTTGAAGAAATGCGAACCTTAACAGCCTTACTCGATGCGATTTATATTAGCTGCAAAACCGACATTAATCATAAAAAAATTCAATACATACAAGAAGCCAAACCAGCCAAATGTTCTATAAGCTGTACAATACAATAAAAAATGCTACGATAGTTTAAATGTTCATTCAATCAAGTTGGGCCCTTACAAGGATTTATAAAATTTCGTAGAGAAGGATTTCTATGTCTAGTCCTCGTTTATTTGCACAACAACCTGAAAAAAAAGCGGCCTCTTTAGTTCACAGGCAACATGTTAAACGCTTAGCTAAACTTGCTAAAGCTCTAGCTACGCTAGATCAGACTTGCCTAGAGATCAAAAAACTAATCCAAAATCTCATTCCACAACATAATAGCAATGCAATCGTATTTGGCATCAACGAAATAGAAATTACGCTGAGTACTTTATTGCACTCTCATCATAATTCAGAATTAATCAATATAGATAATACTTTAGAAAGCAATGTGCATGCCGCAAGAGCAATTTGCAAAAAAGAAAAACTCTCTTCTAACAAACATGAACTGCATAATCTAAGGGTATTAATTGATAAAATATCTATTAGCTATAAAGCAGATATTGAAGATAAAAGAGAAAAAGAAACCGCATTAGCGACTGAGATTGACATTCATTTAGCCCAACTTGATGAAGCTCAAATCTCTCTTAGTAAAACACATACTGACATAAAACAATTAATTGAAAAACAATCTTCTGCAAAAGAAATAAACCATTTATTGCCAAACTATATGGGTGCTATTCTTCAGTTAATAGATGGAATTTCGCATCTACATCATACATTACAGCTGGGAAACAAAGATGGAACTTTCAATAGCAATGTTGACTTAGCAAAACAAATTTCCGAAAAGAAAAAAAATCGCACTGATGTTC
>DHXK01000079.1:0-2785 GCA_002413665.1 Legionellales bacterium UBA5158 | reverse complement strand
AAAATCGCACTGATGTTCAGGAACTACGGCATTTAGTATCTGAAAAATTACAAACTTTAGAAAGTTTAATTGATAAAATTTATGTTAGTTTTAAATTAGATATTAGTGATAAACAAATTGAGTATCTCCATAAAAAAACTCCTTCAGAAGATTCGGCAAAGTGCTCCATACAATAAAATTATGTGATTAGTCAGAAATATTTTTTTATATTATGAGATAACTTAAATGACCAAGCTTTCCAAAAATACTGATCATCCTATAAAAATTTTTTTCTTTATCACTTTTTTCTTATTTTCAAGCTGTAGCAAAGAACAACCTAAACTTCAACCTCTCGCACCTGACGCAGTTATTCTAGCCTTTGGTGACAGCTTAACTTATGGCACAGGCACAACACTTGCAAATAGCTACCCTGCTGATCTTGAAATTTTAATTAAACATCGTGTTATTAATGCAGGAGTTGCAGGAGAAGAAACATCACAGAGCATGCCACGATTAGTCATGGAACTTGAAAAAAATCATCCACAATTAGTTTTACTCTGCTTAGGTGGAAATGATTTAATACGTAAACGACCTGAGGAAAGTATCAAAACTAATTTATCAGAAATGATAAAAAAAATAAAAATAGCAGGCGCTCAAATTGTTTTAATTGCGGTACCTTATCCACGCCTTAGTTTTGCAATACCTGATTTTTATCAGGAGCTGGCCGATGAATATAATATCCCACTTGAAAAAAATTCATTAGCATCGCTACTGCAACAACCAAAATACAAATCTGACATGATGCATTTAAATCAATTAGGTTACTCAGAGCTAGCTAAGAATATTGCAAAGATTCTACAAGAGACTGAAGCTATTAAGTAACCTAAGACATTGCTAACTTGCCGCGAATCTCTATATTTTTATAGAGATCCTTAAAATAGTTTTAGTGGGAACACAATTTAAGACTAACATTACCCATCGCTGGATCTGAATTGACATAGTTGCCACTTCCATCACTAATCAATTTAAATTCATCGGATGTACTCCCAAAGATCGATGCTGTCAGATGAGTTGCAGCACACTCCCAACCTGAACCTATTAATTGTTTTAATCTACCGCCATCCAAAGTGAAGATACCATCTCGTACATCACAAATAGATGTTTGAGTTGATTGAGTTTCCGCTTCAAAATGACATTTTCCATCTTGAATGTGACCCACTTGCGTTGATATATTAAAGAATGCGCAACACGAACCACCCACATCGACATGTGTTTTATGTGTCTCTGTGCCGTTTTGTTTTGTGTTATATTCAGCTCCATAAGCTACTACTGTATGTGTCATAAAAAACATAAATAAAATTAAAATAAAATTCTTACTCATTGAAATAATTCTCCAAAATGATTGGGTTAATTAACTACACTAAAAGAAGTTTGTTAACTATCGTATTAAAAGGACGCAACTAGATGTTTATCCGAGCTTGGCAAGTATTGAGCTGCAGTATAACACTCTCACCTTTTAAATATTAATAATAAGGAAAAAATATGTCCTACTGGTTATTCAAATCTGAGCCTGAAACTTTTAGCATCGATGCTTTAGCAAAAATGCCAAAAAAAACAGAACACTGGGATGGTGTACGAAATTATCAGGCACGCAATATGTTGCGTGATCAAATTAAAGTCGGCGATCAAGGATTTTTTTATCACTCTAATTGCTCACCACCTGGAATTGTTGGGACGGTTGAAATAGTCCGCTCTGGGTATCCAGATGACAGCTCATGGAACTTAGAATCAGATTATTTTGACCCTAAAAGCACACCAGAAAATCCACGCTGGTTCATGGTTGATGTTAAATTTAAAGAAAAATTTAACAATATCATTAGCTTAGATGAATTGAAAAAACATCCGCAATTAGAGAATATGGCGGTAACTAGACAAGGAAGTCGCCTGTCTATCACCCCTGTCACCGCCAACGAATGGAAAATTATTCTAGGAATGGCAAAGTAACTGCCCACTTATTTAACTCAAAATAAGGTATAATATATGTAAATATATTCATATTTCATCCATTGCTTTTATCTATCAAACCTATAAAAATTATAAATTTAACCTATTGGGATAACCGCGCTATACTTTATGAAATAAAGTCACAAACAGGAGCAGATCATGAAAACCATGCCATCATCAGCACATAATCAACACTCACAAAAAGTAGCCGATGAATTAACGCATCATCTTGCAGACACCTATCTGTTATATTTAAAAACTCAAAATTTTCATTGGAATGTAACTGGTCCTAACTTCCACTCATTACATTTATTATTTGAACGCCAATACAAAGAATTAGCAGATGCTGTAGATGTCATAGCAGAACGCATTCGAGCTTTAGGTTGCACCACACCTGCTTCTTTCTCACATTTCATTAAACTAAGTTCGCTCAAGGAAGAAAATGGCGCACCGAGTGCCACGGACATGATTGCTCAATTACTCCATGATCATGAAGTTATTTCTCATCATGCACATATTATTTTTGCGACGGCAGAAAAAAATAATGATCAAGCTACTATGGATATGCTCATACAACGTATGCGCGACCATGATAAAACTGCTTGGATGTTGCGTAGCCTTCTCCAATAAAATGAGCAACCTCACTATGATGATGCTATTAAATAACTTAAGTTACGAACGTATCATTCATAGTGTTAAAACTGCTATTGCTTGTTTAATTGGTTTTTTACTCACATTAATTATTCCTTTTGCGAATAATGGTCAGTGGCTCATTATTACTATTATTGTAGTTATGCTAGCT
>DHXK01000223.1:5851-6643 GCA_002413665.1 Legionellales bacterium UBA5158 | reverse complement strand
TGTTGTTTGCGAAATCGTCAATCAAAAGGTTATCATCTTATTCAATATAAAACTTTGTTTGGGATTGTTTCTATTCCAAGTTTACGTTTGTATAACTGCAAATGTAGTACATCATCAACAAAAACATTTAGTCTGTTGAATTCTTTTTTATCTGATCATATCAGCCCAGAATTACAGTATATTGAGACAAAGTGGGCATCATTGATGTCTTATGGATTGACAGCGAAATTACTTCAAGATGTATTGCCAGTTAGCTCAACACAGAATGCTGCAACGGTTAGAAATCACCTTCATAAAACGGCAGAGCTTCAAGAGAAAGAACTAGAGAAGAAGCCTGAGTACCTAACGGGATGCCCAAGAGATTGGGGAAATTTACCTACTCCTGGAAAACCTATGACGGTTGGTATTGATGGTGGATACGTTAGGAATTGGCATCATAAAAACACTAATTTTGAAATTATTGCGGGTAAATCATTTTCAAAAACTACACCAACGAAACGTTTTGGTTTTGTTCAGACATTGGATGATCACCCAAGACGGCGATTAATGAATATGTTAAATACGCAAGGTATGCAGAATAATCAGCAGATTACATTTTTATCTGATGGTGCTGACAATGTAAGAGATTTACAATATAGGATGTATCCAGAATCAGAACATGTATTGGATTGGTTTCATATTGCCATGCGGATGACAGTACTTAATCAATTTGCTAAGGGTCTTGCGCATTCAGATTTAAATGAAGGTAATAAAATTAAAAAAGAATTAGAAAGCACAAAATGGTATCTTTGA
>DHXK01000223.1:5272-5722 GCA_002413665.1 Legionellales bacterium UBA5158 | reverse complement strand
TCTTTGACATGGTAATGTTGAGAAAGCGATAGATCATCTTGAGGATTGTTATTTGATTTGTGATGGGGATGAAATTCAGTATAAAAATAAAAAGAAATTTCTTCTGCACCTAGATGATATGGATACTTATATTCGTAACAATAAACATTTGATACCAAATTATGGTGAAAAGTGGCGTTATGGAGAATGCATTTCAACTGGCTTTGTGGAATCGACTATAAATGAAGTTGTAGCTAAACGAATGGTGAAAAAGCAACAAATGCAATGGACTCCAAAGGGCGCGCACTATATATTACAAACAAGAACCGCTGTTTTGAATAACGATCTTCATAAACATTTTGAACGTTGGTTTCCTGGACTGAATATTGGAAACACGGTTGAAGCAAAACCTATTGAGATGCGGAAAGTGGTATAAATTTTTTAAATAATACCCCCTGGAATTTTATGCTC
>DHXK01000223.1:0-5105 GCA_002413665.1 Legionellales bacterium UBA5158 | reverse complement strand
ATACCCCCTGGAATTTTATGCTCTCGTTTTCATGATAAATTTATTTAATCTGACATGGTTTGGATGATATATAATTTTAGACGGTAGTATTTGGTTTTTTTCTAGCATAAAATATTTTTTCGAACAAAAAATATTCTTTTAAAAAGTTGAGATTTATCACTAAATTCCGTTAAAGTTAACCCTATCGTTAATATATTTTTACTCCATCTCATCTCGAAAGTCTAAACGCTTACCCATAATAAATATGTTAATATTATAATTTTATATTATAAGGAACGGGTAATGAAATTACTTTCAAAAGGATTATTACAATCTTCTCTTATGGCCATTTTGGTTATGAATACCACTATAAGTTACAGTTGCACAACCGTATTTTCAAATGACAAAGGTAGCAATAAAGTTGTCGCTCGAACTGTTGATTTATACATATCAGATACGCCACTGCTTGTTACTAATCCGCGCGGTAGTCAACATAATGGCGAAACAGGAAAAAATTCCCTCACTTGGAATACCCGATTCGGCAATCTTGTCGTTACCGCGTTTCATACCTCTACCGCAACAGATGGTATTAATGAAAAAGGACTTGCGGTTCATTTACTTTATTTATCAGGGACGGAATACCCAAATATTGACAAAACTAAACCAAAAATTTCGAATGGAATGTGGGCCCAGTATGTTTTAGACCATTATGCAACTGTCAATGAAGCTCTTGAAGGTATCAAAGACTTACAAGTCATAGCGACTAAAATAAATAATAAAACTTGGCCATTACATTTAGCATTAGAAGATCGCTCAGGTGATTCAGCAATCATTGAATTTATAAAAGGTAAGATGAAAATATATCATGGTAGCCAATACCAGGTTATGACTAATGAACCTGCTTACAATATACAATTATCTAACTTAAAGCGTTATCAAGGGTTTGGTGGAAAATTGCCATTACCCGGTGACCCTGATCCTTTAAGTCGTTTCGTCCGAGCAGCTGCATATTTAAAAACATCGCCTTCCTCTAACAATAATTTAGAGGCAATTGCGAACGTGCTATCAGTAATACGCACTACAATGACGCCTTTTGGCGCTGTAGATACTTCTGGTAACAAGACAGAAGATGCCTGGGCAACACGATGGGTCTCTGTTGCCGATATAACAAATAATATTTATTATTTTAATTCCACGACCGCACCGAATATCATTTGGATAGACTTAAATAAAATTAACTTTAATGAAGGTGCTCCACTTTTATCAATAGACCCCACTAAAATTAACTTACAAGGTGATGTTACAAGCAAGCTTGTCCCGTAAAAAATGTCTAAGCTAAATGGTTGTACACCATTTAGCTTAGGTTACTCGCCGTTTAATATAAAAAATTTCCAATTACAAAAAGGAAAATACGAATCTTTAATTTACATTAGCCATATTGGACACCAATCTGCAACATAGTCATTAGAGCATTCTTACCAGTCCCGCCATTACTTGTCGAATAACTGAGATAATCATCTATTTCTAAACTTACCGCCGCAAATTTATTCACATGCAGTTTATACATGGCAAAGATTCTACTTTTTGGTAACCCAATGACAGCGTAATTATTAACTTTCGGGTTAGTGTTATAAACACTCACTGCAGATTTTGAATTAAAGTTCTCCGCGCCTGATGCGGTACCGACAGCGGCAGCTTGACTAGTTCCTTCATAGCCACCCACTAAACGACTGGTATAGTCAAAGATATCAAACGTGTAGCCTAAAACAGCACTCCATCCTGCCAGTTTTGCACCGATTAAATGGCTACCTCCATCTGTCGTGAAAGGAACATCATTCACAGATGCAGGTTCTAATGCCCCAATGAAACGCAATCCCCCGTCAAAACGATAATAATTAAACAAAGCTTGCAAATTTAACCCTGGAACATGATGAACATAACGCCCTTGATGTAAATTACTATTATTGGCCGTTGTGTTACCAATAAAAAAATTGCTTAAGAGGTTCGAAATTAAACCTGCGCCGACTCGATAACCTACTTCGGATGATTTATGTATATAACTTATTGCCATCCCATAATCACGTACATTGGTGCTATCGGTATCAGTAACTAACTTATCTTTTGTAAAGACATACACAGACCCATTTATACCTTGTTCTTGTTCAACACCAACCTGTAAAGTCGGAGGACCATTCAATGACAATAATTGAATAAAGCTTTCCATATTAGAAGAGTAGTTTAACCCTCCAAAAGGCAAATTGATTAAACCTGCTTTAAGGTAATAAGGAGAAGTTTTCGATGTACCCAATTTCAAGTAAGCTTCTTGAAGGAAAAGTACATTGCCATTTCCAGGCTGGTCATGAATAAATGCCGGTGCTTGTTGAGCGTACGCAATATCAGTATATGCAGTCATCCATTCTAATAATATAGCTGTAAAATTAAGATCAGAGTAATTTAAAATTAAATTGCTTGTATTGCCATCATGTCCTTGAATACCGATGGTAGTGGGTGCTTGGTTTGCAGCTAATCCTGCTAACGAAACACTGCCACCAACTTTAACCCGATCTGCCCATAAATCTTTTGTCGTTTTACCTGTATCTGCAAATATATTTAATGAAATAAATAAAAATATTATCAAGCTAAAATAATATAAACAATTACGAAACATTTCTAAATCCTACTTTTGATTAAACGTCACAGAGTGCACATTAGATTGAATAGTAGATGGCAGGAAATTGCCAGTGTTCGTGCCTACCTCATTTTCAATCATTGTATTTAAAAGATGATTCATACGCAGAATCAAATCTTTATTTTTTTCAGGGGCCAACGCTAAGTTTTCTGTTTCATTTGGATCTGTCTTTAAGTCAAATAATTGCACGTCATTATATTTAAAAATTTCATCCATGCTTTCTGGCGTATTAAAAGCGTTAGGAGCATAAAAGCGAGCATACTTATAGCGACCATCAAATATAAATGATAAGAATCCGCGCTTATTCATATCGACTTCTGATAGCGAAGGTAAATTATGATGAGTAAATGAGGCTTTCAACATATTACTTAGATACTGACCATCAATGGTTGAAATACCTACGTAATTAAACAAAACGGCAGGCCTAATTGCATGCAAATCAGGCATTTTTTTTATGGTAACGAGATTAGAGAAATCTTTACCAGCAAATCTTTGCGTGACTTTTTGACGTTCGGTGACTGGCAAATTTGTCAATCCAACTATGGTTGGTAATAAATCCAAATGGCTTGTTAACGCAATATTTTTTGTTCCATGAAATCCTGTAGGATGATCAATAATTAGGGGAATATGGGCGTTTTCTTCATAGGCCATTGGTCCTTTACCCCGTAATCCACCATGCGCTCCGCCCATCTCACCATGATCGGCTGTTGAAATGATAACTGTGTTTTGCCATAAATTCATTTCATTAATCGTCTTAACGATCTGTCCTAAACTATTATCATTATCCCGTAAAGCATTTAAATAATAATTATAGTAATAATGCCACATATCTGTTCGAGTGGCAGGAATTTTACCTAAGCTAGCAGTCCAACCTTTTTGATATTCATTTAATGCATTTGGGGTACCGCGCGTAACTAGCGATTCTTGTAACGTAGGAGAAAGAGAAAATTTCCATTTTTTTGCATATAAACTATTGGCGGGGGGAGGCAAGATAACAGGAGCAAGCGGTAGTTGTACACGTGGCATGCCGGGCAAGTTTGCATCTCCATACATGATATCGTGGGGATTCAACAAACTTACAACAAGAAAAAAAGGTTGGGCATTTGTTTTTGTGACATGAGCGTTTTTTCTTAACCATTGTATGGCCTCACCTGCAGTATAACTGTCCGCACTGTAACCTTCTTGGGGCGAACTATTAACATCTCCATTGGGATTAAATGCATCAAAGCCATAAGATTTAGCCAGGTTACTATAATTGATAGTATTTTTATCTTCTAATAGCGCTTTCGACATTTCTAGCTTGCCAAAATAAACTGTTCGGTAACCCAATTTTTTTAATACCGAACCAATTGTAGGCCATTTTGTATTAAGATCAGAAACAAAACTATATTCCATTTGATCATAAACACCGTTTTTTTGTGGTGGCACGCCCGTTAGAAAAGTGGCCCTTGAAGGCGAACACATAGCGGCTGCGGTGTAATGATTTTCAAATGCCACACCGTGCTCTTTAAGCATTCGTCGTGCGGGTAGCTGATATCCATCTGCCTGAGATAAATGATTAGTTTCTTGATCACTAATAATAAGAATAATATTATAGGGCGGTTTTGTCGCTTTGACCTGCGGCGTGCTTAAAACCATAATACTATGACTTAAGATGCCAAAACTGATTAAACTAATCATTAGTTTTTTCATGCGAGCTCCATGCGTTGATGTTAACATCAGTTGACTTGAAATCATTCGAGCCTAGTAATATTAGATCTTTAATGAGTAGAGTAAGACTATTTTTACAATGAATATAGAATCATAATAGAAAATGCACCCCGGCTCAAGGTGAACTCCGTACAAACTTAACGAGAATAATAAACTCAAATCAATCATAAATTGAACTTAATATGCTTACTTAAAGAATTGGATATTTTGAATGACATTCACATGGAATCAATCCCCTGTACTCATAGGCTTTTTGGGAATAATAAATTTTTTATTTTTAACCGGAACACAAGCCAGTAATGAAGAGAAAAACTGTATTTGCCAAAAATTCTCTTCACGATTTGGTATAACAAAAAGTAATTTATATAAACCGCCAAACTCTCAGCTCTGAAGCACCAGTTTTTAGCCCCTTATAAATCAAGGAGTTACAAAATCGACAAAAATTTATCGGCGAGCTTAAATAGAGGATAATCTGCAGCGCTTAAGAACCGTCTACTGACAAGGAATTGTCCATGTTGAGCCATAATACTAAGTCGCCAGTGACACACCATATTCACCGAAAAGAACTTAACAACAAGATACATATTTCACAAATTAAAGTCCGTGAAAATATTGAATCAACGGGCTCTAAAATATTGCATCGCACTCAAGCCAGAAATTGTAAATCGCCAAATACATTATATGAAGGTAAGCGTTCGGTGATTCTTTCAATTACCCACATTTTTTG
>DHXK01000195.1 GCA_002413665.1 Legionellales bacterium UBA5158 | reverse complement strand
ATGCGACCAATAAAACGTTCCAATATCCAGTCAAGAACAAAGCGATTGGGCGCTAATAACACTAATTTATTTTCAGAGTATTCTGGTTGTAATGGCCTAATCCAGGTATTGAACTGCTGAGACGGAAATTCATCCTGCAGACAATCTAGACATTTTTCCCATAGCGTAGCACTCACTGGTTAGGCTCCATCTTATATTGTTACGGTATCGGCTCAAGTGAACTGAATAGCTCAATAGGATAGAGCATTCTGGGGTAAATGAGAATGATTAGCTGTGGTAGATTTTTATGGTTACAAAATGCTCATCAATTTTTACTTTTGTGTCGCGCAACCATTCAGCAAAACAAATAGTTACATTTCGAGCTATAAGTTAGGGCTGTTATTTTCATAACTACAGAGCAATACTGTCGAAGGTAAAATCATTTTTACAAAAGCATTTTCTGCCATAGAACACTCAGAGATAATCAGTAAATCAACTTTTTGATCGCCTAATTTTTTTTTAATATCGACTAATATATCCAGTTTATCTGCAATTAGTTTCTCTTGATTCACATCCGTATTGACACACAACAATAAATCGATGTCGCCTCCTTTTAAATGATCCTGAGCTCTACTGCCATAAAGATAAAGTTTTGCATTTAAAGAATGACATGCTAAATATTTTTTAAAAACTTTTATTAAATTAGTTAGTTCAGTTTGACTTAGCCTCATAATATATCTTTTATAGATATTAAAAGGGGAGCTTCCTTTTTAATACGCTCAAAAAAAGCTGCTAAGTCTTTATCAGTATATTCATGAGCAGAAATATTTTTTAATTCTCGTATAGCCATCCATTTATCTGCATTATTAATTAAGTTCATTTTTTCAGCTTGATTAATGATATCTCTAAATGTACCTGCAAAACCGGGGTCTTGTATCATAATAAATGTACGAAGATATTTAGACATAAAAATATCTGCTACGCGGGAAAATCTTGCGCTAAAGCTCTCCCAAGTTTCTAAGGTTTCTTCATCCAATTGATTAGGATTAACAGGTAGGTTTACTATTTTATTATAGCTGTATTCAAGATGGCTTATGGCTTTTTGTAATTTTTCCTTTTGTTCGTTAAAATAAGCTTTTCGTTCTTGCATTTCTAAATCCTTAAATCTTAAATATCAAAAAAAATGGTTCATTTATATTTACGCCACATCAAAGTCTAATTAAGAATGATACAGCGGGTGCAAGATCAGGCTCAGCTGAACTGAATAGCTCAATAGGATAGAGCCTTCTGGGGTAAATGAGAATGATTAGCTGTGGTAGATTTTTATGGGCAAAAAATCGATCGGAATAATTAATTCCCAAACTGATGTAATCACGAGCATCAGGCTTCTTTTTTACCAAAAAATTAAACGTAAGCAAGCATTATGAATCAAGCGAATCAGAACAACTGATAGCTATACTCCCTGAAATCAGCATATTTCAAGGATATAATATCCATGAAATATCACTATTTTAGGGTTGAAAATGACTGATACTCGTTATATTCCAAGGTATTACAAAAATTTAGAGCCTTATTGTGAACCCAATAAAGTACTTATCATTTATGGTGCCAGGCAAGTTGGAAAAACCACCCTGCTAAAACATTATCTGGCTGAATGCCCATATCGATATAAACTAGAATCAGGCGACAACTTGTTATTGCAAACCACGTTAGATACGGCCGACTTTAAAACGATCAAAGAATTTACGACGGGATATGAGTTAATAGTCATTGATGAAGCACAACGAATTCCAAATATTGGATTGGCATTAAAAATCATGGTCGACCAAGAGCCCAATATCCGAATCATTGTCACGGGCTCTTCATCATTTGAATTAGCGGGTCAAATTGGCGAGCCATTAACAGGTCGAAAAAAAACTTTAACCCTTTTTCCACTTGCTCAATTAGAAATTTCACAGACCAAAAATCATTTCGAACTAAAAGAAAACTTAGAAGAATATTTAATTTATGGAAGTTATCCCGAAGTAATAAAAGCAACAACAACTCAAGCAAAGCGAGATTATATTACTGAGATCACTCATTCATATTTATTAAAAGATATTTTATAATTAGACAAAGTTAAAAATTCAAAAACTTTATTAGACTTATTACGGCTACTGGCTTTTCAAATTGGCAGTGACGTTTCTCATTCAGAGCTAGCTAAACAACTAGGAATCGACACTAAAACTGTTTCGCGTTATCTTGACTTACTTGAAAAAGGTTTTGTTATTTTTAACCTCAGAGGCTTTAGTCGCAATCTACGCAAAGAAATCACAAAAAAAAGTAAATATTATTTTTATGATACTGGCATACGTAATGCACTCATTGCAAATTTTAACCCCATCAATCTGCGTAATGATATGGGCAATCTCTGGGAAAATTTCCTCTGTATTGAGCGACTCAAAAAACAATCCTATATTCCTATCTATGCGAACAATTATTTTTGGCGCACGTGGGACCAAAAAGAAATTGACTATATAGAAGAGAGAGAGGGAACATTATATGCCTATGAATTTAAATGGGGGAAGGAAAATAAAAAACCCCCTAAAGATTGGCAAAATGCTTATCCAGATTCGCATTACAGTCTTATTAATCGTAACAATTATTTGGAATTTATTTGTTAAATAAAATCTCAGTATCCGGGTAATGGCGCACATTACGAGTTGCTACTTTATGGTTATTCATCTTGGCGGTCGCTGCAATAATGCAATTCATTAAAGCGCCAGCACCTTACGCAACCCATCATCGATTTGACTCATATCATGAATAGATAACTCGCCCTCAAAACGAATAAACCTTTTTTTATCCAAGGCACGTAATTGATCTAACACCGCACAAACATTCGAATTGTTAAGCTGAACTTTGATACTAAGTGGTGGCTTTTCAGGTGCTTGTGTTGAAAGAGGAATAGCAATTGCCGTGCTTCGAGCCGAATTAATAGGCGAAGCACCCACCAAGACCCAAGAACGTGTTTTCCGTTGTTCACTACCTTGAACCTGGTGTTCTTCTACCAAATAAACATCGCCTCGTTGATATTTAAATACGCTCTTAGACATTATCTAATCCATCTTGGCCAAATTCATTATCCCACACAGCTATCTCGTTTTTTAACCCTGCACTGTCCTCAAGCTCTTTAGCGCAAAGATAAAGGCCTTGCTCGCGAGCAGTGATTTCTTTTTCCAAAAGAGCGGCAAGAACCTTGCTACGATCTCTCGGTGGAATAGCTGCTTTCATGCGAATTACTAATTTATCAGGAAAAGAAAACATGACTTTAGCTGACATATCCATACCCCCTATTATATCTATGTATAGTATAGTTTATATATTATATAAAGTCTATGTAGCATACAGGCTGCAATCCCCATTTGCACTTTCACCTATACACTCATATATAGTTGAAAAAATAAGCCCTTTACACAGGCCTAATAGTATGGACCCTACACCTTTAATAAGGCTTCAATTTGAGCCAGAATGAGTGCGAAAACATTTCATTAAATATAAAAACGGAGGATCCACATGAAGGATATTAAAGTATTAGGGATAGATTTGGCGTAAGCGTTCACCTACCTAAAC
>DHXK01000295.1:7960-8230 GCA_002413665.1 Legionellales bacterium UBA5158 | reverse complement strand
TCATGAGACCGGAGAAGTGCCACTAACCTAAATTGTAGAAAACAAGGAGTTTCTAGCAGCTCCGCAATCCTTTGCCTAAGTTTAGCATACTACTTTCTTTGCCCTTTCGCCAAAAATGCACAAACCAATCCCGTCATTTTGTCCTTATCTCTAGGTGCACTCTCAGCTATTAATAATGTAATTGCTGTTAATGCCGGTGGTGTAATACGTGCAACATCTAAAATTTTCGCCTGCCGCAAAAACCAAACAAATGCGTTGGAGGCATCTCAT
>DHXK01000295.1:0-7785 GCA_002413665.1 Legionellales bacterium UBA5158 | reverse complement strand
GTAGAAAATTCCTCTGTTGTTTTGTCATTTTTTTATAGGCAGCTAATAAAGCATGACCGTTCCAAGGAGATATTTTTTTTGCATAAATTGCTTGCTCTAGCACTTGTAGTTCGCTTTTAAAATTTTCATCACTCACCATTTCACTCAACTTCACTAAATTTAATGGCGTATCTGACCACTGTTTTTTAGCCCAAGATAATAAATATTGTTGTGCCAAAGTAGCATCACCTTGTTCACATGCATACTCAAAACTTTTATCACTTAGATACATGAAATTATCCATGGGTAAATTATTTTTTCCTGAAAAAGCATTCACACTCTTATTTTTTACAGATCTTTTTATCCAGATTAGCCATAATGTAACTAACCAAATGGCAAATAAGAAAACCGCAATCCAAAACCAAATAGACAGATAAAATGGATTTGTTTTAACTTTTTCTTCAGAAGGATTAACAGCAAGAGTTGAGTTTGTAGATGGATTAGGAATAAGTTTTGGTGTCTCCATCTTAGCGGCAACGGAAGTACTTATGGGTGTAGAGGTTTGTGTATTATTGATCGCACCTTTGACTTGAACCGTCATTGAATTTAATTTAGCAACGGCATTTGTATTTGTTTGCATGTTCCACCAATTTAAATTTATTGCTGGAATTGTGAAAGATTGAGATAAGCTTGGAATATAAGTCACTTTCTGTTCCAACACTCCGACAACAGAATCACTTTGTATGTTATTACTTCGCTTAGGAGGATCAATATACATATTCATCCCGGAAATTTTATTAATTAATAAATCGGGGATTTGATCACCACGTAATCCTTGAGCCTCTACAGTTATCGTCCGAATCACAGGATTACCTAAATCCCATTGATCAGGATTAAGAGACCACTTTTCAGTTATTGAAATATTTTTTGCTGGTAACCATGATGTACCTTGATAATTATCAGGAATTTTTTGAACATTTAAGGTGAAGTCTTTAGTGTTTAAAGCTAGGGTCTTCGGTGCAGCTATATAAAAAGGATTGTTCACATTAGTGTTTCCGTCGAATGCTAATGCACGGAAATGAGAGGGTGGTATAGAAATCTGTCCAACTTTCTGGGGGAAAAAAGCTAACTTTATTTCGGCAACAAAAAATGGTTTTCCTTTAATGGTTGTTTGATAGCCCTTATTCTCGCCAAGTTGGACAAACGTAGCATCTTTAGCTTGTGGTATTTCAAGCGTGATATTTTGTAATTGCGATTGATAAAAAAGTTTAAACGTATAGAGAACCTGACTTTGAATATAAGGCGTTGTAGTGCTTACTTCAGCCTGTACAAATGCCGACGAATCTTGTTTGTCATTTGCATTACTATCATTAGTCTCTTCTACAATTAATTTTCGTGCAGCGGATTTAACATTACCAAAAGTAATCTCGGGGATAATTAAAACACCGGCGTTTTTAGGCTCTAAAGTTAACTGCCAGGAGGTTTGAATTGTGGCGACACCATTTATCATGTCAATCGCACTGCCATAGTTTCTACTAAGAATACGAAAATCTTTTTCTAAGACTGAAAAGTCAGGAGATGGAGTGTTGGCATTGGAACTGCCATTCAAAATGAATGAGACGTTTATTGTTTCGTTGAGAGGGATTTTCTCTCTTGATATTTGCGTATCCAAAGTGTCTGCATAGCAGAGATTAAATGAACAAAACACACTAAACAAAACACCTAATAATAATTTTTTTTTTAGTTTATTAAAAATCATTTAGTTTACTCCAGAATCTATATTTTCATCCACCGTATGTCTGCGATAATAATCACGAAGAAATTTTTGTTGTAGTAACCCACCTGGATTATCAGCTACACGACGCAATAATTGCTTTTTGTCTTCATCTTGCGGTTGCAATCGCGCAGAAGATTTTTCATTTTGATGGTTGGGATTAAAATTTTGAATGCTAGGTTTTTGACTTTGATTATTAGCTTGGTTTTGCTGTGAATTACCATTTTCCTTTTTCTGATTCGCATCATGATTGTTTTGTGCATTTTGTTTATTATTATTTTCAGATGAATTATTTGGATCATTTTTTTGCTGAGATTGTGAATTATTATTTTTATCTTTGGAATCATTTTTTTTATTATCAGCTGACTTATCGTTAGAAGAATTTTTTTGTGATTGCTTTTTTTTGTTTTGCAATTTCTTGATTATCTCACGATTAGTCTTAGCATCAGTATTATTTGGATTGATAGCAAGGGCATGGTCATAGGCTTCGATGGCTTCTGGGTAACGACCTAACTGGGCTAATGAATTACCAGCATTGTATTGATTATCACTCGTTTGTTTTCCACTGTAATGTGTAAGCGCTTGCGTATAATTGCCTGAGCGATAAAGTGCAGCGGCTTTCCAATCTTTATTTTTAAAAGTCTGTGATGCTTCTTGGGCTTTACCTGCTTTCAATAATTTCGCGCCACGTTGATCAGCTGTTTGCCATAAATCAATTCCTTGCCAAGCAAGCAAAGCAGAAGGTAGAAGGAATAAAGAAATTCCAATGATTAGCTTAAAGTTTTTTATCATGTCGAACTTTCTCTCGTAATACTATTAAAGCAAAAGGGATTAACAATAAGCAGAACCATGGACCAGCATCTTGCCATAGGTAGGCATTTTCTATCTTCTGATCTTTCATAAATTGTTTTGTATTATTGCTACTTAAAATCTTCTGTATGTCAGTAGAATCAGGTGAAAACAGAGAAAAAGAACCACCACCTACTGTAGCCAATTCTTGTAGCTTAGAAATAGTTGCTTGTGTACCGGGATTGGATTCAAACATACCCAGAATATTTAAATGATTGCCTGATGTGGATATACTCTTAGCCACGCTGAAACTATAAGCAGTAGGTTCACTGGACGTTATTAATAACAAATTGCTAGACCCTACAGCAGCTTGTTTTAATAAAATTAAACCTTGTGCTAAACCTTTCCCAATATCTACACCTGAAACCGGCATCATTTGTGGATATAATTCATCTAGCAATGCATTTAACGTATTTGCATCTTGTGATAACGGTGATGCAACAAATGCTTCCTCCGTGAATACCACTAAACCCATTTGGGTATTTCTAGCAGAATTAATCAAGTCACGTATTTTAAGTTTCGCACGCGTTAAGCGATCCGGCTGAAGATCGATAGATTGCATAGCAGTGGATAGATCAAGAACTAGCATTATTGAACTAACATCTCTATAAATAGGTAACTTGGCTTTTTTCCAGGAAGGTCCCGCCAGAGCGAAAATACTAATAGTAAAAAATAAAAATAACGTAATATTAAAAAGATTTATTGATTTGTATGGACTTGATTGCAATAGCGCTGGTAATAAATGTGGATCACAAATTCTTTTCCACGGATTATTTTGGCGATAAGAATAAATTACCCATACTAAATAGAGGATAGCTGGTATCAACATAAAAAGCCAAATCGGACGTATGAAATGCATCATTATTCTCGCAACATTCTTTTAAAATTAGGAAAAATTAATAAAGAAATAAATAATAAAGCCGCTGCTAATGGCCAATAAAATAAGGGGATACTGGGTCGCGCGGTTTTATTTTCTGTGCTGACAGGTTCTAATTGATTAATAGACTCTAATATAGTTGCTAACGTTTTTTCATCTTGTGCACGAAAGTATTGACCTTGAGTCATGTTAGAAATGTTCTTTAACAGCACTTCATCTAAATCGGCTGAAGGATTAATGACTTGACTGCCAAACATACCTTTAACAATCATTTGAGATGCACCAATACCAACCGTGTAAATTTTAATTTTATTGTCTTTTGCTAATTCTGCTGCTTTTAGTGGATCAATGCTCCCGCTATTATTAGCGCCATCAGTCAGTAAAATTAAAATTCGACTTTTAATATTTTCAGTGCTTAATTTTTTTATTGCCAACCCAATAGCATCACCAATTGCAGTACGCTGACCAGCCAAGCCTATCGTTGCATCATTTAACATATTACTAACGGTTTTGCGATCGAAGGTTAACGGTGTTTGTAAATAAGCATTACTGCCAAATAAAATTAATCCAAGTTTATCACCGTAACGTTTTTCAATAAAACCGGCTGCCACCTCTTTAACTGTTTGTAGTCGGTTAATCATATTATTATTGCGTTGTAAGTCTGGAATTTCCATACTCTGCGAAAGATCAACTGCTAGCATAATATTGCGACCATCTTGCTTAATGGGTAATGGTTTTCCCAGCCATTGTGGATTAGCGCAGGCCAATATTAATAAACTCCAAATGCAGAGACTAACAAATTCTTTTAAATAGTGTGGATGAATTCCAGCAGATGTTGTGTTTTGATTAAGTGTCTGTATCCTCGACAAAAAAGGAACTCGAAGCATTGCTTCATTATGTTTTTGTGGTTTTGGCAAATATCTCTGTGTAATCCAAAATAAAGGAAATAGTAAGAAAGCAAAAGGCCAAGCAAAAGTAAACATGAGATTATTTCTCCACAGCGAGACTATTATTTTTTGAAATAGCAACTAACCAAGCTTGTGTTAAAGCAAATAAAGGCGTTAGATCAGAGGTGTTGTTTTTACGATAGGGTGCATCAATTAATAAAAGTCCTGTTTCATCAGTAAATTGAGTGGTGTTTCCGCTACGATTTAAAAAATCCAACCAGTCGCGGCCTGATAAACCTGCAATATCTTCTCGGCGGAAATAGTAAAGTGTAGTTCTACGTATTAATGTAGATATTTCTGCAGCAATATTTATGTTGTCAGGGTTTTTAGCACTTAACTCCCTGAGTTTTTTAAGCTTAGCTAAAGCAAACTTGACTGTTTTCTTTCTTTGATTTCGTTGATACCAAGAATAAATTAAATAACTTATAAATCCTAACAATATTGCGAATAAAATTATCCAACCAGGAGCCGTTGGCCACAGACTAATAGCGTGAGGTAGATGAATATCTTTTAATTGTTGTAATTCTGAATTCATATGTGACTCTCTTGCTTTTGATCGGTACAAATTATTTGTAATGCAATATTATGTTTGCGTGAAAAATCGATTAAAGTATTCTGTTTGTTCTGAAATTGTTGGCTATACTCCATACGACTTTGCTCATTGTTCATATTGAATAATACTTGTCGTTGGCCGTTAGTTAAAACATATTGATAGGGTGGCGGAGGTTCAGCCTCAAAAGGATCATAAACGAAAGTTAATATGACTTGCGCTCGTTGTGCAATTTGTAAAACTAATTTTTGAATTTCTTCGTCGAATTGAAAAAAATCACTTAAGATAAATATCAAATTACCACTACGTATTTGTTGTTGGAGTGTCAACAATAAATTATGTAAATAGCTCTTTCCATTAAATGCTGGATGAATGCTAGAACATTCGGATAAAGTTTTTAAAATGGGTAAATAATTTTGTTCACAAGACTGAGGCTTATAAACTAATGTTTTATCCTCAGTTGCAATCAGCACACCAATTCGCTCACGCTTAAGTAGATATGACCAACCTAATAATGCGGCTTGCTTAATACTACTTACAGATTTGAACATACACCGTGTACCGAAATATAAACTAGGACTTAAATCTACTGCCAACCAAACTGGCCGTTCTTTTTCTTCATGGTACATTTTAATGTGAGGTTTCAAGCTACGTGCGGTTACACGCCAATCCATACTACGAATATCGTCACCGACTTGATATTCACGTGTGGCATCAAAATCGATACCACGCCCGCGCATGCGGGTAAGTATTTGTCCAGGAAGTTTGAGAGATTTATTGATGCCTAGCTTTGCGTGGTGAATAACATTACCGCGTAAGTCTATGAGTTCTTTTAAAGTCACCTCTATACCAGAAAAAACTTTTTTGATCTCTTTGTTAGTCTGTTTATTCCACATAGGCTTATCTTCTTAAGGAATAGCTATTCGTGAGACAATGGAACGCACAACATCATCTGTTACTACTCCATCAGCCATGGCAGCGTACGTTAAAATGATGCGATGACGCAAAACATCAGAGATGACAGATTGAATATCTTCAGGTGTCACGTATTCGCGTTTGTGCAGCCATGCATGGGCTCGTGCGGCGCGATCCAACCCTATGGTGGCACGAGGGCTAGCACCATGACGTATCCATTGCTTGAGGTCTTGTCCATAGCGTTCAGGGGTACGAGTTGCTAACACTAACTCTACAATATATTGTGATAAAGCAGGACTCATATGTAAATTTAATACTTGGTCTCGCGCTGCAAATATATTCGTTTGTGAGATAACTTCCATGCTTGATAAATCATGCTGAGTTTTCTGCATTGCCTCATTGCGAGCCAGTTCAACAATTTTACTTTCATACTTCGCTTCCGGATAATCAATTTTTACATATAACAGAAAACGATCAAGCTCTGCTTCAGGTAATGGATATGTACCTTCTTGTTCAATTGGATTTTGCGTAGCCATCACTAAAAACAAATCAGGTAACTTATAAGTCGTATTGCCAACACTAACTTGCCTTTCTTCCATAGCTTCTAATAAAGCAGATTGTACTTTAGCAGGCGCTCGATTGATTTCGTCTGCCAAAATAAATTGATTAAAGATGGGTCCAGGCTGAAAATCAAAAGTGCTTTTCTCGGGACTATAAATATCTGATCCGGTAATATCACCTGGTAGTAAGTCAGGGGTAAATTGAATTCGCTTGAACCGTGCATCTAAACCGGCAGCTAATTCACGAATGATTTTAGTTTTCGCAAGCCCAGGTGCACCCTCTATTAGCAAATGTCCATCGCAGATAACAGCAATCAACAAACGATCAATTAAATTGGCTTGTCCCAATACACGTTGATTGAGATGCTGGCGCCAATTATCTATAGCCGAGAAGACATCATTTTGCAGGTTAACACGAGTGAGAATTTGTTCCATAATTTTAAACTCCCAACAGTAATTATTAAATGTTATATGTGGACGAAGTTAAATTTTACAATAAAAATTTAAAAAAAATAAGAGACACACTGTGCTCTTCTTAAAAACTTCGTCTTTAGTAGATCAAAAGCTTAGCGAAATTTCCTGATTTATTTTGTAATAATATTGTTACAGGAAAAAGATTACCATGACAAATGATCAAATAAAAACAATTGAAGTTTACGTTAACAACAAGCATAGATCTACCAAATTATAAAATCTTTTTTCTCTCTCAGCAATAAGATTCCCCGTGTTTGCAGCGAGCGTTCTTCTATATTATTTTCAAGAAATTCATGTAGCGTAATAGATAAACTAGGCGCCAATGGTTGAAGTCGTTCAGATATATGAGCGTGTGATTTCTTATCTTCAGAGCCCCGAACTTTGGGCTAAATTTACACCTTTATCGCTTGAATCAATCATATTGTTGTCTCCGTTTCGGGGAGCGTGTAGCGTGTTCTTATTATAGCAGTCAGACAGCAACTACATTTCCGGCCAATTATAATTTAGTACGGTTTTGACAGCATGTAATCGCAAGATATTGAGCTTATTAATGTTACAAATCGTTCAGTCTGTATTCACTTTAAAGCCTTACGCGTATTATCGGATGCCATCATGGTGACATCCGATAATTGACTATGTCGTTTTTAGGAAGGCTTTAATTACTTAGCAACAGATGGCAACGCGCGGATTTCAATTTCACTCTCTGATGTTAAAACAATGCTTGGTTCAACTTGCGCTTTAAAAAAATGATAAGGTGTTATGATCTTCTCCTCTATTGGTAAATGTGAAAAATGATGCAAAGGTAATTGTGCTGATGCATTGATGTTTATTGAATTTCGTTCTACACCTTCCGTAAATAA
>DHXK01000035.1 GCA_002413665.1 Legionellales bacterium UBA5158 | reverse complement strand
AAAAAGTACCTGAACGCTTACCTATACTTTTCAGCAATACCGTTAAATGGTTTGCCATACGCTTGATATCATCAGCATAAAATAAATCTTGCGTATATTCGATCTTACAAATTAGATCATCATTCAATAATTCATCAACAGTAAATGTTAAATCAAATTTAGCTTGCTGATTATTGATGGGCAATGAAGTCACAGTAATATCATGCAATTGCAAAGCAGGAGTAACCGTATTTTGCAACGCAAACATAATTTGAAATAGAGGATTTCGATTAACATCACGATCTATCTTTAAATGTTCTACCAATTGTTCAAAAGGTATATGTTGATGCGCATAAGCGTCTAGCGTAGTTTCTTTAACTTGATTAAGCACATCCAGAAAAGTTAAGTCATCTGAAAATTGTGTGCGCAATGCCAATGTATTAACAAAAAAACCAATTAAGTCTTCTGTTTGCTTTAACGTGCGATTTGCAATCGGACAACCAATAATAATATCATCCTGCCCCGTATAACGATAAAGCAAAGTTTGTATGCTTGCCAATAAAAGCATGAATAAAGTAACACCCTTATCCTGGCTCAATTTTTTTAATTGAAGACCTAAGGTAGCAGAAATCAACAATTCAACAGTCTTTGCTTGATGAGTAACTATCATCTTTCTAGATTTAGCAATAGGTAAATTTAAAACCGATGGGGCATTTGCTAATTGTAACTGCCAATAATGTAATTCTTTTTTAAATACTGCGCCTTGCAAAAATTGTCTTTGCCAAATTGAAAAATCTGCATACTGTACTGGTAAAGGGTTTAAAGTTAATGGCGTTTGATAAGCATAATAATTGTAGAAACTAGTGACTTCATTACCTAAAATACTTAAAGACCATAGGTCAGCGATACTATGATGCAATGTAATTAATAATACATGTAAATTTTCTTCCATTTTTATTAATTTAACATACAGCAAAGGAAGTTTTTCTAATTCGAATATAAATGCTGAAGCATGTTTTATTTCTAATTCCAACTCTGCAGCTCTTAACTCAAACGACAGGTTAGATAAACTTTTAAAATCTATAGTTACATCAAATGTATCAGCAATAATTTGATAAACCATCTCACCTGAGGTTTGAAAATGTGTACGAAGTATTTCATGTCTATTAATAATAGATTGCAATGCTTGCTTTAATGCACATAGCTCAAGCTTTCCAGTCAGCTCTAACGCCATTGGTATATTATAAGTTGTTTTATCTGGAATAAGCTGTTGCAAAAACCACAATCGTTGTTGAGCAAAGGATAATAGAATATTTTTATCACGCGCTTGCGCAATCAACTCTGAAAGTTGCACTAACTGTTTATTTTGCTGTGAGGATTCAATTGCAATCGCTAATAATTCAATAGTCGGACACATAAATAAAGTCACCAAGGGTAACTCTATGCTGTGTGTTTCACGTATTCGTGACACTAATCGGGTAGCTAATAAAGAATGTCCACCTAGATGAAAAAAATTGTCTGTATGTTTAATTTCTTCTTCTGGAATACCCAATAATTCGGACCAGATTTCTATCAATGTGTTTTCAGTTAAACTATTAGTTAATCTGTTTTTATGATCAGAGATATTATATTTAATGTCCAAGAGAGCTTTGATATCAATTTTTTTATTCGCCGTCAAAGGCAGTTTTTTCAAAATGAATATCTGACTAGGCAGCATATAGGAAGGCAATGATTCAGCCAGCTTAACTTTTAATTGTCTCTTAAGTTTATTAGGAGAAATTGTTGGCGCATCATAAACAACATAAGCCACGATGATTTTTTCACCTTCATCATCCTCTTTTACTACAACTGCCGATTCTACGATTTCCGGCTGCTGATCTATTACAGATTTAATTTCACTTAGTTCAATACGAAATCCACGCAATTTAATTTGATTATCAAGCCTACCTATAAATTCAAGATTATAAAACGCATCATAACGGACCAAATCCCCCGTACGATAAAGCACAGCTAAGGCTTCCTCAAAAAAAGGATTCAAAATAAATTTATCCCGAGAAAGCTCCCCCCTATTAAAATACCCACGCGCAACACCTTCCCCACCAATAAATAATTCACCAGGCACACCTACAGGAACAGGATTCAAATAATCATCCAACACCAAAAGCTGTGTATTCCCTACAGGCTCGCCTAAATATATTTTTTTATTAGCACTAATACTTTCAATCGCTGACCAGATTGTTGTTTCTGTAGGCCCATATACATTCCACAATTGTGAACATCTAGATAATAATCCATCGCGCAGCTTTTCTGTTAGCCTCTCTCCGCCACATAGAATTTTTAAGTTCGCATTACCCTGCCACCCGCTCTCGATTAGCATCTGCCAAGTAGCAGGCGTTGCCTGCATGAGAGTAGGAGAAATTTGATTAAATAATCTCGTGAGTTCCTGTGCATCATTGCGAATGGATTGCGACACAAGGGTCACCGTTGCGCCATATAACAGTGGCAACAACAATTCTAAATTAGAAATATCAAAACTAATCGTGGTTAGCGCAAGCAAATTATCATCTGATTTTATTTTTATTTTTTCTGCTATATTCTGCAAGCAATGCATAACAGCACCATGCTCTACCAGAACGCCTTTAGGCTTGCCCGTTGATCCTGACGTGTATAACACATACATTAAAGAAGATAGATCACTAGCATTTAGATAACTGGCTTCCTCGCTAGGATAATTATCAATGCAAATCTTTTGCTCTAGATAATCTTTGAATAAATCTGAAGTTGTATTGTCAACCACTAAAAACTGTACTTGGGTTTCTTCAAGAATAAATTTCAATCTATCCCTTGGATAATGCGGATCAAGAGGAATGTAAGCCCCACCTGATTTCATAATTCCAATTAAAGCAATTAACATTTGTAAAGATCTATCTAAACTTACTGCGATAAATGTTTCAGCTTTAACGCCTAACTTTTGCAAATGAAAAGCGAATTGATCTGATTTATAATTTAATTCTTGATAAGTCAATGATGCTTTTTCAAAGCTTATTGCAATGTTATTTGGATACTTTACAACTTGTTCTGCAAATAAATCAGGGAATGTTTTTTGAGTATAGGCATTAGACTTAAGCGGATTTAACGACGCATTAAAATGTTTTCTTTCTTTAGCCGTTAACATGTTTAAATGGGAAATGCGTTGAGCTGGGTTTTCTACAGCAGCCAAGAGTATTTCCTGAAAGTGCTCTGCCATATGAGTGATTGTTACATCAGAAAAAAGATCAGACGCATAAACAATTTCAACAGCCAACAACTCGCCTACTCTATGCATCTCTAGTGATAAGTCCACTTGACAGTCATAACGCTTAACCCTGAAGGGTTCAATAACAACATCACCCCAATTAATCTGATGTTGGTCATCACTAGTCCCTAATGAATCCACCTCGAGACTCGTTACTTTTTGTGGTTGCTGCAGCACAAAACCTGCTTGATACAAAGGAGGTCGACTCAAATCTCTTACTAGATTTAATTGCTTCACCAATAGTGAGAAAGGATATTCTTGATGTGCTAGGCAACTTAGCACTTCTGCGTGCATCACATGCAACAATTCTTTAAACGTTAAATTTTTAGATAACTGTATACGCAACACAACTACATTAATAAAATAGCCGATAATATTGCTAAATTCTGGCTTACTTCGTCCTGAGGTTGGCGTTCCAATTAAAAAATCATTTTGTCTAGTATATCGATGCAGTAACACTGCGTAAGCACTTAACAAAAAAGTATATAGCGTTACATTTTCAGACTTTGCCAATTGTATAATCTGTTTTGATAATATCGAAGGTAATATGAAGGAATAAGTATTTCCGCTATAACTTTGTATAACAGGACGTTGTTTATCAATGGGAAGATCTAATACGTAATTTGCATCTGCCAATTTTTTTATCCAAAAATGTTTTAATCTCTCGCCTTCAATGCTTTTTAAAAATTGTCGCTGAAAATAAACATAATCTTTGTAATGCGATAACATAGGAAGTAATGAACTGACAACTCCGTTAATTTCAGATTGATAAAGCACTTTCAAATCATTCAACATAATGCGTAGAGACCATGCTTCAAAAACAACATGATGCACTGCAATTAATAAAATATGTTCTGCCTTTGCGCGGGTAAAAACACTCACTCGAAATACGGGGCCTGTTGTTAAATTAAAAGGTCTACGATAATTTTTAACAATGTCAGCTTCCATTTCTGTGTCATTTAATTCAACTGCATCTATTGTTTCGAAATCAATATTGGAGTGAGCATGAAATATTTGTATAGGCTCACCATTCTCTTCTACAAAGGTACTGCGTAGAGCCGGGTGACGATTAATGAGATTTTGCATGGCGCGTTTAATGGCGACAACATTAAGATTCTTTACACGAAAACTAAATTTTAAGTGATAGGAAGCACTGTTAGGCATAGACGTGTGCAAAAACCATAGCGCCTGTTGTCCATAAGAAAGTAGAGAAGATGTTTGACCTTGCTTATTTTTTTCGGCTAACAATTTGGTTAATAGGTCACGCTTTTGTTGTATGCTAAGTTGATCTAGTGTTTGCATTGCTTCATACTCTTTTTTTTATTTGTTTTCATGAGCGCGAGTAGTAACTACCGAGCCGCGACCGT
>DHXK01000139.1:661-3676 GCA_002413665.1 Legionellales bacterium UBA5158 | reverse complement strand
TAAACCGCTTGCTGCGGCACACTGATATCAGTCACCCAGCGCTTGTTGGGCGCCTGCGCAGTGAAGTCTTGCTGTAGCAAGTTTGGCGCGGCCTTAGCCTTAGGATTTGATCGGGTTGTTACTTTGAAACGTTTCTTCATTTTTGCTTGCAAGCCCACACTCTTCATTAAGCTTGCTACACGCTTACGTGAACAAGTTTCACCTTGGTAACCTAATTCTGCATGAATACGTGGGCTACCATAAGTATGGCGACTGTCTTCATGTATCACTTTAATCTTTGATAGTAAGCGCATATTCTCTTTTGCCCGACTTGATAATTCAGCTTTAGTAAATCGATAATATCCACTTCGCGATACGTTAAACACATTGGACATCCTCTTCAAACTAAATTCATTTTCATGCTGTTGCATAAATTGATATTTCATTTTCGCGGTGATGAGAAGATGCCCAGCGCTTTTTTTAAAATGTCTCTTTCTTCACGGACAATAGCTAATTCTTTGCGTAATTGTGCAACTTCAGCATCCGATGGTTTTAAGTGACCCTTCCCCGGGAAGGCTTCAATTCCATTCTTTTGAATTGCTTCAACCCAGACAGTTAAGGTGCTTGGTGCTACTCCTAAATTCTTGGCTATTTCACGATATGGACGATCAGCCTTAAGGCACAAGCTCACTGCATTTTGTTTAAATTCTTTATCATATTTTCTTATTTTACGTTGACTCATTGAACACCTCTAAAAGTTACAAAGATTATATACTTTGTTTGTCTTCGATGTGTCCACTAAATGGTAGCAAGATCATAAGAAGGTTGCGTAATAACATGGATGCATAAAAACTGGCAAGCGTTAAAAACTTGAGGATCGAGTTACAGTAATGAAACGTCGCCCCAACAACAAGCTTGCGAAACAATCCTGCCAAACTTATATTTACTTCCCTTGCGCACCAACAGGCTCCATTGATAAAACCAACCTCTGCCCTAATGCTGCTGCAGCACGCTCCAGCTGACGAAGTGTAGGCCAATGATGAGGATCTTCTAATCGCGCCACAGAAGGCCAAGATGTATTAAGAGCCCTCGCAACCTCAGCAAAGCTATGATCCCCTTTAGCCCAGCGCATTAACAATGCTGCTTGAGCTTTTGCTGATGGTGAAATCAACTTACCACCCTTGTGATGCGAAGGTTTTGGTATTTCCATTTTTTCATCCATTCTACCTTCCAGCGTTAAAGTCAGAACCTCAGTGGCATTAAAAACCGCCTCATCTAACGTTTCACCTTCGGTGATGGCTTCAGACAAATCAGGGAAATAAACTGTATAGCGCTTCTCACTTTTATCATATTCAAAAATTGCCGGATAAAGTACATTCATTTTATTTTCACTCCAGTTTGACGCTCTATAGCTGCCAATAGACCTTTGCCTATATCTCGCTTGCCATGCACAGGAACAGTCGTTCTTAGATCATCTTTACCCATCCGATGATGGCTGCCTGAGACCCTCAATACTTGCCAACCCTGCTCTTCTAATAGCTTGATTAATTCCTTTCCTGTCATAAGTATAGTATATCCTGCGTGATATATCAATTTTGATACATTAATGATGGAAGTATATCGTAATCAATATATCTTCCAAGGTATATTTTATGATTTTAGTATTTTTCTTGCGTAGCAAATTACTAGCTAGGACATCGTTCCTGCCATATAATTGCCAAAGATATGTAGCAATACGCTTCGTTTCTGCACCCTAGCAAGCTGTAGTAACATACACATCCTCACAAATGATTTACTTTGTGCAACCATTATGCGAAGTTGCAAATACAATGAAATTTAATGACTGGTCATACTCCAAATTTGCCGACTGGCTTCGAGGCACTCCTAAACCACTCGCAGGCACGACTGAAGAGTGGAACGCGTGGGAAAAAACTGCTAAAAGAAAAAAGATTCGTTATTGGTTAGCGGAAGAATCCCTTAATTATTTGCAGAACTTTGTATGCTGGCCTGCCAATCGCATCAAAGATGTGCGTAATTATATTAGCAATCGTTGGGTTTCTAAAAGCCATGCCCTAACATCCAATCTTGAACGTGGAAAATGGCATGAGTTTGATACCCGCCTCCTGCATGCTGTCTTCGATGAGCTCGTCAACTTTGTTGAAATTGAACAGGCTTGGATGCTAGCGATAAGCTCAGAAGAGGAAGACAAGAAATACAAAACTCCATGGTATCGCACTTTATTCCATATAGGCGTGTGGCGCTGTCCTGAAGCGGGAATCGCTTATCTTGAGTGGGCTGCAGAACTTAAACACGACTCTGATTGGACTGACAAAAAAGATCCGAATTTTGGGGAGCCTACTTTTCAAGCATTAGCTGCGCAAGAAACTCTTGCTCTCTATAAGTGGTGGAAAAATGAACGGCCCAAACGTCGTGATCCGATGGAAGCTAGCGGCTGGAGTGATTACTGCGAGAAAAGACGTAAAGCAGCCAAAGCCAATGGCGATGACACATTCTCAAGCAGCTTTATAACAAATAAAGAGGACGAAGAATCCTCCAGGAATATTTTGGATCTTTCTCATAAAATAGAAAATGAACAAGAAGAGGAAGATACTGCGTAAGCGTTTAGCCATCTACATTACCGAACGCTTACGTTAATTGGATGACTTCATACGGCCCTGACAGAACAGGTTGGGTAAATCCGCTCCTTTCAGGCAGTACTATTTGTACTAATTTCGTTTGAGGTGGTAATGTCTTTCAAGATCCATCTGTCACAGCTTCATTATTTACGACTTACCAATCTTCTAAATGTCCGATGAAGTAGAGATAGCAAAGTAACGTTTCACTCATTCTAAATATTAAGGCGAATGGCGAATAGTGGAGACTATCTCTGCAGATTTCATTTCTGAACTAGTAGATTTATCCTGAAAGATAGATGAGCTAAAACTAGCAAGCAATTTTGCATCAGATTTTTTTTCTGTATTAGTATCTGCAATTAATGTTAGTTGTTTCTCACAGGCGTCTAGTTCAACTTTATAA
>DHXK01000139.1:0-489 GCA_002413665.1 Legionellales bacterium UBA5158 | reverse complement strand
TAATCTGCGTAAAATTTAATGAGTTCTTTTTTTATTAATTCTATTTCATTTAAAGTTAAAGAGCTTAATCCATTTGTAGATATTTTATCAAAGACATTAAGATGAGAAAGATATTTCTTTATGGAAACTATTTCTGCTGTGTAGGGGCGCTGCACTTCTGGAGGCAGATAGTGAGATATTTTAGCTGCGCGAACCATTTCATTAAGAAGAACCTTATACTTATTATCATCAAGTTGATGATCATTTTTTTTCACAAATGCTGAAACAGTGGCGGCAACTGCATTTGAAAAACCATGGTTTTTAATTGTTGTTTCAAGGTAGCTTTTATACTCATCCGCTGTTATTTTTGCTGCAACTTCTACTTTCATATTCTATTACCTCTAAGGTGTGAATTATTAAAATATTTTATCTTTTTAAAGTAAACGTTCCGCCATCTAGATTACCAAATAGATTAATTTAAATTATAATAAATTGTGGTAGTAGTTTTTG
>DHXK01000033.1:820-9634 GCA_002413665.1 Legionellales bacterium UBA5158 | reverse complement strand
TTTTACCTCATAAGACGGTAGAAGAGCCTATAAAAAGCCTAACTTTTTAAATTATTTGCTATACTAAATGCCTAATCTCATAAATAAGCATAATCGACTATACTTAAATAAATGGAAAGCTTACTAAATTTATGGATTTCACCCATGAATAATAGATTAACTTTTGGCCAGGCTATTACAGCAGTCGCATTACGTAAAAGTATGGCGGATGAGAAAGCGGATAAGTATGAAGCAGCTAATTCAGATTTAAATAAATTTTTAGACTATATACAAAAAGAAATAAAAAACCCTTCCAAAGAAGCTCTAGTTAGTAATTTTATTAGTCTTCAACAAGAAATAGAAATCTCTAAAAAAAATCTGCACACCGAATATAGCAAGCTACAAGAAAGCGTAGTGTTTATTGAAAAAGAAAACCAAACAATGCAAAAATTCATAGATATAAAATCTGAAGACATTGTAAAAAAAGTTTTAAATACCCCCAGCAAAAATTTGGAAGAAAAAAATAAAGAAATAAAAGATAAATTCGAGAAAGAAAGTAATAAAATTTTTGATTATGAAAAAAAAATAATGAATGAAGTTAACAAAGTTGGCTCTCTTCTAGATAGAAATAAGATAAACAATAGAACTTTAAAAAACTTTATCCTAAGCATACCAGAATCAACACTGAATGCATGCGATAAGAAAGAAAGAAAATCTATAGCTATATTAGGAGCATTATATGCTGATATTAATACCTCGAATGAAAATAAAAAAATCTTGGCGGAAGAATCAAATATAATTAGCTTGAAAATACAAGTTGACGACATCACAACACACGCAAGCAATGAAATTCGTATTTTCGATACACAATCAAAAAAACTAGAGGGATATTTTTCTAATGTTACAGAATTATTAAATGATTTAAATTATGTTTTACCAGGAGCTTTAAATTCTACAAAAATCAAAGCAAGTGATGCATCTCAACCTTCATCACCACCTGCAAATGACGCAGATGAAAACTTCTTACTTTCACAATTAAATACTCCAGCAAAAGTTCAATCCGCATTACCATCATCTACCACACCCACGATAGCCGTTGAGTTTGTATTGCCTGCAGCAACAACAAAATTAGAAGAAAAAATAACTGTTAGCCCTTCAATAAGGATACGTTAAAAGGATATTCATATGTCAGCTACTAGACCTGTTTCAATTTTTGATCCACTCACTACTCAAGAAGAAGGAGCATTAAAATTTATTGAAACCACTTTAGCTACAAAAAATCCAGAAAAAATGCAGTCACTTATACATATTATAAAAAATTTAAATCATCTGCATTTATATCGCTATAGCCAACACAGTCAACATCTAAAAGACTTTTGCAGTGAGCATATTGAATTCCATGAACAATGGATAGAAGTCTTGAAAACTAATGGTTATCCATATTTAAGTATCAGATCAACTGATGGGAAAACTGTGCTAAGTCCATTTGATTTACTGATAGCAATGACACCATTATCTGTCTTTATCGGCATGAGCTCTCGCGATATAAATAGTGAAAAAGCGATTAACTCTGCTTGCGATCTAGGTTTATATAATGCTTTAGTCATGCGCTGCAAAATGAATTTGAAGATAATGGAAACACCCAATCAAAAACAAGAAAAAACAGATTCCTGCATAAAGGTAATCCTAGCTGACTGTGCAACACTTTCTAATTTATATTGGGGGCTTGGTTATATACAATCAGGATGCATGTTACGAGACATATCCAATGTATTTGCCACAAGAGTTTCGGCGGAACATGATGATGAAGAATTTTCGACATTTTATCTTGATCAAGCTAAGACTTTTGCTGAAGTTGCTGTCAAAAATTTCTTATGCGCAGCCTATTTAAAAGAACATGAATTCTCTAACAATATTATAAATAGCTTACCTGATGCTTTAAGCTTTATTGCTCAAATTACAAAAAAAGGAAATATGGAACAATGGATGCAAACACAAACAATGCAATATAGCGAAATGTTAGGTGAGACTTATTTAGTAATAGAAAAAAATGCTAAAGATGAAATAGCTGCAATTCTTGCAATAGAAAATATTGATGAAGATGATATTAATATTGAACTTGAAACGGAATCACCAGAACCAGCAGCTGTGAGTTCATCAGCTTCCGCATCTTCATCAACTCTTTTTAGACATAACAAGGCTCAGGCTACACCAACAAAATCTGAAGGCAAAATTATACTTACAAACTTACCGCCACTAAAATAAATAGCTCTTATTACTTTTAAGGCAACCCAAACAGCCCAGCAATCAGTTGTGTTATAAATATAATAGGTGGCGAAATAAGAAAAGATAAAACTCCCGTCACCATCAATATCACCAAAATAAAAAAACTATAAGGTTCTATGCGACTTAAATACCAATCCATACGCGGAGGTAGAACACTCGCCAACACCCGTCCGCCATCCAAAGGTAAAATTGGCAAGCAATTTAAAACCGCCAACACAACGTTAATCATGATCCCTGCTTCTGCCATGTAAACCATAGGCACAGCGAACCAAGTATTAGCGCTAGCCAAATATATCCCTAATTTCCCAAAGGCCGCCCACATCAACGCCATTATTAAATTTGAGACAGGACCTGCAAGAGAAACAATCGCCATGTCACGACGAGGGTTATGTAAATTGCGCGCATCGACAGGAACAGGTTTCGCCCAGCCAAAAATAAACCCTGTAGAAACTAACATCAGTAATGGAACAACGATGGTACCCATAATATCTATGTGCTTTAAAGGATTCAGTGTAAGGCGTCCAGATAAACGCGCCGTTTGATCACCCAATTTAGAAGCTACCCAGCCGTGTGCGACTTCATGCAATGTAATGGCGAATAAGACTGGGAGAGCCCATATCGCAATTTTTTGGGCGAGACTGAGTTCTAACATAATGAATAACTCTCTTAAAATTAATTCTTTCGGTGGTCAATTATAAGGGGTGTTGAGGATATTTTCGCGTGTTTTTTTCTATGAATCTTTTTTAGCTAAAATAACTAACGCATGTCTAGTCTAAAACTAAACACACGTTACCTTTCACATTTTAAATAGTTTAATCTGTTTGCAGATTAATGGCCGTAATAAGCGCCACTACTATTGTTAGGACTGACCTGAACAGGAGGAACAGGCGCTGATGAGCCATAATGAGCTTGACTGTTACTTGCAGCACCATAATGCGCACTACTGTTGCTCGGTGCGCCATAATGCGCTTCAGAATTAGAGCCAGGCGTCACCGTCACAGGTGGTGTCATGTAATCATAGTCAAAATCATCATGACATGCAGTTAGAGCCATGAAGCTTAAGCCAGTTAAAACAATTGCTAATACTTTTTTAAATGTCTTCATAGTCACTCTCTTATTTAACAACGTTGACTGAAGGTTTTTTGGTACCTGTCATCCATGGACCAACATCAACTCTTCCAGAGCTTACACAACCGTCGAATACTGTCTCACCAGGATAATAATTTTCCACTACTGTTAGACACACTTCATAATCTGTTTCATTGATATCAAACGTGTCAGTGCCATAGGGAGACAATGGACCACTGGAACTAGCGCCGGTTGGATGAAATGTTGTGTAAACTGTGTATTCAAGACCAGTATGGTTAATCAAGAAAACGCGGGAATTATTAGCAGCATTTGAAGCGCTTACTTTTGTTGTACCATAGTAGGCTTGCGATGCAATCGCACTACTCATGATGCATGAACTTAACAATACTGTGCTGATAATCTTGGTAATATTTTTCATTCTATTCTCTCTCCACGGTTTAAAATATGTGCAATTTAGATGATACCTGAATTGCTTCAAAAAATAAATGATTTAATATAAATGTTTTATTTTAGAACAATTTTAGAGGCTCCAATTTCTTAAAAAAGTCTGACCTTCCGGCTCTAGATCAACATGCTCCGCAGCTGCTGCAGGTAAGTATGGCTCTGCAAGCTGCTGTATTCTATCGCTAAAATGACTCATTCCTTGTGTTAGTCTTGCCCAACTTCTATCGACTAATTCAGGATTCCTTTAAGGATGAAATGCCTAGCAAGCTTGTTTTGTAAATTTTGGCTTGTAAAATCAAAGTCTACGGGCAAAGATTGCTGCGCCATGACTTCTTGAGTAATAGCAGACTCTTGCATGCAGGCAACAAAAATATTTCTAATTGCATCATTTAAATTGGCAACTTGTGGATTTGATGCCAACAGCTCTTGAGCCTTGTCTACAGCGGCTGAGATAGCATAAGCAAGATGCTCGGCTGTGGTGCCTAATTTTTTAGGGGTGACGTTTATTTCAGTTTCAACCTCAACCTGGCTATGAACAGAAGCAAAATAATATATTTTCATGGAATACCGCGTATTGGATTATTTTTTATGGTTAAAAAATAATCCAATACAACCTTAAGAGAACATTAAGGGTTCATCTTTTGAAGTGAAGAAAATAGACTATGATCGTAAAAAGTAGGCAGCGACTGTTTTTTAGAATTATACTCAAGTCTACAGAACCTGACGAGACATGCATGTGACTCTTATAACTTACAAAGCCATCGCTGGATTTTTAATTTTTATTACCAGCCTTGTTGCCGTTATCTATCCACTCAGAGCCCGAGCACACCCTGCTCACAATGGATTATTAGAATTAGGTGACGCATTTGCCAGTGGCATTTTTTTAGGGGCGGCTTTATTTCATATGTTGCCAGATGCCACTATTGAGTTTAGACAAATCTTTGGGCTCACAGAATATCCACTGTCAGAATTACTTTGCGCGGCCGGATTTTTATTATTACTTTTTCTTGAAAGACTAGCAGGAAACTCTGATTCGCATTCTACTGGAAAAGCTATTTCTTATATCTTTGCAGTGATTATTATTATTCATTCTCTGATAGAAGGCGCCGTACTGGGAATTAATACCACTCTCGCAACTGCTTCCATCATTTTTTTAGCGATCATTGCTCACAAAGGATCTGAGAGTTTTGCGCTAGCTGTGACTTTAAATCAAAGTAAATTGTTAATGCGACATACCCTAATCTTAATCGCAATATTTTCATTGATGACCCCACTCGGGATTGCTTTAGGAACCACGATGACACTCATTTTGCAGGATAAAACAGGGCATCTGCTAACTGCCGGATTTACGGCATTTGCTGCAGGCACGTTTTTATATATGTCTACATTGCATCACATTAATCATCATAAACGATCGCATGAAGGTGAAGGAATGATAGAGTTTGCCGCGTTAGTAGGTGGGCTTTGCGTGATGGCGCTGTTAGCGATTTGGTCTTAATCAACTATTCCTTGTTGTCTATTTATTTCTAGCCTATGATATTTCGCTCAGATAGCACATACCATAAGAGGAACTTTCAATGCGACTACCTGTTTTTTTAAAAATATCTGTAATGATTTTATCCATTTTTTACTCGATGACATCTATCGCTCAATCTACTGAAACACCTATACAGCTAGCAGAACTGAAGCAAAGCCCCGTTAAAAAAAGAGCTCAAGCAGAAAAAAAATTACCTCCAAATTATTTTTCTATCAATCTTTATAAGCCTAATTATGTATTGCCATATTACTTTACTGGCTCGCCTTATAGCTCCATATACAAAGATAATGTAGCTGGCAATCAATCTATTAAAAGTTCTGAAGTAAAATATCAATTAAGTTTCAAAGTACCTATCTGGAGAAATATCAACTCTTCTTTTTCATCATTGTATTTTGCTTATTCGCAGCTTTCTTATTGGCAATTATATAATCATAATCCTTTTTTTAGAGAATCCGATTATGAACCAGAATTATATTTAGCAAATGAAATTAACTTACATTTATATAAAGATTGGCATATTAATTTTGTGAATATAGGAGCTGATCATCAATCCAATGGTTTCGGTGGAACGTTAGAAAGAAGCTGGAATCGAATTTATGTAGAGGCTATTTCATCGACAGGAAATTGGATGGTAAGTGTAAAACCGTGGTACGTTTTTCACGACAGCACTTACAATCGCCAAAATCCTAACTTGGCTCACTATTTAGGTTACGGTCAAATATTAGTGGGATACAAATATGGTAATCAAGTTTTCTCTCTCTTAGCTCGTAATGTGATAGGAAGTGGCGCGAAAAGAGCAGGAGCAGAATTAGCATGGAGTTTTCCTATAACCCCTTATATTAAAGGCTATGTACAAGCATTTAGTGGGTATGGTCAAAGCTTAATTGAGTATAATCACCATACAAATAGCATAGGTGTCGGTGTTGCATTGAATGATTGGGTGTAACTAATACTTTTTGTACCGTCGTTGCAGCGAACCCGCGGCAACGACGACTACAAATAATTTCTACTTTTTTAATCAGAAACTACAAACAGCTAACTATTTGTAGCTCCTGATCTTCTATTTAAATCAAACCTAACTCTTTCACTGCATCTCGTTCTTGGCGTAATTCATCTAACGTTAACTGAATTTTTTCTTTGCCAAACTCATTCTGCGGTAAGCCAACAACTACTTTTAGTTTTCCACCTTCTGTGCGGCAAGGAACTGAAAAAATTAATCCTTTTTCAATATCATATTCACCCTGGGAGCAGCGGCCTACAGAAAAACTTTCACCGGTGACAGTATCATGCGTTAAATGGTAAACACTACTTAATGCAGCATTAGCAGCTGATGCAGCCGAAGATGCACCCCGTACTTTAATCACTTCAGCACCGCGTTTTTGGATGAGAGGAATAAAATCATTTTGTAACCATTTAGTATCAGTGATGACTTCTGCTGCTGATTTACCGTCTATTTTTGCATTATAAAAATCAGGGTATTGAGTAGAGGAGTGATTTCCCCAAATAGTCATTTGTGTGACAGATGTTACATCCACACCGGCTTTTTTAGCTAACTGGGTTCTAGCACGCAACTCATCTAGCGCTGTCATAGCAAAAAATCGGTCAGTTGGAACATCCGGGGCATTGTTCATGGCTATTAAGCAATTAGTATTGCACGGGTTGCCCACTACCAACACTCGCACATCCTCTGCTGCGTGATCGTTAATGGCTTTGCCCTGACCTGTAAAGATTTTTCCATTGATTTTTAAAAGATCGGAACGTTCCATGCCTTCTTTTCGAGGAACAGCACCTACTAACATGGCCCAATTAACATCTTTCATTGCTGTATTAACGTCGGATGTGCAGACAACGTTCTTTAATAAAGGAAAAGCGCAATCATCTAACTCCATGGCTACCCCTCTTAAAGATGGCAAGGTTTGCTCTAGCTCTAACAATTGGAGCTCGACTTCAGTATCAGGTCCCAGCATTTGACCGGAAGCAATACGAAAAATTAAAGCATAGCCAATTTGGCCGGCGGCACCTGAGATTGCAATTTTGACACGTTTTTTCATGGATCATGGCTCCCGTAAAAGTATTGGCGACATTTTACCGCAAAAAACGCCCCAGGTACGAGTGATAAATGTGCTAAAATGCCGACCATGCAAAAATTTGACTGCCCCATACCATTAAGTTTGTACATACATCTTCCATGGTGCGTGCGTAAGTGCCCCTATTGCGACTTCAATTCGCACCAGGCACCTGACTCATTGCCAGAAGAACTATATGTCCGTGCCTTGGTAAAAGACTTAGAAGAACATCTACCTCAAATTTGGGGTCGACGATTAACGAGTATATTTTTTGGTGGTGGGACACCTAGTTTATTTTCCGCGGCATCTGTCGATAAAATTTTAAGGGAGGTCAATACACGCCTACCCTTAGGGCCAGACGTAGAAATCACGTTAGAAGCGAATCCGGGCACCATTGATGAATCACGCTTTAAAGGTTTTCGTGATGCTGGGATAAATCGTTTATCGTTAGGATTGCAAAGCTTACAAGATGAAAAACTGAAAGCACTAGGCCGCATTCATAATCGAGAATATGCATTACGTGCAATTGAAATTGCACAGCGGGTAGGTTTCGATAATATCAATCTTGATTTAATGCATGGTCTTCCCAATCAATCCGTTGAAGATGCATTGGAGGATTTGCGTGATGCACTTGTCTGGAAAACAAATCATTTGTCTTGGTATCAACTTACGATAGAACCTAATACATTATTTCACAGTCAACCCCCTACACTTCCCACCGAAGATGTGTTGGCAGACATTCAAGAACAAGGTAAATCTCTTTTAGCGCAACATGGGATGTATCAATATGAAGTGTCTGCTTATAGCAAGCCAGAACGAGAATGCGCTCACAATTTAAATTATTGGGAATTTGGCGATTATTTGGGTATTGGTGCCGGCGCACATAGTAAGCTTACTGACATGGATAAACAAATAATAACGCGGCATTCCCAAATCAAAAATCCACGCGATTATTTATCCGACCAAAAATTTATTGCTGAACAAAGAATTATTTCTCCTGCAGACACCATGTTTGAATTTATGCTAAATGCCTTACGATTAAATCAGGGCGTCCCTAGTCATTATTTTGCTGAGCGTACAGGTTTATCGTTAAGCATTGTTCAAAGTGTCATCTCAGATGCTATCCATAAAAAATTGTTAGAAAATAACCCTAACGTTTTATGTGCAACAGAGCTAGGTCAGAGATTTTTAAATGATTTGGTGGGGATGTTTTTAGATAAACCAAATAGATAGAAACCCAACTTTTTATTGAGAATACTTATTTCTAAGCTGCACACAAGCATAAAATCCCACTCCATACATAGTTAGCCAAAATAAATGCTTTGTTAAAAAATCATTTTGTAAAACAGAAAGAGAAAGTAACAGCCATTGCGCGGATGGAATTAAATTAAAGAAACTATAATTTAATCCATA
>DHXK01000033.1:0-702 GCA_002413665.1 Legionellales bacterium UBA5158 | reverse complement strand
ACCGAAAAGTAACGAGGTGTTCAATAATATAAACACACCTCTGCTTGCTACTGGATTTAATAAATTTCCCACAAAAATAGCAAGCATACCCATAGGAATACCTCCCGACAAAGCACATAAAAATATTTTACTTTGCTGAAGAACAGATAAGTGAATAAAATTTTCAAATCCATTCGCGAGCGCCACCATACTTATGCTAGCTATAGAAAATAACAAGTTCGCTATAATTCTTCCGCTCATCATAGCTGTTGAGGTCACAGGCAAAGTCTTCATGTATTGGCTCCACTCACTCCCTCGAGTAGTAGCAACTGTTATTCCTAGCGCTTGAAGCATGACTGTTTGCACTGCAAAATTGCAATAGCTAATATAAATTATCAGTCTAGCAGTATCATCCACTGCAGAAGACTTTCCAAAAAAAAGAAATAATATCGCTGGGAACAGTAAAGTAAAAAAAATTGCAGAAAAATTTCTCATTAGCTATAAGCTATATATTTTTGTATAGTGAAACATTAAATAATTCATACATCACACTCTTGTAAGTTTAAGAAATAACTCATCTAAATTATTTTTGTTAATTCTAATATCATAAAATGGCCAATCGTTTAAGACCATCTTCCTAATTTCATTATCAGCGTCTTTAGTTTCAATCACATAATTGCAATCATCTAATTTTTGGCAGTGAGGATTTTTATGGGATAAACC
>DHXK01000109.1 GCA_002413665.1 Legionellales bacterium UBA5158 | reverse complement strand
TCAACGTACTCCGGAATATCCAATAATAGGTCAGAATATCTTAAAGACCAGAATATTAGTAAATAATCAATATATTACATGCGTGAATATTTTTTAATAAAAAAAGAAAATCAAAATGACAACAGAATTAAGTAGTGACGTTATAAGCACTTTGAAACAAGAGCTGAGATTATACCAAGAAAACATGAACGATGTTTTAAATAATTATACTGATTTTGAGAGTTTAGACATTTCAGCTATATCCAAAGATGGATTTAAATTCGAAGGCACAAAAAAAGGCACTTCATTTATTGATAAGTTAAGAACCTTCTTTCATAAAAAGAATATAGATTATCCAACTAGTTTATGGATAATTAACAAATGGGGTGGAATAGGTTCATTTAAAGACAGTGAATTAAACAAGCAGCGAATAAGTAAGTTTGAAAGTGGGTTGAAAAAAAGAAAGCTATCAAAAGACCTATTTAGTGTAATATCGTCATTGTCAAAAATTGCGTCATTTATGAATAGTGAGGAATATTTTGTTTATGATTCCCGAGTAATTTATTCTTTAAATTGGTTGATCCTAAAAAATAATATTCCTAATGCAAAGTTTTTTCCCATGCCCGAAAGTAGAAGTAAAATTTTGACACTATTTGATCTTAACACAATAATAAATTTATTTTACATGGAGAATATTACAAATGACGAGTATACAAGTAAATTGTTTTTCGATACTAAAAATGCTTATTTTCTTTATTGTGATTTGATTAAGGAATTAAGTAAAGAGTTATTTCCTGATTTAAAGCCATATTATTTGGAAATGCTATTATTTGTAATTGCTGACAATCAAATATTTGATGATTTAAGATCTACTGTACAATTAACAATTAAAAAATAATTCATGGATTACCAAAAGTTTGTTTGCCGCCGCCTTAATCCTAATCAACAGGAGTTAAATGGAGAAGTTAACTTTGATAGAAATATAGATGGAAGAATTTTTTCTTCATGCATACTTGAAATAAAAGACCATACCGCTATATTAACAGATGATAAAGACGAAATTATAGCTGTTCTATCATTACACCATTTCTTTCTAACCAATTATATTTATTAGTTTGCTTGGTTTTAAAATAATTAATTGGGTCTATTTTGAACTTAAAAAATAATTTATTTTCAGAGGCCGGAAATCCTTTTACCTAATCGTACTGCTAATTCTTCTATATCATTATGTCTTGCAACTTGTTCGACCCATTTTTTAGGTATATTTTCCTTTCCATAAAGAAGTCCCGCGAGTCCACCTGTGACTGCGCCTGTTGTATCTGTATCGTCACCTAAATTAATTGCTTTCAAAACTGCCTTTTTGTAGTTGTCAGTTGTCAGTAAACACCAAATACTGGCTTCAAGAGTGTGCAAAACATAACCGGTACTTGAAATTTCTTCTTCTTTCAGATCGTAAATATCCGCATTAAGCAGACGGTCAAAAATTGCAATCTCTGTTTGGTTAATGGAAAGAGAAACTAAGTAATTGGGAATTTCTGTTTTTAAAGTGCTATAAATTTCAAATTTATTTTTCTCTTCAAGTAAGTACCTCGCAAATTCCAAATAATAAAAGCAAGCGATAACTGAACGAATATGACCATGTGTTATTGATGAAACTTGCTTTGTAAGTTCAAAACGTTCATTGATTGGTTTATCAAATAAATAAAAAAGTAAAGGTAGTATCCGCATTAAGGAGCCATTTCCGTTGGAGGATATATCAATTCCACCAGCTAATTCAGGTTTAACGCCCTTTGCAAGTCTGTCAATGGCTTGTTTGGTAGCTATTCCAATATCAAATACATTTCCAGTAGCTGTCCAATAGTTTTTATAGCACCAATTCACAAAATTTTGTCCTATAATATTTAAATCAAAATCTAATGTCAATGCTTCCGAAAGGCAAAAAGTTAATGAACTGTCATCCGACCACGTACCTGGAGGTAAATTATGAGTACCATATCCTACCATATCTTTTATAGGTTTTTGCCGGATAATATGTCTTTTGTTGAACTCCACAGGAACACCAATGGCATCACCAATTGCAACTCCGAAAAGAACAGATTTAATTTTGTCCGTGTAGTCAATTCCTTGATTTGTGAATAAAAGATTTCCTAAGCTGCTCCATTCTTTTATGCTATCTTCCTCTGATTTTATACCTTTTTCATTGTACATTTCCCGGACATCAATTCCCAAAAGCCCTCTTTCGATTAGGAATGTAAAGGTCTTAATGTCGGTCTCATCATCTTGGTTTTTATATTTTTCAATGTTTCTTTCCGCCCAAAGTGCATCAATATAGTAACCGTTTTGTTTTTTTATTATTTGAGCTTTGTAATTTCCGTAACCAGTCCAGGAACGGTGAAAGTAAAGCCAGCTATTTTCATAAAATATAAACCACTTATCCTCCATTTGGTGAGGAATAAGACCTTTAATTAGTTTTGAAAATTGCTCGTTAGTAAAATTCAGTAAAATGTCAATCCGTTTAGGATTGTCAATGGGTATATTTTCACAAGTTGCCGAAGTGGCTATTTTGTCCATGTATTTAATTTCGATTGGCCGTAATAATGTAATTTCCTGCCATTAATTCAAAAATACATTTTATCTTTTGATAGGCAAATAATTCAATAAGTTGCGAGTAGTTATTGGAGATATAAAGTTGCAAAATAATAATACATAATAAACTAAATGATTATATAAGAAAACCTCCATCATTCTTTAAGGCTTGTTATATTGATAATCCATTGCAACCATCGGGAGCAATGGCAAGTTTGCCCCGAGCCGAAGGCATCGGGGTAGTTTTTGTGAAACAAAATCACAAACTTGCTTCTTATCTGCGGACTACTTTATAAAATGAGTATAGTATTTCGGGTGATCTTCTGTTAAGCAACAAAAAGCGGAAGAAGGCAGGGCTGTCAAGAGAACGTGGAATAAATGGACTGGTGCGTGAAAGGCTTGCGGGTTTATGCCGCGAAAGCCCTTTACTGCCCTGTTTTCGCAGGCTACCTTTGCTGTAACAGATGATCAGCATAATAAACTACAAATAATCTGTTTTACAAATCCATAATCCCTATATTTGTACTATAAGATTTGCAATTAATCTGTATCAAAAAAAGCGGTGAGTAATTCGGTGAGTACCGAATTTGTACCACTATAAAATATTGAAAGTCTGCACGTTAAGGATACAAGGTTATTCTCGTCGGGAATTGAACCCTTAGTCTTAACTTCGTTCATTATAATTGAACAAATGTTTCGGCTATCGCTCTTTGCAAAACAGTTTCAACATCACATTGATTTGCATAACCTGGCCACAGTTTAAGGATGCCTTCGATCTGCCTGATAATCTCATCGGGCTTTTTTATGGTCATTTGTTTGGCTACTTCTAATAGGTCTTTCCGTTCTATACCCTGCCTTTTTCCGTTAACGCTTAATGATTGCTGGCTTACCCAGGGGCTATCTGGGCGGTAAGCGTGGCATACGTCATAGGCTGGGGATAATGCCCATTGCCCGTTTTTGTTCATTGTAAAAGCAAAGTTTTTGGTATGGTCGTCACAGTTTCTCGCCAGTACATTAAAAACCATCCTTCGGTACATTTGCTCGGCCTGTGGGTAGTCCAGCCTTAATGAACGCATCGTTTGAAAGAGTTGCTCATAGCTATAGGAGCCGACGTTGTTAAAATCAAAATGCTGCATGGCACAAAAAGTTTGAACATGAACTTTACCCTGGTCGGGTATCCGGTCAAAACGCCTGGTCATAAAATGTGCCCGTCCATGTTCTTCCAATAACCGGCACTCGGTCATTTCAATTCCGCAATCTACCGCCATCAGGTGGTAAGCCATTTCAACACGCCCATATTCTCTCGAAGTGCCGAATTGCGCATCATG
>DHXK01000238.1 GCA_002413665.1 Legionellales bacterium UBA5158 | reverse complement strand
GATTCCGTTCCGCAAAAAAAATCTATCCTAAATATCATATCTTTCTAGACATTACTACCGTTCAAATTTAAGCATGAAATGAGTCGAAAGCATGTGAGATAATTTGAACATTAAGTTAATCGGGTTTTAATTATGAGATGGTATTTAATTGGCATTAAATTACATATTGATTATTGTTGAGCTCGATTGCTCTGGCAAGTGCCCCGCCTTCCTGGGCGGCTAGTGGACATGACATTAAAACACATACGATCGAGCTAAGAAGTATATATTAAAACATAATTTTTATTTTATAGGTTAATTGATTTCATTATAAACAGCCAATTTGATTCCATACGCAGAACATGCGGCGGAAACGATTTTTTTCTTTGGATCTCCGAGCAAAAACAAATTACGCTCTCTGTGCCAATAGTAACCCAAACAAACCCTGAATAGGTTTTCCCGTCACATCTGTTTTGTGCAATTGACCAATTGTTTCTGTGTATTCCAGAACCGACCAGCCTGCACTTTGATAATCGTGGTAGAGGGCATCAGATTCTGGCAGATACGTAAATGATGAAGGAAGTGTAAATTGTGCAGATGAAATAGGAAAAACTAATATATGCAGACCTTGCGCTGCGGTGATGGCTCGCAGCTCTTTCAGCAAACTAGGAATGCGGTCTACTTGCAAAAATTGTAGAGACACTGTGGAAATGACGAAATCATAAAGCTCTTTATGCTCAGTCAAAGGTAGGTTTAAATCATGAACGATGGTATTAATCGTCGTGATATTTTCTTGCTCGGCTATCTCACGAATTTGTTGGATAGATTCTTCATTAATATCAATGCCAGTGACGCGGTGACCTGAGAATGCTAGGAATAACGAATTTCTTCCTGATCCACAGCCAACATCTAGAACATTTAATACATCTTGATTCTTAAAATAAGTTTTGTAAACATACAATAAATCCTGATGGACATTGCTTAACTGCTTGTACTTCTTATTAAAATAGCGATGTGGTTTACAACAAAAATCTAGAGAGGCATCAAATTCAGGAGTGATCTGCACAAGCTTGTGCCATGACGCTGGAGGAATCAGCATATGCGGATTATCTTTATTCAGTCGACGTCGAGAGATCTCCTCGCCCTCGCCGTTTAAAAAAACAAAATCAACTTCGCCCGCATGAAGGTGCAATTTTCCCCACGTTCCTTCTTTTGTGCTGTGTTTCCCTAGAAAAAATGTGAGTTTACCGTCGTGTGTTATGCGAGTTTTTTTGTAACAAACAAGATCATCAAGGAGATCAGGCATGTGATTTTATCCTGAGTAGTGTTAGCATTTTAAAGATGCGTACTTTACCAGCTCATCGTAACCAACACAAACCTCGTAACGTGATGATCTTTGATCGCTCATATTGACCGCCTTTTACCTAATATTGACCTTTCTCACCAATATCCAATTTTACACCAAGCATTAAAACACCGAGCTAGAAATATATTTAAACATGATTTTTCTTTGGTAGGCTAATTGATTTCATTTATGTGATAATCACCAGTGATTTTCAAAATTCGCTTCATCTTATGTAATTAAGGAATGTGTGTAATGCATAATAATTCTCTGGAGAACAACGCGGATTTAGATCCTGTTTCCAATGTTCTCAAATGGGTTCTTTTAATTACAGCAATCGTTTGTTTTAGTGTTGTTATTTGGGGCACATTCAAAACTTATCAATTAGCCCCACCAATTACCGCAGCAATTTGTAACACCCTCAGGTCAGCTCATCATGACGCAAGATGACATCGTGTCTGGGAAAGCAGGCTTCCAACGTGCAGATCTTATGGACTATGGTAGTTTGCATGGAATGGGTTCTTCTTTTGGTGAGGATTATACTGCAAAATACTTAGCACGTTTAGGTCGTCTTACAGAAGATGAAATGGCTCGTGAACGTTTTGGAAAGTCTTTCACCGAATTAGCTGAAGGAAACCAATACGTTGTTCGCAAAAATGCAGCAATCGTTACAACAAATTGACCTTAGCGGGAATCGAGCAATATTAACGAAAGCCGCCAGCAAATCAATCTCGCAGCTTCAGCTTGAAATATCACAATCTCTTATGAAGCATGATTTGGAAACTGGTTACACAAAAGCTTATAGCTTAGATAATCAGAGCGCATTACAAACAGCTGAATTTCTTATTTATTCATCTCTTACTACCATTGTTCATCGACCCGGAACAAATTTTTCTTATACCAATAATTGGTCATATGAACCCACAATGGGTAACCTACCAACCCCAAATACATTTTATTGGACATAGATATCATTTCGTTTTGTATTTTTTGGTTTTGGTGCTGTGTTGTATATTTATCATCGTTACCTCAGTGCGCCAGATGATGCACAAAGAACTCCCATTTTGCTAGACTTTGCACCGCTAACATCAAGTCAAAAAAAGTCGGTCAGTATTTTGTTATTGTCGCACTGGTTTTATTAGTGCAAATCGGTGTGGGTTCAATTTTGGCGCATTACTACGTAGAGCGGACAGGGTTTTATGGGATTAACATTAATGCATTTCTACCATTTAATTTCTTACGTGATGTTCATATCCAAACCCCTATTGTTTGGATAGTGCTTTCTTGGATAAGTTCCGCTGTTTTTCTGGCACCTATTATTAGTAAAAAAGAAGCAAAATGGCAGGGATTTTTTGTAGACCTCTTATTTTGGGTCACACTTTTTGTTGTTGTGGGTGCAATTGTTGATGATTACTTAGGGATTATGGGTTTAGTTAATGCGTCATGGTTTTGGATTGGTAATCAAGACCTATCATATATACAGCGGAACATTTTTTTTGGGCAAGCACAATCAATGTCGCGGTATTGTATTGTTTTGGAATGATACCTTTAACAGGAATTGAAAAATCATTCACAATAACTGATTTTTGGCGCTGGTGGGTAGTGCATCTTTGGGTAGAGCAATCTTTTGAATTTTTTGCTGCATGTGCAACAGCTTATCTATTAATGGGCACAGGATTAGTTTCTCGTCTTCTTGCTGAGAGAGCAATGTTATTTGAAACGATTTTGATTTTCTTAGGTGGAGTAATTGGTACAGGACATCATTGGTATTGGACTGGTACACCGGACATGTGGGTGCCCTTTGGCTCAATGTTCTCATTCATTGAAGTATTGCCACTTGTTCTCCTTATTATCGATGCGATTGAACATCGTCAATTGATTAAACGAAATGGAGTTTTTACTTATAATTTAGCCTATCTCTATATCTTGGGCGCATCATTTTGGAATTTTGTTGGAGCTGGGGTATTCGCTGGCGGCACACTCAATGCACCTCTTATCAATTATTATGAACATGGGACTTTTTTAACCTTGAATCATGCTCACACTGCCTTGTTTGGTGCATTTGGATTGCTGGGTCTTGGATTAATTTATTTTTGCTTACGATATGCCGCGGGAGATCGATTGCCCTGGAGTGATCGATTAGGCACTTTGACATTTTGGTTATATAACGCGGGTGTTGTACTGTGGATAGCTCTGAATTTTTTCCCTATTGGCTGGTCACAATTAATGGATGTCTATGAGCATGGTTATGCCCACGCAAGAAGTCTTGAATTTTATAATACAACATTGTTATGGCAATGGTTACGATTGCCGGGCGATGTCGTATTTGCTATTGGAGCGTTATTAATGGCGTATGATTTTTTCAAAAAGCTGGGGCCTTTTTTCCCTAGATTGATAAGTACAAAAAGTCTTAAGGTTCAACCTGCCGCAATGGATAAGATAAGATAAGGATATCATATCGTTTATGCCTAAGCTTTATACAATAGGACGCTCCACACATGCTCTGCAGGAGTTTTTGGATATATTACATAAATATAAAATTATGCACATCGTTGATGTGCGTACAATTCCGAAATCTCGCCATGTCCCATGTTTTAATGAAAATGAACTCAAAAAATCACTTCGTAAAAATAAAATCGCTTATACTCATCTATCCAAACTAGGTGGTTTACGTCGAACGAGTAAAAATTCTATTAATATTAGATGGCGTAATGCTAGTTTTCGTGGGTATGCAGATTACATGCAAACAATTGAATTTTTTAAAGATCTGAAAGAATTAAATGAGCTAATAAAAAAAAGTAAAAATGTCGCAATCATGTGTGCTGAAGCAGTACCATGGCGATGTCATCGATCTCTAATCACGGATGCAGAAATTGTTCGTCATTTTACTGTTTGGGAAATAATAAGCAAAACATCAGCACGGACACATACGCTGACTGATTTCGAAGTGGTGAATAGGAAAAAAAGACCCATCCAAATTTACTATCCGGAGATAACTAAATTATAATAAATTTTACAGTAGATCTTTAACGTACATGCATTTTTAAATAGCACCTATTTTTAATGAG
>DHXK01000072.1:1168-2670 GCA_002413665.1 Legionellales bacterium UBA5158 | reverse complement strand
AGCAGCCGCGGTAATACGGGGGGGGCTAGCGTTATCCAAAATGATTGGGCGTAAAGTGTCTATAGGTGGTAGTTTATTTGTTTCTTGTAAAATTTTAGCTTCATCGTTAAAAATACTTGTAAATACATTTTATTACTTGAGTGAAACAGGAGTTCGCAGAACTTTCTAACTAGTAGTAAAATGCTGTGAGTTAGATGGGAATGCCAGTGGCGAAAGCGGCGTTCTAGGTTTTACTGACACTGAAGTGACGAAGGCTGGAACATCGAATCGGATTAGAGACCCGGGCTAGTCCAAGCTGTCAAAGATGGGTGCTAATATTGGGAAATTTCTGGTATACAGCTAACGCGTTAAGCACTCCGCCTGAGGAGTACGGTACCATTCAGCATTTCTGAAACTCAAAGGAATTGACGGGGGTTTATACAAGTGGTGGAGCATGTGGTTTAATGCGATAATACGCGCGAAATCTTACCAATCATTGCATGGAGTTTATTTAGTTTTTAAGCAAAAAGTTGCTTGTAATACAAACTTACACAGGTGCTGCATGTCCGTCGTCAGCTCGTGCCGTGAGGCGTCTGGTTCATTCCATTCAACGGGCGAAACTCTTGTCTTACGTTGGTTAAAAATTGCACCTCAAACTTTTGTTTGATTTTCAAAACGTCTTGTAAGAAACGGCTGGTGATAAATCAGAGGAAGGTGAGAATGATGTCAGGCCCCTATGGCCCTTATAGAATGGGCTACTCATGTGCTACAATGGTAACTACAAAGAGTTATACAATAGGGTGACTTAAAGTAAATCTTTAAAACTTATCGTGTCCGGATCGCAAACTGAAACTCGTTTGCGTGAAGGCGGAATCACAAGTAATCGTAAATCATCACGTTACGGTGAATATGTACTTGGACCTTGCACACACCGCCCGTCAAATGCTAGGAGTTGCTTTGGGGAAAAATTAGAAGTGATTAATTTTAGATGCATTACTCCACGTGTGGTAAGTGTATTTTAAATTTAGTAGAGTTCTAATTATTCACATTGTCGGTAACTGGGATTAAGTCGTAACAAGGTAATCGTACGGGAACGTGCGGTTGGAACAAAAATTTATATTTTGCCATATTAGTTTATTCTTTATATGATTGTCAGTATTTGTTTTGCAAATTTTAAATATTGTGCTTTTGGGTGTACTGAAATATTTTTGTACGGCTGAATTTCTATGGGTTTTATTATATACATATATTCGACATTGATTACTGCACTTTTTACTTTAAACGATGACTAAGATGGGTCTATGCTCTATTTATACGGGTTCGAGGCCTATTTTGTTTATTTATGAACTACACGTTTCTTTTCATACCGGAAATTTTTTTATTTTTGGTGCTTTTACTGCAAGCTTTTTACTGCCTTTGCATAATAATTGTATATCCCGAAACATTCACCGTTAGTCGCGATGAAGTAATTTCTACTAACTTTTTGCTGTTTTTTGGCTTATTGTCCAAATTAAAAATTGAAT
>DHXK01000072.1:0-996 GCA_002413665.1 Legionellales bacterium UBA5158 | reverse complement strand
TATTTTGAGTTTTATTCTTACTACGACTTGAACGAATTGAAGAAGTATTTAGTTATGGTTAACATTTTTTCAATGCAAGCGGTATCACCGAACTACATATGAAGAACGATGGGTACCCCGACTTTTGGGAGGCTTTTGTTTTCTATTGTGCCTATTCTATTTATTTTTGTCATGGCCCAAAATATCTGAATCTTTGCTTGTTATTGTTTAATGATAATCGAATTTTTTATTCTGTCTCATTATATGCTAACAAGTCTTCTTTGCAATTTCAGATGTTTAAATTACAAATTTGAAAAAGGGAAAATAGTTTAATTGGTAAATCGATGGTTTCCAAAACCGGGGTCGTAGGTTCGAATCCTTCTTTTCTCGAACAGACTTTGCCCAGAACGATGACCGAGAGGTCTATGGTGGACGTTTGTAACACGTTTGGGTACATCCCGCACAGGTTCGAATCCTGTTCGTTCTATCTTATGTTATTTTTACCAGAAGCTTTTTTAATATTAGTAATAACTTTCCAAAGTTTATATTTTATTCGTATTATTATAAATCCCAAAAACAATTTCCCAATTATTGACGTCGAAGCATTTTCCTCGTCCGGTTTTGCGTTGTTGTGTACCATTTTTTTGTTACAAAAATTGTGTATTGAAGGATATTCTATAGATTATTCTTTTTATTCGTGCGGTAGTTATACCTATATAAAAGTGTTACTCGTATGTTTTGCTTATTGTTTATTACAAATTATTTTTCCTAGTTTTGTTTTACAGAAGTTAAATTTTGCAGAATTTTTTACTTTTTTTCTAGTAAGCGTTCTTTCATTGTTTGCTGTTTTGACAGCGCAAAGCTTATTAGCACTGTATCTTGCTGTTGAGTTGCAAGCACTTTGTTTTTATGTGTTGGCAACTTTTACCCGAAATTCTGCTTTTTCTGTAGAAGCGGGCCTTAAATATTTTATTACGGGTTCTTTTATATCTGGTTGTTTTTTGCTCGGCAGTAGTT
>DHXK01000121.1 GCA_002413665.1 Legionellales bacterium UBA5158 | reverse complement strand
TTTTTATTCTCAGATGCACCTTTAAATCGAGCAGCGATGTAAATTCTCATGTAAATAGTGTAGCAAAATAAATAGATCCCTGAAGGAATCTATTTAAGCATAATTATCTTGGTTGGGGTTAGTGGATGTGTTCCAGGAACTCCATAATTTAAATACCCAAAAGCAAATTTCAGCGTTACACCAAAAGGGTTTTTAATATAAAGCACCGCTCATAGAAGCGGTGCTTTATATTGTCCGTATACCTTTAGAGTTTGATAACCCATATCAAGATAGCGGCGGCGAGTGCTGTTGAGACAAAGAATAGTCCTAGTCCCACTGGTGAACCCCAGCTGAACCAAGAACCCCAAGCACGCCAGTGGCTCCAATGAGCCTTCGATAGCTCTTGCCACTGTTCATACTGCTCTTTGGCTTTTTTAGCCTGCTCGACTCGTTTTTCTTCGCGATCGACCATATTGATCTCCTTGTTGATTATCGACCAGCCTATGTCCGATAGAACACCGCAAGTCTGTTTACGCTTTAGGCTAAAGCTAGACCGCTAGGCGGATTTATTTCAAATTTATTATACATCATCAGACCAGATTAAAACACAAAAAAACGAGCCCGCGAGGACTCGACTTTTGGGGGCTGGGGTTAGTGGATGCGTTTCAGGAAGAAATAATCGATAATTCAATTGGAAATCTGATTCTTAGCTTTTCATCTCATGCGTTGAACCATCGTCAAATGTAGCTTTCAATTCAACGAACACATCCGTTGGGTGTAGATCGGTCTGATCAAATGCTAATCTTTTGGCTTCAGGCTCTATAAATATTTGCGTCTTTTGTTTTTTGCCTTTTTCTCCTGCATATACAACTAACTGAATGCCTCTTTTAGATTTCATCAGTTGCGAGGTTACAAAGTATTTGTCATCACTAGTCTCAAGCTTTTCTTTAGCAATAGGTACAGCTTCGTCATCAAGATTTATCGTAGCCATCTTTGAGTAATTAATCGCATCTAAGCGTTTTTGAACATATAATCTTTCTTCCGAATATATACGAGGCATTGTGTACATATGCCCCTCATCGCAGTATAGGTACTGGCCGTCTGACCAAGTTATTGTAGATTGTCCATTGATCGAAGCAGAGTGATTGCTACTTGATGGAGTTAATTCCATTGAATGTTTGGGGCATATTGCATGAACTCCATTAACTTGCTTGCCTCTTGAATTTATTTTTTGAGTAGAATGCCATTTGACGCCGTCTATTCGTATTAATTTGTCAGAATCCATATTTGGATTATACACCTATATGTAATAGGGCTAGTGGATGCGTTTCAGGAAATATCGAACGAATTCGAGTTTGCTTTATTATCACAAATGTCTATGCTGGATTTCTGAAATAAGACCATCCAATAATTGCTAAAACAATAGCAATGATAATTCCAATGGCTCCTATGATATTAGACTTATCATTCCATTTGGAGGGAGTAGTCCTTAATTGGTTCACAACTTCAACTTTCTGAACACTATCGCTCTCGGACCATCCAATAACTGAACCATCGCTTAGATTAATAACAGGTTCATCCTTTTTTGGCTGATAGTTTAAAAACGACAGGTTCTGAAAATCACTAAGTGTACCATTCCCCCAATCTATCACTTCTTGCGAGTTGCTCCTGTCGTTTGCAACAGCATAGCATCTGATGGTCGCAACTACGTACCTGTCAGTTCTAGCCAATATGAAGCTTAAGTCAAAATGTGTTTGACTATTATTTTGATATTGTATTCCAGATTCTATAGTAAGACCATTAATGTGACGTCCATACTGTTTAGAATCATTCAAAAGTTTTTCGATGTTATCCTTGCCGTTAACGCTAATCGAAGTGCCATTATCCAAAGAAAAAAGGGTCTTTATTTCATCTGTCTCAAGCTTCATTCTTTCTGCAATTGCATCGACTATCCCGAATAAGAACCCCTCGCTGACAAAATCAGAAACTTCATACTTGATCTCCCTGTTAAAAGTAGTTTTGTAAAAATCTTCTTTATCATGCGCTGTTAATTTCTTATCCGTCATATAGCCATCCTGTTTATGATAGGTTTAGTAGTAAGTTTACCTAAATTATATCGATATAGGGTATATTTTACTAGGCGTAAGAGGATTTGTTATGGGATTACAGTGTACGCATGTCAAATTGTCGGTTTTTCTCGTTTAACGGATGAGCATCGCCACATCACACCAAAATTCTTATGCTTGCTTGTGTGCAGTCTCTTGTTTATAGTGATTGCCAACGCGACTGCATAAACAGCCTCATCTCCCATGATAGTGTTTGGGACAAATTATTACTAAACAATAAATGGCAACGGTTTGCTGGCTTTTTATATAAGCTACGATCCGAGGCATTTGCAACAACCGGAAACACCGGTGAGGTAATTAGATGTCCATAAACACTATTAATACTAGTGGCTCTGAAGAGCAAACCCCGACGGGGTGCTCTAGTGCCGCGTCCTGTAACTTGATATACAGGACATATAAGGGGTTTTATCATGCTGGATGATTCCTCGATATACAAGTCAAAATCAAGACATGAAATATCATATCTTGTTTATGCAAGACAAAAAACATACAAAAACTCAACCGAAATATACATATCAAATAAACCATACGAAAAATTAGAGCCAGGCTATGAATTAACCAAAAACAATACAAGATCTTCTGGTATCGGCACAATAACATCAGAAGAGGATAAAATTGAACGTTCGGTAGCAGCCATGCTTGTTATTATACCTTGGTCTTGCGACTAATCTTGATTACGGGTTCAACACCAAGCTCGCGAGCTTTTCGCGCCCATAGTTCAATCTTTTGCTTTAAAATCAAAGATCGAGACTTTGTGATAGACTCAGGCTTTTTCGGTGTCGACTCATATCCAAGCCATAGGGCGTACTGTTTAAAATTAGGTAATTTATTAGTTCTTGCGGTTCTATTCCTGATTAGTTCAAGGGTTGCGAGCGCCTGATCGCAAACATAGCCTAGCTTTTGCGCCGGACCAAACTTCACCGCGTACACGGTATCGCCCTTTTCAAGATCCCAGGCCTCAACGGGAGTACCGTTACCAAGCTTAATCTTGGAAAAGTCACGATCAGCATTTACGTAACCGAGATCAGCCAACGCCTTGGATGCATTGAAGTCCTTTTCAATGCCGGATACTTCTTCGAGTCCGTCCTCTGGCTCTTCAACCTTAATGCCAGCAAGATATTCATCTAGAAAGTCAAGGTAGTCTTGATTAAAGCGCATCCACTTACCATTGCTCAACACTACTCGTTCGTCGCTGGCGATATAGTCGAGCGCTTCCTTGAGACCCCGAGTGAACTTTTGATGGCCTTCTTGGATGTATGTGATCTTGATACCTTGAATGTCAGCACGGTCAATTTTGTTATCCTTGATGAATTTACGAAGTTCAGTGATAGATAGTTGTTCTGTCTCTAGGTCACCTTCATATTTTGGGCACCAGACACGATATTTACCGTCATTCGGAAAAACAAAATCAACGCCATATAGGTCATAGCTATTGTCAGTGAAGTCTGAGGACTGAGCACCACTAAGCAGTTCAGTCACGAGCAAGTCATCATATTTAGCCATTTCGGATTTTTCCGTAATGATCGTCGTACGAGGGAGTTTAAACAGGGCTTTATTTTTCATTTCCGTCTCGAGCTTAATAAGCAGGGAGCCAATTTCCGACGGAACAATATCAAGCGTTAGTTGTGCGGATGATCCAAACTTTCCATTTTTTCCAAAAATATCTTGCTTGTTTGCTCGAATAGCCGCTTGGAGGTAGTCGACAGACTCGCCGCTCTCTACATCTAGGCGCGTATTGGCAGCAAAGCTCTTAATATCCTTTTTTCGCTTTCCAGCAAATCGCTTCGAAGACGTTTGGCGAGTGTCGAACTCATTGACAATACGCTTTGCTAACTCAATGCCAAAATCATAATCACAGAACTGACGAAGGTAGAAATGCGATTTACCGTAGCTGACAGCATACGCTTTGTCGCCATTTGTGAATAGGTAGACGGCAAAATAGTTAATATTTTCGGGCTTGGGAACATTTTCGAAGTATGAATGAAACGTCTCTGCCCAATCAATAGTTCCTGGCTTAGGATCATTTGAGAAATAAAACTCACTGTGCCACCCAGCTTGTTCTTCAGAATGAATGATCGGCATACCAATCGCTGCGAGCTTCTTGCGTAGCTCTGGAAGGTCTTCTTTGCCAATTGAAAAAATGTTTAATCGCACCTTATTTTCCCCGAGTTAATTGGGTAGATTATACCATTTTCGTACACGTAAGTCACACACGTACTATCGCTTATGGTTATTGACCAGTTGTCAAACCTAGTTTGTGAGAGTAAAATAATACTTATGCATAGATGACTTGGTGGAGTCAGCAGAGAAACTCAAACAAACACCTATGTACCTTCATAACTAAATAAATTTGTACCTTAGGTACAGGAGAATGTATGATCGAGATCATCAAACGTCACATGGTTGGTGGAACACTCCACGAACACATCGCCAAGGTAAAATACCTTGACGGAACAATCGAAAAGGAAGCGACGCGCCAGGCAATGGTCGAGTGGCTAGATAAGTCAGACAATAATAAGGCAATCGTCTATTCCCAAGATAGGAAATCGAGCTCCTACGTCGGTGTCGTTCATCGCGATAACGCGCCCGACTATATCCGCACCTACGCAGATAAGCAATGGAATGATAACCTACTTACGCTTCCTGAGTATTAAACCGCTTTCGGACCACGGTCTTACTCTCGACTATCTGCGAGTTAGAGCAAGGTAGAACCAACTTACCGATGTTCAACTCAGTTTCTTTTGCAGGTGCTTACACATAAAAATAGAATCACCGAGGTGATTCTATTTCGTTTGTCGGTGCAAAAGCACGATTAGGGACATGGGTCACATTTCGTGCTGTCGCATCTGGCTGGGATGGAGGGACAGCGCTCCGTTTTACTCCGCTTCTCCGCTTGTTTGCAAAATGAGCAAGCTAATTTTGCTGCTCGGCGCTACGCCGAACCTCCCGAACTTTTGTTACACAAAAGTATTCGGGGGTTCGGATCCCGACCGGCCTAGTTATGAAAAACGACCCACCAAAAGGTGAGTCGATTTTCATGGCTGGGATGGAGGGATTCGAACCCCCGAATGTCGGCACCAAAAGCCGATGCCTTACCACTTGGCCACATCCCATTAGCACTACGAATTGTA
>DHXK01000293.1 GCA_002413665.1 Legionellales bacterium UBA5158 | reverse complement strand
ATATTTACCGACTATTATGCAACCCGTCCATTTTAATTTTGAAAAAGATAACTAACCTATTTATTATTCACTACAAAATCCATCTACACATGTGTTTTCTCCAAAATCAAGAGAAATTTCTAGCACCTTGCATGAGATGCGCGAGTTAGATCATATATCAAGAATTTTTATTGAGGAAATGGCCAAAGATAATGAGATGTGTTCAGGTACCATTATTCATAAAATTGCTAAGGATATTAAATTTACTTATTACCACAATAAAATTGATCGCCATCGCATTGTTAGACCCTCTACAGAAATTATAAAATCAGATAAAAGATTTAATTTAATCAATCCTAGTTATAAAGTTGCGGGCGCAGTGTTTGCTAGTGACGCACCTTTTGTTCGTGGATGCATAAGCATTAAAACCGATAGTTAAAGTAATTTTTTATAATATCTGCACGCTAATAGACAGACAAATCCTATTGCGCCGCACATGACCCAAAGTATATTTGCACCCCATGATTGATAAACAACACCTCCTGCAGCAGGCCCCACTATTCGGCTGGAGGCATAAACCATCCTGTATACGCCTAAGGCTTGTCCTTTTTTATTTTCTGCTGCTTTTTGAAAGCAAAGAAATACAGCCACAGAAAAAAATAACATTTCTCCTATAGTGAAAATCACACAAGCTAGTACAGCAATTTCGAAAGTAAAGGCAAAACATAAAAGAAACATGCCCATACCCAGTAAGAATGCTCCTACCCCTAGCATCAAAATTTTATTGTAAGTATCAAAAAAATTTGACACTGGTACTTGGAAAAAAACAACCATAAATGAGTTTAAGGCAAATAAAATTCCAACTCCCTTGATGCCCCAGATGGGGAAAGTATTTTGAATGTAAATCGAATAGGTGGTGCTTAATTGAAAAATAATTAATCCAACTAAGAAAACACAAAACAAAACCAAGTTAATAATTTTTCTATTGTCAGTCATGACAGGGAGGTGGTTTTTAACAATGTCTCTTACTGTTGTTATCTTTGGCGCAGCATGCTGCCTTGTAACATTTTTATCGATTAAATAAAAATAAACTGCAGCCAAAATTAATAGTATTCCGCATGAAATAAAAATATATTGAAAGCCATAATTAACTAGTGAAGAGATAATAATGGCAGACAAGCCTAAGCCTAAATTTGATGCTGCACCTATGATGTTTATTGCCTTAAATTTATTTTTTTCATTGTCTCCACATTGATTAATTATCCATAAGTTATTTGATGTAAGAAATGAATAAGATGCAATTCCCATAAAAAATAAATTTATTATCAATAAATTCACTGACGTTAATTTTGTTAGCGCAAGGAATACCAAAGCTTGAAAAAATAAACTAACAATCGTTACGCTACCCGGAGATATTTTGTCAGATAACTGTCCGCCCACAAAGCCACCAATAATTGCACCTACACCATAAAATGAAATAATGATGCTTGCAGTAGCAATGTCGATATTTAATTTATTGACGAAATAAAGTGGTAGAAAATAATAAATTCCTATGAGTGTTGACTCAACAAAATTTAGAATAATTCCCCCCCAGCAAGACTTTGATAAGCCAGAGTAAGCTCCAACATATTTTTTCAAGGCTGCAGGGTAATAAATTGTCATTTTAATTAAACTCTATATTTATTATGTTCATAAATCTGAAATGTTTAAGCCTAAGGCTGATAACATTTTTTTATCGCAAGAGGCTTTGTAGGCGGGAGGGATATATAAGGTGTAAATACTTGAGAAGTTTGACTCGGGTAAATTTTCTAAAGTAACTTTATTAATGGTAGGTTCAAACCCGGGATATTGCGCTGCCTCATATAAGATAACTTCATGAGTTAAAGCATAATATCGATTTAAATAAGTCACTAATAATTTGGCACCTTTTGCGTTATCATGCGTTCGAGTATGCCCCAGCACACCAATAGCACCAACCTGCCATAAAATCACATGGCAGCTAGGATCAATCTGCCTACCATGAATAAGCAAATCCGTTGCTTCAAACGATAAACAGCCACACACGCCAGGATCCACCAATAAATCCGCAAACAAACAATCTTCTGTAGAAATGGCTGGCAAAACTTTTACATAATAATTTTCTTTTTGTGCTAGGTGTACAGCATTTAATGCTGACTGGGAGAGCACTAGTGGATGTCCGTAAATAACCACACAGACGTGCTGTTTTGTCTGCAAGACAGCTAAAATATATTCAGTAATAGCTTGATAGCAATCTTTCCGGAGTGGGTGTTTAATATACAATTGATCTAGGGATTCGCTGTTAACATTATTTTTGACGATCCATTCTTTCATGGCAGGATCATTCACTAAATAAAGAACTTTGTCAGATTGTCTGATATAAGCTTTAGTTTCGGTTGTTAAATGTGAAACAAATTTAATCCCTGAGCCGACGACGACAAGTGAAGAATTTTTCATAATAAGGATCTTTGAGAAGATAAGAAGTAAAATGAGGGATAAATATAGAGCTTAGGCCTGAACAACTCCAGTTTTATCAGCGTAATAAGTTGTATCTGAAAGCTGTTTTTTTAATAAATAAGCATCATTAGTAATAAAGGCATGCTTTACTGCATCTGTTTGCAATGACAATAAGTCATTGGAATGTTTGGAATTATGAGTGCTGTTAGCCAAGCGCTCAAGAAAACTTATTATATCCATACTCATCCCCCTGGAAATAGCGAGACATAATATCATATTTGTTCTGAATGCCAAAGTGAAAAAGAAATGAATGTAGGAGCAATTTAGTAATGT
>DHXK01000194.1 GCA_002413665.1 Legionellales bacterium UBA5158 | reverse complement strand
CTCGCTCGCAATGACGAGTCGCAATTACTTTTGCTAAATAGTTGCAAAAAAACGTTATTTGATATGTCCTTTTTCAAGCAAGTAATCATCAAGGGCATCTTCCCAAGTTCTAATTGGGCTTATAAGACTTGAGAGTTTGTTATTGTCTAGTGCGCTGAACAAAGGAGGCGTTATAACTGATATATATTCAGACGCTTTGACAGGTTCAACTGCCACTTTCAACCCAGTTTTTTCAATAATTTTTTTCGCAAATTCATACCAAGATGCTATACCGCTATTAACAGTGTTGTAAGTTCCAGCAGGAATTTTTTGCATGATGGCTTTTAGTATCACATCTGCAATATCAGCTGTTGAAGTAGGTGACATAAATTGATCCGAGATAACGCGAAGCTTACCTTTCTCTGAGCCAACGCGTATCATAGTTTCAACAAAGTTCCCACCTTTTCCGCTTGCACCCGCTATGCCAAACAAAGATGCTACACGAAAAATAAGGCAGTCATCTAAGGTGAGTTTCGCTAAAGATTCACCCATTAATTTCGAAGCACCGTAAATATTAACTGGGGCAGGCGGCTCTAATTCGGTGAGGGGGATTTTATGTGGGTTGTCGCTGAATATAAAGTCTGTACTTATTTGAACTAAACGCGCATTCTTTTTTTTGCATGCTTCTGCCATTTCTTTAACACTGTGCGCATTGATTGCGAAAGCCATTTCAGCATTGGATTCTGCGAGTTCTGTATTGGTAAAGCTTGTGCAATTGATGAGAACATCAAAGGAATATTTTAATAATTTACTTTTAATGTTTGCTTTGTCACTTACATCTAAATCGGCTCTCGTTAACCCAGTGATTTCTAGGGGATAATTATTTTTTTGATTTATGCGAAGGATATCAGAGCCTAGTTGGCCATTTGATCCTAGTAGTAAAATTTTCATAAAGTTATATCCATTCGGGTGGTGCTACTAATAATAATTTTTTCCACTTGAAGTAACAGCGATGTATTTTCATTGATAAAAAAAGCAATAAATTTTTCTTTTTGTAAGAACAAATAACCCCTTTCGTTTATGAACCAAAAGGGGCAACCATATTATTTATTTTTTATTGTGTTTATGTTTGCTCCAATGTTTTTTCAGCATAACCACTGGTATAACGCTGACGTGAGGCACCCTCGATCGCTTTAACAGCGATATCTTGTACTTGTAAATTTGCCTGATTTGTTTTATCCGTTAAATGTTTTGATTGCGTTTCTAAATGTGCAACTTTGGCTTCTAATGCAGTAATCATTTGTTGATATAATTTCTGCTCACCTTCAACTTCCTTTTGTGCCAACTTAGTTTCATATTCATATTTAAATTTCAAACGTTCATTCACAGATTCATCTGTATCTTGAATCGCTTTCTGCAATTCTGCTGGAAATTTATCCGTCTTTTCTTTAAGAATTTTGAACTCTTGTTCTGTTGCTGAAATTTTTGCTTCTCGTTCCTCAAAATCTTTTTCTAAAGCGATGCGCTTTTGCACTAGTTCTTTTTCAAGCAACTGCTTTTCCTCTGTATATTGATCACGCTCTTTTTGCCTTAACAAATCACGCTGATAAACATATTCATCTTCTTCGCGTTGACGTGTTTTTTTGGCCAGAGCTTCTTGTTCTTTTCGTGCAACTTCTAGTTCATCTTGTTCCTTTTTCCAAAGGGATCGTTTTTGCGTTACTTCTTGATCAAAAGCTTGTTGTTTATCTTTCATCTCTTTTTCAAAAAGGCAGGATTTTTCTTTTTGCGTTAATAATAATGCCGTAAGAGTATCAGCATTGATTCTTATCTCATGAATATCAGCAAGATGCTTAGTTTGGATTTCAATAGCTTGCTGCAATGTCATTAATTTTTTATAGCTAGATAATAGCTTTTCTTCGAGTTCTTCCAGGGACTTCACTAAAGAGAGCTTTAACTCCGCAAAGCTCTTAACGATTCCATCTGTTGTTTGGCTAGACGCTACTTTTACAGTCTCCTCTTTTTCTTCTGTCATTCTTTGTTCTTGCTTACTGATTTTTTTTGTTTCCTTAAGTTTCTTTAATGTCTCATGATAAGCATCAAGAATCTCATTTTTAGTGTTTTTACTGCTGATTTCGTCGGTCATAGCATTGTCTCTCTGTTTTAGGTTTCGTCATAATTTACAAACCAGGTTGCGTAATTATCTAGCAGCTGGTCCTCCTTAGAAAAGCCTGGTACTTTGCTATGGTCTCTGCTGTTGCCTCTGGAGGCTCAAGCTCCTCCTCATAGTGGCTAGAACCTGAGTGTGTTTCCTATAAAGATTAGAATGGTGGATGTTTACCAATAACACCTTTGATAAAGGATAGATTCTCAAAGCTAGTGGGGTCATAACCTGTTGCTAGGTAAATACTGCAAAAACCCAATTTCGAAAGCTGCATTGCTACAACTTCCCCTCTTGCACCATTGGCAAGGCTCACATCGACATAGATAGGTATATCTTTCGCAAACGTGTACGATACTCTTATAAATTCTTCCGCGGTTGAAAATAATGCGAGCAATTTTTGTTTAGCCTTGGCGCTGTGTTCCCAGCAGAGATGAACAAGCGTATCATCATCAATTAAAATAGCATCTACTTTATTTTTTGTTTCAATTGTAATTGGTACAAAGGCTGCCATATCTTTTGGAATTAGCTGTACACCAAGATGTTCACATCGTGTTCTCAATTGAGCTTCTTCATAATGACTTGTGACAAGGATTGATTGCGATTGGATACGTAGTTCTTCAATCACATCCAGGCCAAATTGATCAGATCCTAGAAATTCATAATCGACTAAAAAAAGTGTACGGATACGATTAATTGCGTCGGCTTTTATCCAAAGAGTCAGTTGGTCAGGTGTTGAGAAATGTAAAATTTCTACATCGTTATTTTTTGCATTCGCTTTCTCAAGACGGCCATTCCAAATTTGATGTATACTGACGTCGTCATCAAGGACGACAACTTTGGAGTGAGCACAAATACTTAAGTGCTCAACAAACCATGGTGCTGCTTTAGCTAAGGGTAGCATAACCCTGACGCTAGTCTCTAAGCCTTGTGTTGAAGAAATTTTAAGATGACCGTTCCATGATTCTACTGTTGTACGAGCATGATAGAGGCCAAGACCGGATCCATCTTTTTTACCAAAAGTTTCTCCTCTCTGTCCTAAACTGTTTATGATTTCAGGAGGTATACCATGACCATTATCAACTATGGATATTACAGCGTAATTTTCAGACTGAGCAAGTGATACTGTTACGCGGCCACTATCATTTAATGCTTCGACTGCATTATTAATAAGATTCGACAAAAGCCGCATGAACTCTCTCGTATTCACTTCAGAAAAAATTCCATAAGCACTTTCATTTAATGTTGAATCAATTTCTATGCCAATTTTAGATCTAAATTGCATACGTTTTTCTGAGATAAGCCTATCGATAAGGCTTGAAAGAAGTTGAACACTTTTTACATCATGACCGATTAGAGAATTAGCTTCCATAATTTTTGCAGATGAAGCTTTGGGGTTTTGTTGAAGAAGGTTGTTTGTAATGTCTTTGATGCGACCAATAGAGCTTCGAATAAGTATGCGATTTTCTTCGGGTAATTCAGGCAGTGCTTTGACAGCCATATCAAGTGCTGCCAATGGACTGCGTATATCATGACTGACTTGGGAAGCAATTTCAGCCATAGTAGCTTTCTTATTTGTTTCTGTTACCACGCCCATCATTTTATTTGTCTGGATAGCTAGCTCATTGTATGACTCAAGGATTTTAGAAATTTCAAAAATAGGATTTTTTGCTGAGACTTGTTCTAAGTTAAACTGAACCATTCCATCAGCAGCTAGATGTTCCTTACTTTTAAACATGTATTTTAAGGTGTGGCTTAAATCATTTGCTAACCAAATTGAAAATTCATTGGCAACAGTCCAAAATAAAAATAGCAACAAAAGCATGCTAGAGATGTCAATGGCATTTTGGAAAGCAAAAAGCTTAATAGATAAAATACCTATGAAAAGGAGGTTATTTGACCCGCAAATAAAAAGCGTTAATAAACTTCTGATGCTGATAAAGGGTGCGAGAGAAAGTGGTTGAGATACAAAAAGATTTTTTCTTTTGGAAAAATGCAAAAGCCAAGATAGGCCAATAAAAGTGGAACACCAGCCCGTTTCTGCCCATGAAAATGTTGTTGTATCGACAAAGGCGTCTTGATAGCGAATGGCAAAGTCTGATACTAATAATAAGATAAGCAGGTTTAAAAACCAAAAAGTTTTACGATCGATGACTCTAAATGAGAATGGCAATATTAAGGCTAAGATAAAAACTGTTAATGCCATATAAATCGCACCGCTTATTTTCCAAGCAAGTGTCGCAGTTGTGAGGTAGTAAGGAGCTAGGAGGAACCAGTATGAAAGAAAGGCATCAATAAAAAACACTGCTAAAAAAATCCAACCCCATTCCTTGAATTTTCTTTTTAAAATATCTAACTTTTTTACTAAAAATAAAGTTAAAAAGAAGGCAAAACCACTATATAGGCAGTCGGATAAAAGCGCATAGTGAGTCGAAATTTTTATGAGGCGAGCGCTATTAAGTGTATCGGCAAAAAATACGAAGAGTATTGATGCACAAAAGGATATTGTACTCCAGTCTAAATTTTTATGTTCTTTGGATTGTAGACTGAACTGTATTAATTTAATCGTGAGACATAATTGTGCTGAAAATTCTATACATGCAATTGAGATGTCTTTAAATGCCGGCAAAAAAAGTACGACACATGGAGCGATTAGAAAACTTATAATAACTAAAATATTTAATAAGGTTTTATGCATATTCTTATCCTTTCAGCTTCACGTATCCCAGATAAGTATGCACCATGCGTGGTTGCAGAGTGTTGTGCGGAAGTTGCTTCGCCAGCAAAAAATAGTTGATTCATAACAGGTTCAGCTATTGCTTCATAATCGTCGCAGCTTGCGCCAGGTGGGATGTAAGAATACGAGCCATAGCTAAAAGGATCTTGAGACCAACGAGTATTTATAAAAGATTCGGGCTCAGGAAGCGCTGCATCAAAGATTTTTTTAAATGACTGTTTTGTTTTTTCTATTATCTCTATATCTGAAAAATTTTCTAACTGACGTGCTCTTTCGCCACCGCTATAACCGACTAAAATGGGTTGTTTGATAAAATGATGTAGATTAAAAAAAACTGGAATTGATAAAGTATCGAATGGATTAAAAAACATAGCATGGCATGCTTCTGGCCAAAATGAAGCAGGGTATTTGATTGCAGTTATATTAAATAAACCCATCCCAAGACGTTTGATTGCTTGTTGTTTGTATTTTGGTAATGGTGGATTAAATACGATATCATCTGTTTTTAATACTCCAAGTGGAACGGTAATAATAACGGCATCCGCATAAAAAATAGCATTATCCGTTATGATTTCAACATCATTTGCACGTGTATTAATTTTTTTTACAATAGTGTTTAAATGGATGGGGCAGTTTTTTTCAAGCCCTTCAATGATGGGCTGATAACTATCCGTTAGAAAACAATTTTCGCCTGGCCATGCTTCACCTTGATCCCAATTGCGAGCAGAAAGAGATTCATAGCTTGCACCAACATAGCTTTCAAGAGAAAGAAGTTTTATTTTAAAAAGATCTCGTTCAATCGGAGTGAACTTATTTTTATTCATAATACGTGAGAGCGCAGCAGATAATGTTAGATCGTTTTTAGAAAGAAAAGCCATTTCCTTTGCTTGTATTGAGAGGGCCTCAAATGCTTGGTTAAATTTTTGGATCGTATCTTGAGGGTAAGGATGTCCATTTTGATTAAACGTAATAAATTTATTAGGATCAACCACCACTTTTTGAACATGATATTTTTTTTGCATGTGTGAAATTGGATTGTCTTCATCTCCATGAATCCAACTTGCACCACATCCAAAAGGAATGCCAAAAGTGTAGTCTGTCCAAATACGGCCGCCGTAACGATTGCGAGCTTCCAAAATCTTCGCATCAAATCCGAGCTCAATTAGTCGGGCACAAGCAGCAAGCCCTGCAATGCCGGCACCAATAATGATTATCTTCTTTGGCGTAACTTTTTTTATCATAATTATTTTAGATTTAGTTGTAGATTAGTGGGTCACATTGAGAGTAGTAAACGATAGGGTGGTCTGTTATTGCGGGAATAATAGCATTTACGCTCAGAATTAGGCAAGTATCTTATATCTGAAAAATTCATACACAAGCTATCAAACAAGCTGCCGGGAAATATACCTCTTGTTGATAATACCCATATCGAGTACTATAATACCTAATATGGGTATGAATAAATGAATCTTTCAGACGCACTTTTCTCAAAAGTACAACAGCATGTGTTGGGACTACTATACAGTCAACCTGACACTGATTTTTATACTAATGAAATTATACGGCTTGCCAAGTCGGGCACGGGGGCAGTGCAGCGTGAGTTAGCAAAATTGACTGCGGCAGGTTTAATAACGGTAAAGCAAGTTGGAAATCAGAAACGTTACCAAGCTAATCGTGCCGCACCATTTTTTTCTGAGCTGCGTGGTATTGTGCTTAAAACATTTGGCTTGGCCGATGTGATACGAGACGCGCTGACTCCGGTGGCGAAACAAATTCATTTTGCATTTATCTATGGGTCTATTGCGAAACAAGAAGACACAGCGAAAAGTGATATCGATTTGATGATCGTCACTGATCAATTAACATATGCTGAATTGTTTCAGTTATTAGAAAAAACAGAAGCACAATTGGGGCGAACAATTAACCCTACTTTTCATTCACGATCAGAATGGTCACAGAAATTTCATCAAGGTAATAATTTTATTACCCAGCTAATAAAGCAGCCTAAAATTTTTTTGATAGGGACAGAGGATGAGCTTGCCAATCTTAGATCTGTCTCTTATACACATC
>DHXK01000292.1:19099-32393 GCA_002413665.1 Legionellales bacterium UBA5158 | reverse complement strand
TTTTAGATCGTGCACAACAACCTGAACAATCAAATTTAATAAATTACCTTCTAGGAATACTAGAAAAAAATATTTCTGTTTTTTTAAAAAACACGCCTGCTCTGGCTGAGAAAATTTTACTTAGAATGGATAAAGAGAAATTGTCTCAGACTTTACTAATAGAAGATGACGCGGGAAATTCGAGTTTTCAGCTTGCGTTAGCATCTATAAAAAATCCAGATACTTGGTCTAAACTTTTAGACGTAATGGATAAAGATACACTGTCTAAAGCATTACTGTTACAGAATAAAATAGGAACTTCAGGTTTTTCATCGGTTCTCCTAAATATAAAAAATCCAAATATCTTGCTAAAAATCATAGCTCACATGGGTAAAGATACGCTAGAACTAGCTTTGTTATTACAAAATCACGAGGGATTTTCAGGCTTGATATTCGCGTTTATGAATATACAAAATCCAGACATATGGGATAAACTTTTAGAAAAAATAGATAAAAATATCCTTGCTAACGCTCTAAAATTACAGACAAAGGAGGGATTTTCAGGCTTTTCATATCTGGCAACATATGTAAAAAATCCGAAAATCTGGGATAAGTTATTAGGTTGCATAGATGCAGATACATTGGTTGAATCTCTACTATTTCAGAATGAATTACGTAGATCAGGTTTCAAAGTTGCTATATCAAACATTAAAGATCCTGTTATATGGAATCAAATTTTAATTAAATTAGACAAGCATAAAGATAAGATCGCTGATGCTTTTTTATTACAAGATCTTAAAACTAGCACTTCCGGCTTTCAACACGCCGTTAAATTTCTAGAGGACCCATCCATATGGGAAAAGCTTTTAGCTAACTTAGATAAAAATAAGCTGACAGAGGCCTTGTTACTCACTAACCCTCTAAACGGAGAATCAGGTTTTCACAGCGCTATGCTTAATATAAAAAACCCCTATGTCATGGAAGCACTTTTATCTGCCTTAGATACAGACTCACTTGCAAAAGTATTGCTATCACAGAATAAAGCTGGATATTCTGGCTTTCAATTTGCTGCACAATTTATAGAAGCTGGTCTATGGCTAAAACTTTTACCTAGACTAGACTCTAAAAAACTTGCAGAAGCCTTGGTCTTACAGAACCCAAAAAATGGAGTGTCTGGCTTTCTAAGCGCTGTAGAGTGCATAAATCCTAATGTCTTGGAAAAGCTTTTAGTCATGGTGGGAAAAGATAAGTTGGCTGAAGCTTTGGTCTTACAGAATCCTAAAAATGGAGTGTCAGGCTTTGTATTTGCTTTAGAACAAATCACCGACACGGACTTTTGGAATTATTTGTTAACAACTGTAGACCATGAAAAGTTAGTTGAGGTTTTGCTATTACAGAATCCTAAAAATGGAATTTCGGGTTTCGTAGGTGCTTTATCTTTTATTAAAAATCCGGATATATTAAATAAAATTTTAGCTAATCTCGATGGAGAGTTACTAGCAAAAGCCTTGCTATTACAGTCAGACGAAAAAGTGACAGGTTTTCAATTCGCTACTAGCTATATTGAAGGTCTGGAGACCTGGGACAGGTTAGTAGTCGATGCAGATGCCATCGGGAAAGCTCTACTGTCAGTGAGTAATGGTGGAATGTCTGGCTTTACCTCTGCAATACACAACATAAAAAAACCGGCTATTTTAGAAAAGATTTTAGCTGCAGTAGATAAAGATATCTTGGCTAAGGCGCTATTGATACAAAATAACTCGGGGTTTTCCGGATATCTTACTGCAGTAAAATATATAAAACATCCGGATATCTTAGACAGTTTGTTAGCACGTATAGATAAGAATAAACTGGCAGAGGCTCTGATTTTAAAGAATCCCCAATCTGGATTATCAGGCTTTGAAGAATCGGTGAAATTTATGAAAGCGCCTCAACTCAAAATCCTTCTGAATAACATAAATGTAGAAACACTTATAAAATTAATGAGTAGTTCTCATGGTGAAACTAATTGGGCCTGGCATAATAATTGGAACGAAATAGCCACTAACATGGACTCTAATAGCATGCAATTGATTTTGGATAAATTAACACCTACCGCAATGAGTTATGGAAAATATGAAGGCTCATTTGGCTTACCGTATTTATTTGAAATTAGAATGTTTGACTGGAGCGATAAAATTACACAAGCTAAAGATTACATTTGTCATAATGACCCACAAATACAACGAGACTTTGTCAATTTCTTAAAAAATGCTATACCAGAAAATAATGACATTCATAGACCTGAATACTGGTTAGATCTTTTGAAAACAGTTAAAGGAAAAATTAAAGGTAACGAAGATTTTAAAGATGATATCAAGCTGCTTACCTTATTACAAATTCGCGTTTTAAATTCCCTTTATTTAACCTGTTCCGATATGAAAAAGAAAGAAGACATTAAAGTAAAATTAATGAAAAGATGTTTACAAATTAGCGATGTATCAATTTGCAGCGTCTCAGATAGTAAAAATATAGAAGCTTTTTTAAAACAGGTTAATACGGCTAATGTGCTCACGCCTTTAGTTATTTTACAGCATTCACAACACGCCACGCTGAGACATCCTAATGGAGCGCCGGATCAAGAGTATCAAGAAAAACTTTTAACTCTGAGTATGGATATACTCAAAACGTATAGTGCTCAAATAGCTAAACCATCAATGTTCAATAAAGTAATTCCCGGATTAAAGGAATTTTTGTTTTCACTTGTAAATGCGAAAACGCCAGAAGATAAAATAGCTTGTCTAGATAAATGTTCACAAGATGTCAAAAAATGCATAGAAAAAGAAGACAAGTTATCTTACCTCATACCGGTTATTCGAAATTCTCTTGAAGTTCTTGTGCCTTTAAGAAATGAACAGTTGAAGATCCGTATTCAACAAGAAGAAAAAAGCGGTCCATTATTAAGATAACATCCTTATTGCGAGTGAGTGAAGACTATGTATGTCTGCACCTAGAGATCTAAGCGAGGATGCCAAACCTTTATCTAGTTCTATTATCGCTGATCTTAAAAAAAATTTAATCATAAAGATTATTACAGATTCCAATTCTTTTTAGTGTTCAGCTCCCACTTTATATAGGTAAAACTACAGAAAGAAGTCAGAATCCCCCTAAGTTAGTCAGAAACTTTTTTGTTTTTTTATAGAACTTTTGATTGAATTCTTATAAGCTCCAAACGTTTACAGTTTTACCAAAGTACATAACCAATCAATAAGGGAATACTCATGAGCTTAACCAGAAGCAATACATTACCTGATACTTTTTTCGACGATACAAAAAAAACACTAAAGCAACTTGAAGCTGTTATCTGTCCAAAGACAACTTCAAAGCGTTTACCAAAAATAAAGGCAGCACAGACTTATATTGATGAGCTAGAAAAAGTTGTTAAAGCTAATGGTGTCTATCCAAATGTTGAACAAATGAATGTAGCTTTATTTGAAGCAAGTGTCATCGCTGAGGGATCTAAAAAAATTAAGAATTCACTCTCATCATTATTGCTATCTAATTTAGGTACAATAAGACTTCAGGTGCATACTCTTTATACTCGATTAAATTTAGAAAAAGAATTTGCAGCGAGAGAAGCAGCATTCATTAATGCTAATAGTGAAAAATTAAAAGAAACCAATAAAAAATTGGAAGAATCAAATAATAAATTGGGACAAATGCAACAAAAATTTAGTGATGTTCATCAGGTCATAAACAACGCTCAAGAGCAAAGCGTTGCAAAGGATAAGAAACATTCTGAAACCCTTGCAGAGCTTCAACATGCACATGAGCAATCTGAAGAAAGTTTACAACAACAACTTACTCAAGCAACTACCAAAGCTGATATGACATGCAAGGAATTTGATAGTTACAAAATATCAACTCAGGAAGCAAAAGAATGCTTTGATAAAGAGCTGTTAACAGTCAATGAACAGTTACTCGCGCTTTCTGATAGCTATCATGATCTTGAAATAGCTAAAGATCTAGATTTAGATAAGTTACGTTTAAAAATTGAGGAATTAGAAAATCAATTGCAACAAAATCGTGCTGACTTTGAAAATTTCAAAGCCATAACAGTCACAAAAGAAAATGATTTATTTTTAGGTTTTAATATTACAAATGATGAATCTAAAAAACGTATTTCAGATCTTCAAGTGCAAATTCAAGATCTTGAAAAAAATCATCAGCTTGAACTTGGCAAATTTAAAGATGAAACCGTTCGTTTAGCTGAGAAGGTTGCCTTTTCAAACTTTAATTTTTCCGCAAACAAAAAAGAAATTCCAGTGGCTGCTGCAGTAGAATTTAAGTTAGCCTCTGGCGCGCCTGTTTCACAGCTTAAGGTTGCCAGTGAAAAAAATGCGTCCAATCCTTCTTCACCAAGTAGTCATACGTTAATGCAAAAAATGATGCCGACTTTAGAAGAAAATAAATTGGAGGTGACCCACGTTGTTGAGCCTGTTCAACAAGCTCCAGTGTCATTGCCACAAGAAGTGCTTGCTGGAGCTGAAAAATTACCACCAGTTGAGCAAGAAGAGGAACAGAAGCAAGTTTCATCACCAAGAGCTATGCATTGTTAGATCATTCATAGAGATAGGATACAGTTGAGATATTTTTTAATTTAAATCCTTTTAATTTCTAATATCCGTTCAGCTAGCTAGTCTAGCTGAGCGGGTTTTGTTATTCCCGTGAAGGCGACGGCTAAAGCTATAGTATGCACATCTTTTGCTAGTAGCTCGCATGCAACGTAGTGTAATGCGGGATTAACTGTAAATTGGTATTCTCCATCAGTATCAATATTTTCTTTTACTTTATATGTGAATGTCACAAGCGTTCTTTACGTATCAGCAGAGCAGGCTTAGCTTACCATTAACCCTGCATTTCGCTACGCTGCATGCAAGCTACTTGTTAAAGAAGTGTGCTGCATAGTTAACAAGTTGCTGAAAGCTGATATTCTTTTTTTTCTTCTTAGTTTACAGGGTATACTCACTTAAATTTTTGCGACGTGAGTTAAAAGAGAATTTCTCATCTAATACGTGTTTGAAAGCAACCATTATAGGCAATCAACAACAAGGATACTAAATGCTTTCGCATCAAACCATTCCCAAAGACAAAAAATCCGTTCAGTTTGATAATATAAACACTGACGTAATATTTTCACGGCCTCCTATAAAAAAACCTTTAAATATGGACTACAGCAGGCTGTATGAAACCGAATTGCAAGCGCATTATCCACGACTATTTTTTCATCAAACGGATCACGTTTTAAAAAAATTACTCCTGTGGAGGGCGAGTTATCATTGTTCTATGCACTATAATAGTATCAAAACCGCTATTGATAAATTTGCCGAGAATTTTTATCATTCAGAACATGATGCTGCATTTCCAGCTGAGTATTTTAAAAATATAAAACAAACATTAGAAGATGTTTATTTTTATCTTACCGATCCTCGTATTGATGGAAATAGCAAAGTAAATGCCTATGAAAATTTATATACAGACTTGATTTCAATAGGTCCTATCTATGTGTTAAAGAATCCCACACTGAACAGATCTGTTAAACGAGATTACGTTGAACTATATAATAATGATAGTGCTGTTAATGAGTACCGAACAGAAGAAGTGGGTATTCGTCATCAATTCGAACAACAGACTTACCAGTTATTACAAGCCTTAAATGAATGGGGTGAGGAATATAAAAAGAATCAACAATCAGAGCTAATCGAATGTTTCAAATTGTTTTCATCTAAGTTGTTTGCAGAACGAAAAAGTATTTCACCTGCGCTACTCAAAAAATTTAAAAATTTAATTGAAGCTGTCTCTGGAATTTTACACAGTGAAAGCTCTGTAGTGATAAAGCAAAAAGCGTTTACAGAATTTTATCTTGCGCTTCAGAAGGATGCATCATTAAAAGAATTTATTTTTCCTGTTGTTTCATTTAAAGAGGGTTATCTTCATACGTTTAAAAATGAAGAAAATATTTCCAGCTGTATTCCGGGGGATATTAAAAATAATAAGCAATTCTTAATGCAAGTCTTTTTTGTTTTAAGAGAGATTAAAGACTGGAAAGTTCAGTCTAATCTTGAAGAGCTTAGCTCTATAGCTACAAAGTTTTCAGTTATACAGGATAATCTTTTTCGTATTGAATATGCTGGGGAGCAAAAGCCCGAGTGGTTCGAAAAAATAAAAACGAGTCTTGAGAATATATATTTTAGGCTCACTCAACCTGGTCTGGATGCTGCGGTAAAATGGCGAGCGTTCAATGATCTATATTCTAACTCAGGAAGCTGTAGCCCTGGCTTATTTACAATAGTGGAATCGGTTTTATATCAGCTGACAAAAGATGTTTCTATCGCTAGTTGGCTAACTGAGCTGCGTGGAGTGACTATAGATTTTTTAGCAGAAGATTATATTCATACTTCAGGTGTGAGATCTGGAAATAGCATCCATGTATATAACAGCTTTTATACTTACGCAGAGAATGAAGATTGGAATCCGCCTTTGGTTTTAAGAGAAAATACCGATATCTTTGCGCTGAACACTACGGGTATAGATGTTAATACAATTGAAAAATTTCATAAAAATTTCTTAAAAGAATATAATCAGCCTAAGGTTATTTTGAATTGCTTAATGATGCATGTAGCGTCTGAAGTTAATCTTTTAATCTCTGAGTTTCAATTAAAAAAAGAAGGAAAAGGGTGGCTGGGTTATTCTAAACCATTTTTTGATAAAGTAGATCATATATTTAATTTGCTAGAGATTTCTGAGGATGCAAAAGAACAGATTTTTACATGGCATGATGATGGTGATAAATTTAAATTTGATTTAGTTCAACTTAAGTTTTTTCTTGTCAATTTCTGTTTTGCTAATCAACGAGTTTTCACCAACAATGCTTTACAAAAAACCAGCATTAATGAGAGCGAATTCTTTTTTATATTTGAAGATAATATTGTTTCAATAAATAGAGATTGTAATGCTGCATTTGCTCCCAGCTTAGTCTATCAGCTAGGATTAGATAAGTTGCAAAAACTTTTACTTGTATCTGGGTATGCTGATTTTCTAAAATGCATAGATGCAATTATAACGGCGTTTGGTGCCGAAAAAGTTTCACCCAACATTTTATTAAATTTGTTAAAAGCAGGTATTCTGCCTGTCATAATTAAAAATCTGGAAAGTCTTACAGCTAGGACCTCGGAATTATCGCTTGATGAGTTTACCGGTATCTTCAGTCATGATGTAGATTGGGCGTTCAGTTTGATGGATGAGGGATCAAAAGAAGAGTTACTCAATACACATTTTGCAGTTATATTAAAATTGTTGTTAATTCATGATTTTTATAAATTATTTAGTCATAAATATTTTATTAATTCAGTTGATAAAAACTTTGCTAAATTAATTCATCCCGAATCTGGGGTAAATTTTAGTAAAAATGCTTTTTGCATTTTAGACTGTAACCGCGTATTTCAAGAAGCTGATGAGCCATCCTGGTTCGCCTTTGCTTATCAATATAATTTATGGAATTACCTCCCTGATATATTTAAATTTATTCCCAAAATAATGAAACAAATGAATTTAAGTGAAGATGAAATCAAGGGAAAATTCTCAAAAACACAGAAAACAATTAAATATCATGTCAGATCAAGACAAGATTTACTTTATGCGCTTTATTATTTTAGTGAGGAATCGTTTAGGTCTAACACGTTAAGGCTTCATCCGGATATGTTACCTCATGAGGACGAAACATTTGCCGATATCTTGCCGGCTCATTATTTTTCGGATAAGCAGTTATGTGCCATCATAGACCAATTAGAAAAGCGGGTATGGCTAGATCATTTTATTAAAAGAATAGATGATCTTGAAGTCATAGCAAAAAGTGTCTCTATTGATAAATTAGTGACAAATCGTCCAGCCCTGCTTAATAAGCTAGTGGTGAATCTAAAGTCATTTATTCGAGCATTAGCTTTGGTGGGTCCTATGCTATTTGATATGTTAGATAAACAATTCATAGATGAAATATTAAATAACCCGATTAAAAAAACTTATACGTTGAATGATTTTCCTCCTAAACAATTCAATATTATTGTTGGCCATCTGGAAGCGCACCACCTTTTAGATGCATTTATGGAAAATTGTGATGACCTGGCTCTTTTACTTTGTCAGTGTGTCAGAAAAGAAGAATTTATTAAGCAGTCGGGTGCGTCATTATTTCCTCTGATTACTACTATGAAAGAATTTGCTTTAATCGTCCATCACACAGGTGATGCAATATTTAAGGCACTGAATGCTTCTCAAATTAAAGCAATTTTAAGTCATAATAATGAAAATTTTGACTTATCATTTCTCACCACAAGTTCACATCTAAAGGAAGATGCTAAACAAATTCTGAAAATTATTTATGTACACGGTTACCTAGATAATCTAATAGTAAATTTAAAATGCTGTGTTGATATTCACAAGTTGATGCCTGGTTTTGATATTTTATCTTACTTGAAAAATTATCCTGATATTTTTAATCGTTTAGGTTTGCAGTCTAAGGGAATAAAAGAAGCTTTAGGATATTTTGGAAAACAATTAATTGACAAGTTGTTAGCACGCGAAGCAAAGCAGGTTCAAACATGGGAAATTATATTTCAACTTTATTTGGTAATACCGAAAGAGGCTAAGTTAGATGCATTGATTGAAACTCTTCCCGCTACTCAACTTAAAATGGCTAATTTCACTTCGGGTTTAAAATGGCTATTGTATAATGAAGAAATCAATACTAGAGATACATTACATTATTTTAAAAAATTAATAGAAGGTTTATTGAATAATGCTAGCAATTTAATGAATCTTTTTCATGCCGTACGCCCTACATATCATCCTTTTTTAGTAGATATGTTTAAAGAGAAAGTAGCTACCATCATTAAGAAAGATGATTTACATTCATTAAGGCAGATAAAAGGAATACGTCAGGAAATATGGGATATCGTAGAAAAAATACTGCTTCCTTCCAATCAATTTTATGTATCACAAGTTAATTGTTCTTTGTTTAGTGTTAAGGCTTTTAAATCTGATCTGCAGGATGAGGTTCTCAAACAATTAATATTGAATAATAATTTTGATGCTAATGTAGCTAGCGTGTCAATGAGTGCAACTTTTTCAAGCTTTTCTGCTAATTTAATTTCAATTCAATTAGATGAATTACGTAATGCTTTACCAGCTAACTTCAAGGTGCTGAGAAGTCAGCTTGCAAACTTGAGCGCGAAATTTCATGTAAACCCTCACCCATGGGTTTTAAAAAAGCCTGACTCCATACAATTGTTAGCAGCAGTTTTCCTAATCGGGAAAAGTTTAAATCGATCTTCTTTATTTGGTAAGTGTGTAGAATTGATAGCAAGCGTTAAGCTTACGCAAACAGTCAGCGAACAAATTCAAATGTTAAAGGAATTAGCTGACACTACTGTTGAGTCAAGTATTACCCTGGGGGTAAGATAATTATGTCAGCATTCCGAGTAGAGCTTGAAGAAAAAAATTTAGCAATGATGCTTTATGAAATGCGATTAGCACAATATCTCGAGTCATCAAAAAAACTTTCTTCATTGGAGAAGCACCTTTATCTTTTTTTAGATAAAGATAAAATTTTCAATTCAGAGACTATTGCTGCAGCCTTGAATATAATGCATAGTACTCACTCCAAAGCAAAAGGAAGGATGATTGCATTATTTAATGCATCACATGGTAGTGAAAATGTAGTCTGTCCAGTCATGCATGCTTTATTTGAAAAAGATAAGAATGGTTATGCTCGGTTTCTACATCTGGGAACGACACGCATTTGGAATGCAGATGGTACGATCAACGAAGATAAATGGCAGAATTTAGAGGCCTTCATTAAGTCTAAACAAAATGACTCTAACTATCTTACGCTAAGCACTTTAAAAGAATATTTGAAACGATGTTTGGCGAGTGATCAGCCTGATCCTCATTCCGGAAGAAATGCTTTTTCATTATTTTCATCGAAATCTACACAGTCATTAGCTGCTACGGCTGCTTGGGATGAAGTCTTCGATAGATTGGCATGTGGCTGGAGTTTAGTGGAAGGGAAATCTGATCAAATAGAACCTTATATAACTCTTGATGTTGTTAAAGAATTTTTTACAGATTCACCTCGTGCTTTTTTGATAGCGGAATGTGGTTTGCTACCTGTGCCCAAACCACAAATGAATAATCTGTTAGGGGCAGCAGTGCGAATGTAAATTACTTCATAAAAAACTGTTAGCAACACCATGGCAAGGCAAGGTCTTAGTTTTTAAGGTGGTATGCGTGCATGATAGTAACTTGGGCTTGAAAAATTCCTGCTGGCAAAGTATCAAACGGCATTATGTCGGGATTAGATTGGTTTCCCGCTTTGCTTGCTGCTGCAGGGAATCCCAACATAGCTGAAGAGCGCTGAAGAAAGGAAAGCAACCAGTATTAGATCTTACGCATGGGTACCATGTCTATTATGTTAGGGCAATGGAAAGATTAAATCCTTTTTGCTTATATTAGGGCTAGTCTTAATCTACTTAGTTGGTGATTGCATTCAAGTGAGTCTATAAAGCGGTTTATTAACTCAACAATAAGCTACGTGTTAGTTTAAAATCAAAAATAAATAGATATGATTAAATATGAATTTTGATTTTTTTGTCAAGGATGGCATATGAAAAATAAAATAGTGATTTGTTTAATACTAACAGCAAGTACTGGCATTTTTGCAGATAATTATTATATTTCTCCGGCTGTTCTTGTACAACATATCTCGGCATCTGATAGTAGTTTTTGGGGAGCCCATCCTAGATTAGCGTTGGGTTATGATACTAAATGTGATCGTTATTATTTTGCTGGCGAGTTATTTGCTATACCTGCAACTGCAACTTTTGCAGATAATAGCAATCCTGGTGCTGTCCATGCAAGGGCAACACGCAGTTATGGTGCAAGCTTTCTTCCTGGAATTTATCTGAATAATATTTTAGTAGGGTATTTACGATTAGGTGCGGTGGGTTCAAAGTTTACGGAACCTGATGCCACAAAAATAGGAGGTCAGGTTGGTTTTGGGCTTCAAACTTTTCTGAATGATTGTTGGGATTTGCGCGCTGAATATATATTTACGAAATATGAGAACATTGCTGGATTGGGTGCACCTAAATCTAATGAAATTGGTGTAGGTGCAATATACCGACTTAATTTTTAAAGTACTTTATCCTTTTGTTTTTTTTAAGGTATGGGTAAGAGTCATGTTTTATGTAACAGCAAAATAATTTAAGAAAAATTGAATGTCAAAAGTTTTGCAGTGGATCAAAAGAAAGGTGCGTAGCATATTGCCTGCTATTTTTTATTTCGCACGCTGAAATAATCAATCAGTTGTAGCAATCCTCAGAGTAGTTCTAGTTTGTTAGGTATTATCCCTAAGGGGTAATTACTTTAATTTTTTCTTATTATATATAATTCGCCACCTTTTTATTATTGAACGGTTTTATCCTTTACGACACTATGTAGCCTATAGCAAGTATAAAGGTAAAACAATCACAACTAGAGGCGTTGCATGTCGTACACAAAGTGATACATGGGAGCAAGTTCGATAAATAATGATAAATAATAATTCCAACACTAAATATTGCACTTCAACAGCGAAGTTGCTTAGTGTTTATTGTGTGAAAATTGTAAATAAATCGAATAGGTAGGTTATTATTAAAGTCAGAGAGGAGGGAGTAAGGTGGCTTATTTGTAACGGATTTTAATTATTCAAGCTACTTTTAAGTTGCTTTTATACGGAATATTGCTTTGTTATTGATCGTAACTTGTATAATTTAGACAAACAATGTACAATTTCTCTCTTTTATTCGCAAAAGAGCTCATAAAATGATCAGCCCTAGAAGTCATTTATTTTTTGAAAATATCCGAGATATCATCGCTATTGATCCCGCAGAGGATGAATTCAGTGGACGTGCGCCAATTCTTCTTTCATTACCTTTAAACGAAGCTAATCCTGACTATATTCTGAAGCTCGTTTTACAACAAGAATGGCCTACTTTCGAGAAAAGACTGCTTGCAAAACGCGTTACGCTAAAAGAATTAAGTGCTAGATTAATTAAAGATGACTGGAAAAGTTCCAATGTATTAGGAACCTTGGCTTATCATAAGCAATGGAAATTTTTTGTAGAAATTTTAAATCAATATCTTATTACTTCCAAGGCTGAGGATATTCTCAGTGTTCAAGGTCAGCTGGGCCAGGCAAGATGCTCTAGTGCTTTTCGTTATATGGCTCTTTGTTTGCAATGGGATCTCATTAGAGATTTGTTAGATAGGAAGTTAGGTACGAAAGAACAAATTTCGGGACGAGTGATTAAAGGTTATCACAAAAGTACTAATGTATTAGGACTTTTGGCTCAGCATATACAATGGCAAATCGTTGATACTCTCATAAAGAATTCATTAGTGACTAGTGAACAGTTAGGGGTACAAGAAACGAATAACGATCGTTTAGAAATGAGTGTGCTCTCGATGTTTTTGACAAATGAATGGTGGGAAAAATTCACCATCCTCTTAGCACAAGAATTAATTTTGAGTGAACATCTAGATGGGGGTTCACGTAACGGTGATAATCGAGGCCCTACTGTTTTAAAAAAATTAACCGACAGAATCCAATGGGAAATAATAAAAAAACTGATGCATAAAAGTCTTATTCTTTCAGTGCATTTATCGTTTCAAGAAACTACAGGTCAAAATAAAAGTCATAATATTCTAGGATTATGGGTGCTTCATAAGCAATGGTATCTAGTGCTTCAAGCATTCACAAAAGGTTTAATTAGCTCGGCTCATTTGAGCGCTCGTTCTTTCAATAGCAAAACGGGTGAGTATGGTGAAAGTGCTTATGAAAGTATAATTCGTTTAGCGCCATTTGATATTCTAGCTATTATTAGTACGCATTGTGAAAAAAAATTAGAAAAGGAAATTGTTAAGAAAAACTTTCATAATGCCCAGGCTTGGTTTGATTTGATATATGCTTTATTAGAGACTAAGCAAATTAAAGATACTCTTAACTTTCTTTTAGCTCAGAACGAACTGGTATTATTTAAAAACAAAATTAATTTTCTAAATCATTATTTTGTTAAATTAACAGATGCAGAGATGACGCCAAAGCAAAAGCATGAGTTTATTAAAAGTTTTTTATTGGCAAAAATTAACAATGCTGCAACAGCTGAAGCAACTGAAATTATTGCTAACCTATTTCAACCATCTAAGGAAATGGAAGCAATATCTAAACACTATTTATCATATG
>DHXK01000292.1:17342-19036 GCA_002413665.1 Legionellales bacterium UBA5158 | reverse complement strand
TATTTTTAGTAAGAGGAAAGATATCAACCGCATCTAAAAACGCATGGGACGATTTAAAAAACGAATTAAAAGACATTTATGAACTTAAATTAGAAAAATTTTACCAGGTGAAGATTTAGCAGCAGAACAAATTGCACCTATCAATACGTTGCCGCTATTTTTGAACTTTGAGATGGATTATGAGCTCGAGCTTTTAGGAGTAGGGGGCCTAATTAATGGATCTTCGAGTCCCGCTTGCTGGATATTATCAGGTGCTTGATGGATATTATCAGGAGCTTGTTGAAAATTATCAGGAGCTTCATGTAAATGATTAGAAGCTGAAAACATCACCGAATGTGTGAGTAGTGATTGAGGTTTTGGCGGTGAAAATGGAGAGCTTCTTTCGTGCATTGGATCAACACTAACTGATAACTCGGTACCAGATTCATTACCATTACCTTCTAAAAGATGAAATACGGATTCCATGCCTAATTCTTTTTTTGCAGTTTGATATTTTTGCCAGATATCATATGTTTCATTGATAGTCATACCAAAATTCGCAATTGCTTGTTCGGCTGACGCGACCGCAATAGTCCAGGATACCCCTTGGTCAATTGTTGTAACCTCTTTATTTTTGGCATCATCCAATGCTTGACCTACTTTAGAAGAATACGTTAAGAGCACGGGTATAGATAATGTTTTAATATAGCCCATCATGATATGTGCTAATTTTTTTGCAGGAAAGTTTTCTCTTTTTAAGGTATGAAGAAATTCATCTTTCGACATTTTTTTTATTTCATGACCATGTTCTGCTGCCGTTTGCAGCACAGCCATTATCAAAGCCCAATTAAAAAGGTTAGCTGCAGGAATGAGGCTGCCTTTATAAAAGATTGCTACGCCTATCATAGCAGCTGCTCCACCCTTAGAAGCCTCCCACGTATTCGCTAGACCCTCATAAGCATCGGTAGTTGGATTCATCATCATCTTTGAAACAGTTCTTAAGACAGAGCCACCAATAGCCATCGCTCCTATAATAGGAAACAAGCTCTCGTCTAGTTCATTGCAAGCTAATTTTCCAAAAACTAGTGCTTCAGTGGCATTTTGGGCTGAAGAAACAAGATCACCCATTAATTTAATGCCGGTACCTATTATTTGTCGGGTGCTAAGCATAAAGCGACTCCTAGAGCGAATTAGTATTGTTCAATTATAGCACATAATTTTTTATATTTTTAAATGCATAATAATCAATAAGATATCCTAAATATAGCTTTGCGGGGATGACAAAGCCTGTATTTATCCCAATAGCCGATAAACCACCACGAGTGTATAATTACATAAACACTAAGCGGATCCGACTATGAAAATTTCCATTGTCGTCAATTCAAAGCGTTCTGACATTGTGTCAGATAGATCAGCCGTCGCTAAGCTTGCTGCGCAGTATGATTTATCTTGTGATATTTATGTCGAAGATCATAATAAAATTGAATCGCTACTAAAAAAAATAATAAAAAACTCTTGTGATGCTATTTTAATTATAGGTGGTGATGGAACCGTTAGGATTGCAGTGCAAGTTCTTATTCATAAAAATATTCCAGTCGCCATTTTACCGCAGGGTACTTTTAATTATTTTGCTACTGAACTGAATGAACCTACCGATTTAAAATCTATATTTAGCATGATAAAAAACAAAAAAATTAAACATGTAGACGCGAAAT
>DHXK01000292.1:10685-17249 GCA_002413665.1 Legionellales bacterium UBA5158 | reverse complement strand
GTAATTAAATGTCATTTGATCACTATCATCAAAATCAATTATTCTTTCTTTGCTGATTATTTCTTTTAGATGTCTTTTTTTCCACTTGGGCGACTCAAGATAACAGAATTTTATTCACCGAAATTAATGTTCGTCCAGGAGCAGAAACGCATGCTTATGTTTTAGCGCAGCATCTTTTTGGTATAGGGTTTCAACATAAAATGTTTGTTCTCACTCGTAACGGTTTGAGAATAGATTTTTTTGTAAAGACATACCAACGTTTAAATGAAGAAAATTTGTTGTTAAATGCTGAGAATAATAGTGGGGTAGTATTGCTGACTGTTGAAGATAATTATGCAAAACAATTGGAATATTTAGTTGTTGCACCTGATGTGCTGAGTGTTCATGCATTAGAAAATAGAGTCAATGATTTATTGTTACGCTAAAATGTAACTAGCGTAACAACTGCATCATAAATTTTATCTGAATAGTATGGATGTGATTTCTTTACGATCGCCGGCGTGTAATTGTGGCTTCTGCAAAGCATACTTGTGGTCGTCAGCAACGAGATTAATATTAACTAACTTTTCTTTTTCTGTAATTAATTGCTCTTTTCCGGGGAGAGGCAATAGCCTCTCAAATACATGCTACTTTAGAAATCCTGAGTCGCTGCAATAAGTTGAGGATACACCATTATATTTACGTTCCCACCTGTAGTGGTGCCAGGCCTAATGTAGGATCTCTCAGTAAAACTAATAGGACTGCTCGCTGGTATTAACGAATCGCCCATCAAATTAATACAATATTTTTGAGCGGATGCTATGGTTGGATTATTACAATTTCTTGCAATAAAAGTCACGTACAAATAAGGTAACGCTGGTCTTAATGAATCTGGCACTTGTATGCCTAGCTCTTGCAGAACAGCTAGTGCTGATCCGGTTAATACACCACTATCAAAGCCCACGACGCCGGGATTAGTCTGCGATGAACTGGCTACTCCCGATGAAGTAGCTGCGTTTGAAATATCATCTGAGACGTAATAGGTATTGTTAACCACATTATGATTTATACCTGCAATAAAAGCAGTTTCTGTTTCACCCAGCATGGATAATTTCAGCATAGCATATGTGCTTGTGTCTTGATTATCGCCATTACAAATAGTGCCTTTGTTAATGCAAACGGAACCTACAAAACCAAATGATGGAATACCGGAGGTATTATCTTGGGAAGACGGAATGGTTGCTTTAATATCTATTATTGATGGTTGAGCGGATGCAAGATACGTTTGCAATAATGCAGCAAGTTGGTTTAAGGAATCTTGTAGTCGTCTCTCATCCGTTGTGTCAATTCGTGCGGTATATTGATTCACACCATATCTAGATACATTTATATTAGGTTTAGATACTTTATATACTAATACATTGCTGCTGAGTGCGTTAGTCCAACTATTCGCAGCAGAAGCAGATGCAGGAACTGCATATCTGATTAATGTCACCAAATCATCCGCTGTTGATCCATTTCCCGTTTTCACATTTGAACCAATGGGTTCTACAAAAATAAAATTTGGATCTATATTTTCTGTTGCGACATTTGCAATGATAGTATTAGCCAACTCTTGATTAGAAGTTGTGATATACATCACGACTTTTCCGCCCCAAGGCACACCAATTTTATTTTGTATGATGACACTATTCACATCATTTCCTACGCTGCCGAAAATTTCAAAACGACTAGGGTCTGGTGAGACGATTTGAAGTGGGAAAGGTATAGGAAAATTAATGGATGCACTCGTAAAGACATAACTTTGATAACCTAAATAAGCTGCTAGCGGTGGATATGAGACTATTGTGACAAGTGCATCATTATCAGCTAGCCTATAAATAATATTGGTTGGTGCTCCTGTGGGACCTGGTGTAGTCAATGCTTGAGCATAAAAAGGATCTACATATGATTGCTCTACAGGTGGTTGAGGAATGATATAGGGTGCCGCGGGATTTTGGTCGAAACAACTATTAAATATGGATATAAATAAAGGACAATTTGTATTCTTCATTAAAAAAGCGTTTCCTTGTGCAACTAAATATCCCTTAGTTGATAGCTTATTAATGCTATTTGCAAAATGAGCAAGTGTTGAAACTTGTGTAACATTTAATGAATTTTCAGGAGTAGGTCCTGCACAAGTTATTTTATCAGACATGCAGACAAGCAGATGCTGATGTAGATCCGGATCATTACGATTAACAGAGCCTGATACAGTTAAATTTAAGATACAGCTTTGACCTGGCGTCAAATGAAAAGCAGATGTAGGTAGACAGGTCGTGCCAATCGGATTGACTTGCACATTAGACGGTAGCCATTTTATCAAATTACTCGGAGGATTAAATCGCGTTATATTTTTGATGGTATAAGATGCAGGTGTTGTGCCTCCCAACGGAACTACAGTGGGTAATGTTCCATTGGGTACAATATTAAATGTCAGCGCATACGCAGTGTTTGTTAAGAATAATCCTGTGAAAATAACAAAAAAAAAGTGTTAATACGTCTCATGATAACTATCCTTTTTACATCAGAATAAAAGTTAATTGTGCGAGTATTTCATGCGTATAGAGATGCGATTGTGATAATGTATTCTGCGTTATCACATCATCAATAATGCCATTCCCTGTTTTAGATTTACCAAGGTCTGCAAAGCGATAACCTATTCCTATGCGCGCTTGTTTTGTCATATCTACATCCAGACCTAATCCAACGCTATAAGTGAAAGAAGTCATTGTATTATTATTAAATTGATTGCTGAGCGTTGTAAAAGGAGGCTGAATATTGACTGCAAAGCTTTGTGAGCGATTCCAGGCGGCACCAATACCTGCTGATAAATAGGGGTGGAAATATCGACAATGATAAAGCAATTTGCTTTCAGCTAATAATTGACGGCTTTGAATAGCATATTTATAGGTATATAGATTTTCAGAATCTGGATCTATTCCTTGAGTGACGATGCCGTTAGTATGAAAGGTAGATGGTTGATAATAAGCCAAGCCTGCTTGCAAATCCCATTTGGGATGTAATAGGAATTCTGCCCCAACAAAACCTCCAAAGATCGCTAGTGTTTGATGTGTATTATTCGCTGCATAATTAAAAAAACTAAAGATCTCATCAGTTGCGGGAAAGTTTTGTGAGTGTCCTGCATCTGAGTTAAAAGCTGCGCCTGCAGTCAGAGTCAGCATAGGATGCCAGATGCTATGATTAAAATAATTATTAAAAGGTGTAGCACTAGAGGCTGCAAATACAGGAGAAAACAATACTAAACCAGAAATAAAAATAACAGAAACACGTTTCCACAAACTTGCTTGCATAACTTGCATCCTTGTTCTCAACTTCCATTTTTTATAACGTGTCATACTAACAGCACAACATGGTTGTGTCGCATTTTTTTACTAACTAAAAGTGTTTAAATGAATTTCAACAGGTTTTATTGTTCTCGCGAAAAATGACATTCTGCCTTCTTGTGTGTTATTCCTTTGCTGTTCTTGAAATATAAACTCCAACCACCAAACCTACCTTCTTGAGCAAGAATCACACCATTTGTGCTGGCTTTTGGAATGTCCACATCCGCAGTGATAGTAAATGAGTGGTTCTTAATATTAATAAAAACATTTTCTCCCAGCCCGGTCATCCCTCCATTCAGTTTTAAGATTTCCGGCAGAGTGGCAGTACTTTGAGGTCGCACTCCTGTGTTGCCAGGAAAGGATGTTGCAACTTCCATAATCGCGCCAGTATTCACCATGTGATGATTTCGTCCAGTAAGGAGTGCCATGCGAGTGGGTGAACAAAGTGCGGTAGTGTGAAACTCGTTATAACACAAGCCACTATTGGCCAGGCTGTCTAATGTCGGCATCTTTATGGGACCACCAAACGTACTAGATTGGCCAAAGCCTATGTCATCAAACAGATACCAATCAAAGCACCGATACAGGCAAAGCAAGCGACATGTTGGTTACTGTAAGTTATTTTGTTCTGCATTTGAAGCTATACTCTTTAAAAAACTTTGTTATAATCCCTTTTCTAAAAATCATAAGGAAGTTATAAAATGCCAGTATCCAGTCCTGAACCTGTATCCGTAGAAAATGCTGCCGAAAAATTAAATGAAAAAGCAGTTGAAGAAAACAAAAAAGCTTACAACGAAACCTTATCAATGAGCGTAAAATATGGAAAATATCTTTTTCCAGTGATGGCGGCAGTCAGCGTAGCACTAGTAGCATTGTCTGCGGTTTGTTTAGTTAAGAATCGACCTAATACAAGTAAGAATGTTGCAGCTCCCGCATCATTAGCACTGGCTGGCTCAGTATTATTTTTTGGAAATTACAAAGTTGAACAAAGAAGGAAAGCTGCGCTAAGGGATGCTCAAAAACCGTCTGATAACAATGAAGCTAGCCCACGGGTCAATCTGCCATAAAATTAAGAAAGCAGTCTCATTGAGCTAGGGTGTGCACACGTTAACTTCTGCTTTTCGTCTTTCCAGCGAAAGGATATTTTTTTCAAAAGAAGATGACTTTAGTAAAAGATGTGTGCACCCTGGCTCATTGAGGCTCTTATTTTTAATAGCGCATTTCGTTAAAATAAATATTTCCACCTTTTTTATTTACTATCGCATTACTAAAGTTTGTACTTTTCTTCGTCTTCACCCACGTTTGCAATGATAGCAAGACTATCATTCAGCTTGAGCTGCATATTATTAATGCTATAAGAGTTTTAATTTAAAAGGTATAGCACACTATATTTATTTCTATTTTTTTTTGGATCATATTACAGAATCTAATGTGTTTCTTGCACAAATAATGGAGTTATTAAAATGCCAAATACAGATGTATTTTCTGGATCTTGTTATAGTTCGAAATCGTACGGTGGTATTGGTGTTGACGGTAAAGGTGATACAGCATTCATTACTTTTACAGATAAAGAACGTAATGAAAAAGAAGCTGAAATAAAAGTTTATACATTAAGTAACTTAAAAAAAAATGCGATTTTTAAAAATGCTTCAGTAGATCCTGAGTCAGAATTTTTATTCAACACATGGTTTTGCAAGCGTAGTGAAAAAGCCATCATTAAATATGCTAGTGAAAAACAGCTGGCTTTCGTTTTTAGTTCTGATCAAGATATTGATGACGAATTTAAAAAAGCATTAGATTGTTATTTCTTTTACAGCGTTGAATATTTTAAGGAAGCCGAGTTTTGTAATATCTTAAACCAAAAATTAGCAATAAATATAACCCAGCTTAGAGCTATCGCTGGGATGAGCAACTCTCGTATAGAATACTATGTTAATCATTCAAGTAAGTTTGCGGACTTATTAGATCTTGGTTTTTCTATTTCACAATTGGGAGCGATGAAAAGTGTTCGTATTGAATTACTATCAGATAAGTGTTATCAGATTAAGGAATTATTAAACCTTGGCATAACTATCGAACAGCTAGAACTGGTTGGTCTCGCAAGATTAAAAAAATATTTTGATATGTCCTATAGAATAAATAGCATTCTTGAATTTATATCAATACAACAAGTAATGGGTTTAGATCATGCGCCTCTCGCATCTAATAAAGCCTTTATACCAGGTAATCAAAGACACATTTCATTACCCTATTTTGGCAGTGGTACAATGGGAGAATTTTCTTATGAAAGTGACAACAATAATATTAAGATAGTCCATACCGATCGCAACACAAGCATTAAAACAAATTTCAATCTGGAATTTGGAAATCCAACGGAAGACTCGATTGCAAAGCTTAAATCCTCTATAAAAACTAAAAAAAAGTTAGAGCTAGTTCATAACAGGTATCTCATATTAAAAGCAACTAACGAGACTAAAGGTGAGTTAACAATTAGTTATTGTCCGGAATTAAATTATCTTGTAAAGGAAACTTCAGGTGAGTTATTTCCAGAAGAAGGATTGAAAAAAGATTATTTACCTCTATTAGTAGGAGCGCGATTTTATGAAGAAATTAGATTTGATGATTTTTTAATTGAGAAAGGTTGTCCCATTGATCAATTTAGAAAATTGCCTGGTATGTCTCAAAGTAAGTTAGAGTTGCTATGCAATCATTATTCGACGATGACTAAAATAGTTGATAAAGGAATAAACATTGAAAAATTTGCGTTAATTGATGAGGCGCGCTTGAGTCATATAATAATTAATTATCATCAAGCAGAAAAGGCCTTGGAGTTTGTAGATATTTTTGAATTATTGGATCTCAATAACACCACGCCACGACAGGCATTAAGTTTCTTTAATAGGAAAGCAATTGATAAACAAGAAGCAGAGCTTTCTAAAGATTCAAGAAAATCATGTGTTGTAATGTAAGCTGAGCTAAAACCAATCTTGGTTATTTTGATCATATTGGTGTCATAATTTGATAGTCAATAGGGGATTTTAATCTAAGTAAAAGGGTTATTGCTAGGATGATGCAATAAGTTGGCCGTGTTAATATATGGTTTAGTTACTAACCCTTAAAGGAGCTTAATCATGCCAGACAATCGAAATCAAGATCAAAACCAGAGCCAAAAAAACAACCAAGATAAAAATCGTCAAAA
>DHXK01000292.1:3183-10465 GCA_002413665.1 Legionellales bacterium UBA5158 | reverse complement strand
ATTTAAATAAGGATAAAAAGGATAGAGAAAACCAAGATAAAAATTCAATGGATAAAGAATAATTTATTTTGATATGATCGTCCCTTATTTGGAATAAAAATAAGGGATTTTTTTAATTAATAACTCTGTACGGAGGTTATTATGCCACGCGGATCTAAAGCAAGTTATACCGATAAACAAAAAAGACAAGCAGAACACATAGTAGAATCTGAAAAAAAACAAGGAAAGTCAAAAAAATCGGCTGAAAGAATAGGTTGGGCTACGGTTAACAAACAAACTGGTGGCGGACTTAAGAAGAAAACTTCAAATTAACAATTCTAATATCTCTTATGTAAATATTCAGTGCTCGAGCTAGCCAGGTTATACCAAATATTTACATTTTATTTTGAGGTTAGTTCCTGCATTTGCTCTACTACATGCAGACTGCAAAAATAAGATTCCTTTAATTATTTTAATTTACAGAAAAAAGTTCGATCATGCTTTCATTAAAGGCAGGTATATCATCAGGCTTACGACTAGTAATCAGTTTTCCATCTATTACAACTTCTTCATCTACCCAGTTTGCGCCCGCATTAATTAAATCAGTTTTAATAGAAGGCCATGACGTCACTTTACGTCCTTTGGCTATGCCAGCATTGATTAATGGCCAAGGACCGTGACAAATAGCAGCTATGGGTTTATTAGCTCCAAAAATTTCTTTTATAAAATTAACAGCGCGAGTGTCCATGCGTAATTTATCTGGATTCATTACACCACCAGGCAATAATAGCGCATCATAATCATCTGCGAGGGCTTGCTCTAGAGGTGCATCAATCGAAAATTCCTCACCCCATTTAGCATGTAACCAGCCTTTCACTTTATCTTTTTCAGGCGAAATAATATCAACCTTCCGGCATAGGCGTTAAGCTAAAAGTCCCTCCCTTTGAAAAAGGGAGGCTAGGAGGGATTTGTATAAAATTTCTTTATTCATTTCTATACAAATTAGATTGACGCCTATGGTGTAGGTGGAAGGGTGGATGGGTTTCATAAATAGAATGATTTTATTTTTAAAGATTCACTTTCATAAAAAACTCATTGAATTAAGGGTTATACCTATATGTTATTAAATTGAATTAAAGCTTATTATAAGTTATTCATAAACCATACGTTGTATGGTAGTCTTGGTAGTCTTGGTAGTCTTGGTAGTCTTGGTAGTCTTGGTAGTCTTGGTAGTGTTGCGATCAAAATAGCTATAAATATCAGTCATTTTTGGAGGTGTATCTATGAAAATACAAATACTTTTGACATGTGTATTAGCCACAACTTTATTAAGTGGATGTAATACTGTAAAAGGAACTGTGGATGGATTTGGTAAAGATGTAAATTATGTTTTCCATAGTAATTCTCAAGCTGCTAATCAGCCCAAAACTACAAAAGTATATTATAGTCATACAAAATAAAGATCAGTATTGTTTGGATGTTATTTAATTATTGCCCGTTTAAGACGGGCGTTTGTTTTGTTTTAATCTTGCAAAAACATATTGATTATTTTATTTTTCTGACCTAGGTTGTTTTTCATCATACCCAGAATTTTTTGGTGTGTTTATTTCATCATTTTTACCAACTGGATCTTTGTAATCTTCGGATGCGGGAGTGCGATTCCCGGGAGGATTATTTTTAAGATTTTTTTCTGAGGGTGAGGTTGGCCTAATATTATTTAATTTTTTCATCATTTAATTCCTTTAAGTGTAATATTTTTTCCGCCAAGTATTTTCTTCGAGCAAAGTGAGTCTCACTTGAGTTAGTTTACGATAATTATAGTATAATATAATTATCTGCTATTTACTTTTCTGCGAGGTAATCTCATGAAAAAAACATTAATTTTTACTTTAATAGCAAGTTCACTTCTCGCAGTATCTACTTCTTTTGCGCAAACCATTAGCACTACAGTCACTTCTGATCCGTCACTGATAAGTTGGAGCTCAAAAGACGCAAACGATGTTGTGACCATACAGAACGGCGCTGGCACCCCAATGGTAATTGAAATATCTGTCAATAATGGTGGTCTTACTGCTGCTGGTATAACCATTAAAAATTGTGGAACAACGGCGGAAGTTAAAGCAGGCAGTTCTGCTGTTTGTACTACTGCTGATGCAAAAAACCCCGTTAGTTTTAGTAATAGTTCCATGATGGCTTCAGGAGCGACAAGCAAAAATCCAATAGCAACTGGAAGTTATAAAATAAAACAAGTTGTTAATAACCCTGCCGTTCAGTATTGAGCAGTAATGTCAAAAGTTTATGATTAGATAGTTAGTTTCTTAATGTAATGCGCGTTACCTTTAAGTGCTTGGATTTTAATGCTTTGTGTAAATGTTTATAGTTATTTATCCTATAGACACAGGATTTATTCGGAAGAATTTATTGGTTAATAAAATCTTAAGGATTATCTGTTAAGCTTTAGCAAGTATGGATGATTTACTGGAGGGATTTTTGTTTAAAGATGAGGTGTAAAATGTTTGCTTCCAATAAAATTTTTCCTATCAGTGCATCAAATAAAATATTACCTATTGAATCCTTTGTTCCTGTTTTACCAGACAGTCATTCACCAAAAGAAGATTCGATTAAACCCTTTGTCCCTGTTTTGCCAGATACTCATTCACCAAATGAAGATTTATATCCATTACTAGTCTCACCTGTATTGCCTCAATCAAGTAGCAACGTAGCGGCTGCAAGTGCGCTACAAAATCCACATCATAAAGTACCTCCAGTATTGATACCCACTAGTGGGTTTATATTGCCACCTTCACCGCCATTAGAATCTTGTATTACTGCTAATAAAGCAGGTGCTACATTAGTTAGTCCCCCTGGACTTAAAGTACCTCTTGATAGCATCCCAAAACATGATGCGAGACCTAGATATAACAGTTCTTTAGCTCTATGGCAGCCAACAACTCCGAAATATGTGCACTCAAAAACATTATCGCCTAAGGACCCTGGTAGTCGTGGCATGCCGTATTTCAGAAGCCCTTAGTCACTCTGATTAGCTAACGCTAGTAGAATTAAATGTAAAAAAAATTCTAAGCTATCCATCACAGAATTAACATGTAAAATTACCTCACGGTAATTATTCTACTATTTGATGTTCTAATTTTTTTAAGATTGTTCATGGTTAATAGTTAATAGTTAGAAGTAGTAAGTTATGTTTTCTTCTGGAGTAATAAGATTTTATATCTTTCATGTTTTTAAGCTTTAGCTTAGCTCTTAGCTAGTCGTTTCAAAATTTCAGGCAAAAAAAACAAATACTCCAGCGCTATCCGCTACGAAAAAACGGATAGATTAGTTATAATTGAATGTTAAACAAAGCGGTGAATTGCCTCGAGAATGAAATAATACGGACAGAAAGGTTAGAATTAGAAAGGAAGTTATTCCGGTGATTAATTAAGATTTATTATCGATGGACATTCCTACAATATTAGCAAGAGGAAAGGAAATTGAAAAAACTTTACTTTTAAAAGACGCTTTACAATAAACGGTATCGTTTACTACTTTTAGTTCACGAACAGCTGTAGGGCTCAGGCAGAGTTGGATGATACCATCATCTTCTATATATTCTCTAGGAACAAAGACTTCCCCATATGTCGTATCTACCATCACAGCAGGAATTTTTTTCTGATTTATAATGTTAGTATATAATTCAATAAATTGAGACTCATTCATAATATATCCTCAGCCAAGCATTTAATTTATCTAATTAAATATTAAGATAATATTAAAGTTATCACTATCTTTAATGTATATTATAGCAAAATTATGGAGGGATATCTTATTGCAGATTCCCGAATACAAGAGGTCTTATGTTTTCTTCAGCAAATAAGATTAACAGAGATCAAAACAAATTGTTTATTGAATTATTTTATCTCATTTTATTTTTTAATGAAAAACCCGATCTTTTCAACAAATTTGTACTGCCTCTTCAAGCATTTTTAACAGACTTAGAGAGCTTGACGTTTTTAAATCTAAATACATATCACAGTAAAATTCAAAAAATTTATCACTTGCTTCATTGTGCCTGCATGGAGAAATCCTATCCGCCGAAAGATAATTGAAAATTAAAAAAATATTAAAAACAACATTATCTATATATCACGTACGTTATTTTGCTGTTTATCTAGGTTATAATTTTTTATTTGTGACGAGTCAAAGGTTGGATTGCTCCCAATTAAACCTAGTGATATAGTTAAAATTATATCACCATCATAATTTCAAGTTTTAACCAATAGACCGTTTAAAATCTATTTTTTAGACTATGAATTTTTCATAAAATAATACGGAAGTTAGGAAGCGAAAATGGATTGGCTTTTTGGCGATAGTGAGATGGCTAAGGTCATCCGTAACAAGGACTGGTCAACTTCCCCTCTTGGCTCTATAGAGCTATGGCCGCAAAGCCTTAAAACCACGGTGAGTCTTTGCCTAAATTCAAATTTTCCCATTTCCATAATTTGGGGCCCGGAACATATACAAATTTATAATGATGGATACTGGCCTATCTGCGGTGAAAAACATCCGCTAGCTATGGGGCAAAACTTTAAAGAATCCTGGATATCTGCGTGGCCAGTGGTAGGCGATATCTTCGAACAAGCCTATGCCGGTAAAGCTTGCTACCTTACAAATCAGCGTATGTTTCTCGAACGTTTTGGTTATCTAGAAGAAACTTTTTTTACATTTTCATTTAGTCCCGTTAGAGGTGAATCGGGAGAAGTAGAAGGTATTTTTCATCCGGTCACAGAAACCACAGAGCAAATGTTAAGTGATAGGCGAGATCATGTTCTAAGAGATATCACTGAGCAAACCAATAAAGCACACACTATTAAAGAGTCTGCCAATCTATCAATTCAAAGTCTCTCTCATCACAATTTAGATTTACCCTTTGCATTAATGTACCTGTTTGATGAAGACGGTCATAGCGCACATCTAATCAGCAGTACTGGTTTATTAGCAGGCAAGCCTCCCTGTTCTGGCGTAATTTTTATAGATAAACTTACCACTGATCAGTGGCCTATTCATAAATTAATGGATAAAAATATTATTGAGATCACTGATCTTGATAAAAAATTTGGGTCATTAATTTGTGGCCCTTATCCTGAGTCTATTAAAACAGGGTTTATTCTCCCTATCTTTTTACCAGGCCAAAAACGTCCTCTGGGTGTTTTGATTTTAGGAGTTAGCACTAGACGAGCTCTAGATAAAGCGTACCGAACATTTTATGAAATGATTAGCACTGTCGTCACTTCTGCATTCAGTAATGCAAATGCCTATGAGCAAGAAAGAAAAAGAGCGGAAGCACTTGCAGAAATCGATAGAGCAAAAACGACTTTTTTTAATAACATCAGTCATGAATTCCGGACCCCATTGACATTAATGTTAGCCCCTCTTGATGACATGCTATCTGATCACAATGATATATTATCTGAAAAAATACGTACGGATCTTCAGGTGGTTTATCGAAATTGCACGAGACTACTTAAGCTTGTCAATAATCTTCTTGATTTTTCGCGTCTTGAATCTCTTAAGATGGAAGCTTTATTTGAACCTGTTCTTTTAAATGAAATCACTACCGATCTTGCTAGCAGTTTTCTAGCAGTTATACAGCAAGCAGGGTTAAAGTTAATTATAGAATGTGAAAACTTAAAAGAGCTTGTGTATGTAGATAAAGATATGTGGGAAAAAATTATTTTTAATCTTTTATCTAATGCTTTTAAATATACGTTGCATGGAACTATTCATCTTACATTGAAAGAAGCAGGCAATCATATTGAATTAGTGGTGAGTGATACCGGTGTAGGTATTCCTAAAAAAGATCTTTCAAAGATTTTTGAACGTTTTCACAGAGTCAAAGGAACTCAAGGCCGCACCCATGAAGGTGCTGGTATAGGGCTCTCGCTTGTTTTTGAATTAGTCAAACTTCATGGTGGTGCCATTCAGGTTGAAAGTGAATTGAATGTCGGCAGTACATTCACGATCTCCATTCCATTTGGATCTAAGCATCTGCCAGCCGATCAGATCAAACAAAATATTTTAGAAAATGTGGCTGATCTTAAATATAATAAATCGTTTGTTCAAGAAGCTGTAGGCCTATTAAAAGATGATGCTATTTACAACAAGCCGTTGTCAAAAAAAATGTTTTCAGAGCGCATTATTTTTGTGGAAGATAATGCAGATATGCGTGGGTATGTATCGCGTTTGCTATCAGAGCATTATGAGGTGCTCGCTTTTGCAAACGGCAAAGAGGCACTTAAGGCAATTCTTTTTCAGCCTCCGGATATTATTTTAACTGACGTGATGATGTCTGTGATGGATGGTTTAGAGTTAATTAAAGAAGTGCGTGCGAACAAGGAGATAGCAGCAACACCTATTATTCTTCTATCAGCACGCGCCGGTCAAGAATCTACGATTGCCGGAATAGATTCAGGAGCAGATGATTATCTTGTTAAACCTTTCTCAGCAAAAGAACTTCTTGCACGCATTAAGCAACAGATCAACATGTTGCGCTTGAGAAAAGAAACAAGCAGGTTTAAGGATGAATTTTTAACGAATATATCACATGATCTTCGTACCCCTTTAACTGCAATCATAGGTTTCGCATCGCTAATTCATGGCGAGACAGAAGGAGCACTTTTACCTCAGCAAAAAGTTTTTTTGAATCGCATTCTATCTGCTTCTACCCATATGTTAGACCTCGTTAATGAGTTGCTCGATATTACTTTAGTGGAATCAGGAAAAATATTTTTCCGTCCAGAAATTATCGATTTAACATCTATTTCTAATGATGTTGTGAATACTCTTAGCGGTCTTGCTCAAGATAAAAATATTAAACTTGAAGTCAGAATTGACTGTCCTTTTTCAACGGTAAAATTAGATGTGCTTAGGCTTAAGCAGGTTCTTTATAATTATTTATCAAATGCCATTAAATTTACCCCATTTCAAGGTCGCGTGATGCTTCGCATATCGCCACATAAAAGAGATATGATACGCATAGACGTAGAAGATAATGGAAAAGGAATTAAACCAGAAGATCTTAATTTGTTATTTGTTAAGTTCACGCAACTTGGTGCTGATTCTCAGATGAATCACAAGGGAAGTGGGCTGGGTTTAGTTTTAACAAAACATATTATAGAAGCCCAAGGTGGAAGTGTCGAAGTAGTAAGTTGTTTAGGAGAAGGCTCTATTTTTTCGGCTATACTTCCTCGTGACATGACAAAACGTCCTTCCTCTCAGCGGGTTAAGGTATGCTAAAGAATAGTGC
>DHXK01000292.1:1948-3082 GCA_002413665.1 Legionellales bacterium UBA5158 | reverse complement strand
AGGTATGCTAAAGAATAGTGCATCTGATCGAACTTTTATTTTGACCAAGGGGTGCGGGAGGCGTAGTAGCAGAATTAAAACGTTAGCGTTTCTTTTTTTAAATTCTTGAAGAAAAACACTTACTGGTGGAGCGCACCCTAAAATGTTTTTTGCCATTGGCGAAGGCTCATTAGGTGCTATTTTAGTTGCAAAGAGTGAAAAGGGGATATGCGCAATTTTTATGGGTGATAATACTGAAGAATTAACACATCATTTACAGGACAGATTTCCAAAGACGCATCTAGTAGGGGGAGACCAGAAGTTAGAACAAGTTGTTGCAACAGTAATAGACTTTATCGCTGCACCTTCAGTTGGTTGCGATCTTCCTCTTGATATTAGAGGCACGTCGTTTCAGCAAAGGGTTTGGGAAGTACTCAGGAAAATCCCACTAGGATCGACAGCGACCTATACAGACATTTCGAAACAAATTGGCTTACCCAAAGCAGCCAGAGCTGTTGCAGGCGCCTGTGCTGCTAATCCATTAGCTGTAGTGATACCTTGTCATCGTGTAATAAGAAGCGATGGTTCATTATCGGGATACAGATGGGGAGTAGAGCGTAAAGAAATGCTGCTTAAACTGGAATCAAATAAAGAAAATTGAAGAAGGCGAACTTCACCCTCAGCCGACGGCGTCACCTCTCCACAAAAGAGAGAGGTGAAAAAACAGATTATCCGGACAGATTAGTGAGTTTTTTCGGGCTCACGAAGTCAGTAAGTAATCAGATGTACGCTCAGCAATTTTTTTAATGACACTAGCCGAATAATAAGGTTTTGGATAAGGGTAAGTCATTGTTAATTTACCACCTGATGTAATGACACAAGCTGCCAGCATGGGTAAAGGAGTGCGCGGAATAAAGTTGATGGAGAGTAATTTTAGTTTGCGAATTCTCTGTGACATCTCCACCAGACCAACATTTGTTACCCCTATAGAAACAGCTAAATTCGATTTTAATCGGGTTTCTTTATAAGTTAATATTGATTTAAAAATATCACCACTAGTGATGTGATTTTTTATGGTGTTAGAAATGCTTGTACCTAAATTCCATAATGACATGTCAGGAGTAACAGTTTCAAAATACATACACCTCCCAGCCC
>DHXK01000292.1:1186-1837 GCA_002413665.1 Legionellales bacterium UBA5158 | reverse complement strand
CAGTTTCAAAATACATACACCCTACAGCAGCGACAAACATGGCATTATTTTCAATTGCTGGTTCTAATCGCGAACGAACATCGATAGGAGAATGACAGCTAAGATCAAGTGCGGTGTCTTTACAAAATAAATCTCTCATTGCTAATAAGTTTGCAGCGCAAATTGCTCCATGGACTGAGACGTTTTGAGTTTTACAACGATCAAGAATAGATTTTGTTTGCTTGAGCGTAAATTTTTTTTGTACATAACTAATCTCTATAGCTTCATCTTTTATGTCTGCCGGCTTTACTACAAAAGGATGATATTTATTTGCAGCTTGGGTGTAACGTTCAATGTAGTCTACCAATTCAGCTTCAGTAAAGCTTGTAGGAATAAGATCTTCTATGGATGGCATTAAGGGGAGCTGAGTAACAGTGGGTGATTCATCATTAGAAAGTTCAGCATACACTTTCCAAATTTGTTCTTGCAAGGCTACGCAACTTATCCCATCACTGACAGCATGATGTGTAGTTGTAATCAACGATATAGTTTGATTTTTGATGATTCCGATACGTTCTTCTAAAAGTAGTGTAAAGCGAACTAAGCTCTTTTTGGTCAATGGTTTGTTTAGTTCAGAAAGAATAATTTGTTTACGTTTATCTTTATTTACAC
>DHXK01000292.1:501-1030 GCA_002413665.1 Legionellales bacterium UBA5158 | reverse complement strand
CTACGATATCAATCGCTTTTTGTAATGTGATGGCGTTTATTATGCCTTTTAGGTCGCTTACTGTGATGATGGTAATGTCATAATCTACAAAAAATGACTCTATACTGGATAGGGCTCTAAGCATGAATATTTCCTGTGCTAAATGTAGCTATTAATATTTTTTAAAAACAATTTTACCATTTAAATGGATTGTTCACAATTTTAGTAAAAAACATCTCTTCGCTTTCTTTTTTCAGTAATTCCTAGGCGTAATCGATGTACCCGTAATTTTCTATCAGATATTCAGCAAGTTCGATTTTTTCTTTGGGTGGTGCAATAATGTTTTCTATAAAGATTGAATCAAAAATATTTCTACCTTCTTTTTTTGGAAAATCTTTCAATTTTTAAATCACCGTTCATTGCAGTAGTAATCAACCGCTGATGATTTGTAAAACTACTGACACGCAATCTTTCATTTTCACGAAGCTCGTTATCACTGAATTTTAGCCTGTCATCCTTGGCGGTTTTGTTTTCCCAGCGTTTGAACCTA
>DHXK01000292.1:0-293 GCA_002413665.1 Legionellales bacterium UBA5158 | reverse complement strand
CCCAGCGTTTGAACCCGATCTGTTCACTTAGATTAGCAGGGGCAGATTCTTTTTCTTCATTAGCTATATTTAACTCAAAAGGGAGCGAGCTTGTATTTGTCTTATCAAATTCTTGCATTGCTTTCGTGACAACTTTTGATCCTTTTTCCAAAAAGTCCTTGTTAAAGCTCATCATAGAATTCATCCCTTAAAGTAGTAATTAGTTATTAAAATTATAATATTGCTATTTTTGTGTTGATATTATACAGTAAAACCCTGAATTGTAAATCAGTCAAATCCATACAGTTAAAACT
>DHXK01000039.1 GCA_002413665.1 Legionellales bacterium UBA5158 | reverse complement strand
ATTTTAACTCTTTTTATAATCTATTTATTTAATTTATAGCAGAATGGCATAGGTTAGGTTTAGGTAGGTGAACGCTTACCATAATTTAAATTTACCAACTCTTCATCTTTACTATCATTCCACTCTTTTATTTGTGTTATTGCGGAACCGTATTGTTTTACGAGTTTTGTTTTGATCCCTAGCGCTTGATTTTTGTCGCCCAAAAATTTAGCATTAATTAATAAATGAATTCTATATTGCATGGGCTATTACTCAATTGTTAAATGTTGATATCGGAAGATCATCCGTAAATACTAATGAATTGAAATTGGGTCTTTTATTAGGTTGTTGGCTAAGATATGCATGATAATACAACCCTATATTGCTGTCTATAAATAAGCCATATTTTGCTCATTCATTCTGAAATACACCATGCATGCTATCTTATGGGTGCTTATCTTTTTTATTATTTGTATTCGGTGTTATTTTTAGATTGATAAGAGTATCGGTAAAACGAGGCAAATTTTAGTTAGAAGTGCGACAGTTATAAATAACTTATCTACTTATGTTTTGATTGGTAGGCGCGAGTGGGATCGAACCACCGACCACCACCATGTCGAGGTGATGCTCTACCACTGAGCTACGCGCCCACTCAGTTTTGCAAGGCCGTAAAGATAGCACCACAAGTGATCCTACGCAAGAACAGTAAGACAATAATAGGGTTTTTTTCAAAAAAATAGTCTGTAAGATTAACGCTCGATTAAATCACGCTGCAAACGCTGTATGAGATCACGCATACGAGCAGCTTCTTCAAATTCAAGGTTATGTGCATGCTCATACATTTCTTTTTCTAATTGAGTGATTTTCAAAGTGAGTTTTTCAGGTGATAAAGCAAGATATTCTGCATCCGCTTCAGCAATTTTTGCATATAATCTGCCGCGCACAGAATGCTTTGCGTAAGCCCCTTCCATGATGTCGCGTATGGCTTTTTTAACGCCTACAGGTGTAATACCATGCTTTACATTATAAGCTTGCTGAGCAATACGACGACGCTCTGTTTCAGACATTGCGCGCTGCATAGAGTTGGTAATTCGATCCGCATATAAAATTGCCCTACCCTTAAAATGTCTAGCGACACGCCCTATAGTTTGAATCAACGATGTTTCTGATCGTAAAAAACCTTCTTTATCAGCATCTAAAATTCCCACTAAAGAAACTTCTGGCATATCTAAACCTTCGCGTAAAAGATTGATACCCACTAACACATCAAAATTTCCTAAACGTAAATCACGAATAATTTCTACTCGCTCTACGGTATCAATATCCGAATGCAAATATCGTACGCGTACACCATGCTCTTCGTAATATTCTGTCAAATCTTCTGCAAGCCGTTTAGTCAACGTAGTGACGAGTACACGTTCGTTATCAGCAACACATTTATGAATCTCAGAAAGCAAATCATCAACTTGTGTTTTAGCAGGACGCACTTCAACTAATGGATCTAATAATCCAGTAGGCCGCACTAGCTGTTCTGCAATCGCTCCTGAATGTTCATGCTCATAAACACTAGGTGTTGCTGAAACATAAATTGCTTGCGGCGCACGCTGTTCGAATTCATCAAAGCGCATGGGTCTGTTGTCTAATGCTGAAGGTAAACGAAATCCATATTCCACTAACGTTTCTTTTCGTGAACGATCACCCTTATACATGCCTCGTAATTGTGGAATTGTCACGTGCGACTCATCGATGATAAGTAACGCATTTGGCGGCAAATAATCAAATAATGTGGGTGGTGCTTCGCCAGCATTTCTACCTGATAAATATCGAGAATAATTTTCTATTCCTTGACAGTAACCTAACTCGACCATTAATTCTAAATCATACATTGTGCGCTGTTCTAAACGCTGAGCTTCCACTAATTTATTTAAACTTCTTAATTGCGCGAGACGATCTTTGAGCTCAAGTTTAATTTCGTCGATGGCATGCACTATCGTTTCACGAGGTGTGACGTAATGACTTTTAGGATAAATGGTTAAACGTGGAACTCGTCGTATAATTTCACCGGTGAGAGGATCAAAGAAAGAAAGACTTTCAATTTCATCTTCGAATAATTCTATGCGCACTGCATCTTTCGCAGACTCCGCAGGATAAACATCAATCACATCACCACGCACACGATAGTTTGCACGACCCAAATCCACATCATTACGCGTGTATTGCAATTCAGCTAAACGTCTAAGCAATTGTCTATGATCAATTTTATCGCCACGCACTAAATGTAATACCATGCTTAAATACGTGCGGGGATCACCTAAACCATAAATGGCTGAGACCGTTGCAACGATAATAGAATCTGGTCGCTCTAGTAAGGCTTTGGTGGCTGATAAACGCATTTGCTCTATGTGTTCATTGACCGAAGAATCTTTTGCGATATAGGTATCAGACGAAGGGACATACGCTTCAGGCTGATAATAATCATAATAGGAAACAAAGTATTCCACCGAATTTTCAGGGAAAAACTCTTGCATTTCACCATATAATTGCGCAGCTAAGGTTTTATTCGGGGCTAAAATGAGAGTGGGACGTTGCACGGCTTGAATGACATTAGCCACAGTGAAAGTTTTACCCGAGCCTGTCACGCCCAATAAGGTTTGATGAGCTAATCCACTCTTTAAACCGGATATAAGCGTTTCGATTGCCTTGGGCTGATCCCCTGCGGGCTGAAATTCTGAATGAAGTTTGAATAACTGAGACATGGCGCATTGTACTTCTTTTGCTCCATCTATGCAACTCATACCTTTATTAGATCTTAATATTTTCTTATATTTTCAATCCTAAAAAGCTAGAAACTATGAATCATTTCACAAGATTACCTGTAAATACAGGTAGTAAAAAATTTTCTCAGCCCTAAACCGATGTCTGTATACACAACAGTGTCAAAGCAATTTAGAAATGTCACCTTCTTAGCAACGGTGTTTGTCAACATAGTTG
>DHXK01000183.1:11500-14852 GCA_002413665.1 Legionellales bacterium UBA5158 | reverse complement strand
ATATACAAGAGATGATGGAATTGAATGAGCATATGATCTCACTGGATTCCGTGATTGGGGGTGAGGATGGTAATGGAAGGCCATTACTAGAAGCAGTCCCTGACAGGCATAGAACGGATCCTGCTGATCTTCTCCTAGATGAGAGCATGTCTGCTCAGTTAGGAGAGTGTTTGCATAGCCTCAATGAGAAACAACGCGAAGTAATATGTCGTCGATTTGGATTAGGTGGTCATGATAGGCAGACCTTAGAAGAAGTTGGCAAAGCGATAGGATTAACACGAGAAAGAGTGCGTCAAATTCAAATGAGTGGTTTAAAAACTTTGCGCGAGATTATGAAAAGTCAAGGTATGACGGGTGAGGGCTAAAGCACTTCCCGTTTTCAAAGAATAGTGATAATAATCCCACGATTGGAAAATACAGTAATGACTCCACCCAAATTCCAACTCACTATCAGTGATGATTTAATTTTATGCCGCAGTATAAATGGAATTAAATTAATTAAGCCCGCTGATATTTCTACATCTGATTTTAGTTATAATACTGGCCATACTGTTGCCTCTTTAATGAAATTACCTTTCAATTTTTATTTTTTAAATATGGCCGGTGAAACCTTACACATGAATGATCAATGTGTTGAGGTTTGTGGTTTTGAATCCGTGAGTGATTCAGTGGGTAAGTCTCTTTTTTCTGTCTCAGAAAGTGAGAGTGCACAGCGGCTGATTAATAATTGTAGTGAAGTCATAACAACTAATAAAATTAAAATTTTTGAAGAGAATAATGTACGCAAAGATGGAGTGAGCTTGCAATTCCTGTCAATAAAGTCTCCTTGGTATGATGCTAATAATAATATTATAGGGCTATTTGGTTGTTCTATCGTATTAGGAAAGCAGTCGCTTTCTGAAGCATTATTGAAAATTTCTGAATTGGGTTTATTAAACCCTTCAGGATTTACTATCAACAGTACTTTTGTTCCTAACATTAAACAGGGTAATGAACAGCTTTCTGAAAGAGAAAGTTTATGTGTCTATCATGTCTGCAAAGGATTTACTGTAAAGCAGGTTGCAAAAATTTTAGATATTTCTCCAAAGACAGTAGAAACTTACATTGAACGGGCTAAGCAAAAGTTACATTGCCAGAATAAAGCAGAATTAATTTCTGTATTTTCAAAGCAAGCCTCATAGAAAAAATTCGTTAAAATGATTATTCAAAAAAATAATTCTCTATCAGTTAAACATTTATCGAAATATAAATAGTTAATAAAAAGTGTTGCTGATGTTTATAGTTTTAGGGTTTATTATGATGAGTTTCTCTGCTTGGGAGGAGCTGAAGGTAAGATTGCATCTGGCTGCAATGGAGGTGAAGGTGACATTAAAATAAAGGGCGCAGGACTGTTTAAATTGATATAGTCGAGAAAAATACTGGCAGTTTTTACTTGTAAATGAAAATCAGTAATCATAAGTTGCAGAGTAAGCATTTCATAATAAAATGGATCAAATTGACCTGATAATCCTTTTTCAAGTTTTGCAGTCTTAATTTCATTGATAATTTCTTTAATCGTTTTTTCTAATTGCAAAAAATGGTTAATGCTTGGAAGCGCAGGAAAATTCCTTAACTCAGCTTTTAATCTAATTGCGCAATTAGTTTGTGCGGTGGTTGTTTTATAAAATGAAAATATACTTGGTATGTATTTTTCAATCACAGAAAGAGATCGCTTAATAAATTCGACCGCGCTTAATTGTAAAAATAAATCATTTTTATTATTTTTTTTGAATGCTGAACAAAGAGGCAATGATTTTGAGAGTGCTGTTACATTTTCTTCTGTCAGGATATTTTTTTTATTAAGAATAATGATGGCTTCACAAAACTGTTGTGCATGTAAAGTATCTAGATGAATCATCTCAAAAAAGTTAACATCAGTAATATTAGATGCTAATAATAAGACGATAATGCTTGTTTTAATGGGCTGACCTTCAAAGTCAAAATCAGCGTAAGATTTAGCATCTTCTTGGGTAGAAATTATATTGCCCTTAATTAAAGTAGTTTCTTTTTTTCCAATTTCAAATTTCCATAATCCTTCAGATATCAAAAATAATATAGCTAAGCAGCAATTTTTGTCAGATACATTGACTTCATCTTTATTTTTATTTTCATAAAGACGGCCCAATTTTTCAAGTGTGATAAAAAATCTTAATATTTCATCTGAGGAAGGACGAGTATGATAAGTACTTTGCATGCGGTATAAGAATTTTATAATAAGTTTTTTAATATCAAAAGAAAAATCAGGTATCTCACTAACGTTATCTAATATATCAGGGAAGTGATAATGCACATGTATAGGAATATGCTTTCGATATTGATTGATTGCTGCATCTTTATATTTATAAGGATCTTGTTCACCTAAAAGGAAAGCAATAATCGGAGTAAGAGCATAGACATCGCTTTTAGTACCTTGTACATTGTCCTTCATTTCAGGTGCGATGTTAACGGTAGAACCATTTACTGAACTTATTGGGCTTAATGATTCCGGATTATTGTAATCGGCAACAGGTTGGACTAATCCAAAGTCTACAAATGAAATAGAGCCTAATGCTGGGCTGAGGCGAATATTCTCAATTTTTATATCGGAATGAGTAAAAGCCGGCCCAGTTGCAGGGGTATTATTATGCATCAGGTTTAAGTTTAAAATGGCCCGATTAATTAGATTTAAACGTTCCATAAAAGTAAGGGCGTCTAACTCAGGATGATGTATATTTGCTTCGATTCTGAAATTTATACCCTCTTTAAATTCGCTAATCAAATATATTTCAGCATCATCTTGGATGGGGTCTTCAGTGATATATAATTGTTTTAAAAAATCTGCTTCTACTTGTACATATTTCAAATCTTGTTGTTTAGATTGTAATACTTTTAAAATAAATTCTTTTACCTCATCATTATGGTTTTTTAATAACTTTCCAGTTTTCACATCGATAGGAAATGCTTTATAGACAGCTCCAAAAGAGCCCTCGCCTAATTTATAGGCTTCAGTTTGAGAAGCAATATAATAATGTGATTCGATATTGGGTTGTGGACATCGATAGATACAGCATATTAGTTCTTCCGCTTTACTTGAAAGAAAGCTTTTTCCTAAAGAGGGTTCTAGTTTTGCAAAAACAGCGCCTGTTACTTCCATTCTTTTCAGCAAGTTAAGAACATACGGTATTGAAGAAGATAATTTCTCCTCAAAATAAGAATGTGCTTTTACTGAATGAGAATGGCTCATTTAGATAGCCTCCTTTTATATTCATTATAGGAGAAAAATCTAAAAATATTTTTATAAAATACTCTCTGAAGAATCAGTTGGTTGTTATGG
>DHXK01000183.1:0-11415 GCA_002413665.1 Legionellales bacterium UBA5158 | reverse complement strand
GGTTAAAGCCAGATCAGCAGCCGCGGTTAGCTTGACAGAGCAAATTACTAAAAGACAGAAGATACAGCTTTTTTAGAGGTGTACCATTAAAAGTTATATCCTCTGATTCTGCGGGGTCTATAGTAATATATTTATATTTTCATTCTTGCTCCTTCAGGTTCTGCAATCGTTGGTTTTTTAAAATCAAATAGGGTTTCTACAGAATATTTTTTTAATGCTTCTGGTTTTTGTCTATCGACATGATCAATAATTCCTAAAATAGATTTTACGATTCCTCCTCCTTGCTCGATCAAATCACAACAGGTTAATGTGGTGCCACCTGACGCAATGCCATCATCTATCAAAATAACATTTTTATCCTTAACTTGGCTGGTGAGTGACATTTCTAAAGTATCACTAGAGTAACCTGTGCTATAACTTTTTGAAGCTATGTCACCAGGAATTTTTCCGGGCTTGCGGAGAATGACTAATGGAACCCTAAAATATTGTGCAACCAGTGTTGCTGCTGGCACGCCTCTTAGTTCAGGTGCAGCAATAGAAAGATCTTTGGTATTTAAATTAAGTTTTTCAATTTTCTCTATCATTTTTGCTGCGATGTAGCCTGTGAGCACAGGGTTTTCATAAATTTTTAAAATATCATAAAATTGACTGACGTTATTGAATGAATGGTGAGGTAACAGTTTTTGTAAATAGTCCCGTTTATATTGCCACTTTACTTCATAGCGCTCAGGTGAGATAGGCACATCTTTGCTATAAGATAAATTTTTTCTATCTTCTGGGTGAGTAGTTTTTATGATGCGTAATTGCGTGTCTTCTAAATTTTTCCAAATTGCATCCTTGATCCAATTTGTAATACCAACACCAACACAAGATCTTGGTCCAAAGGAATGGTATAAGCCAGATTTAAGTAAATTAATATATACCGATGTGCCTTTTTCTATGGTAGCTGAACTAAGGGTAATGTCTTGTTGAGCGGTGCGCGCACGAAATGGAAATAAAAATGCAGTATGCAAACCTTCGGTATAAGCTTGTTTACGATCAACAGTGTCGTCCAATTCATTTTTTAAAATAGTGACCAGCGTTTCATACATCGCGTTACTAATAAAATCAAATACTAGTACCATGATGAAAGTATTGTCGATAACAGCTTGATCGACTTTGTCAGCAGGAAAATCTGCAGAGGTTTCTAATTTTTCTTTAAATCGCTTCATTAACCCAGAATCAGATTGCTCTACAAAGCGTAAGAGCTCTTTGTCAATTTGAGTATATTCATCTTTTTTTAAATAATGATAAAAGCGGCAAGCTTGTGTGCCTACATAGGGAACATTTCTTAATCGGCTGTCATAAAAAGTATAACGCAAAGTCGCTAGCAATTTTCTTCGGGTTTCTATAAATTCAGCTGCATTAATTTTTGGCCCAAACATATATTCACACCAAAAATTCAGTAAAAATTCTTCAAAAACTTCATCAAGTTGAAAGGTAGGTCGCGAAAATAATAGAGGAATATGTTTTGCAATGAGAGTTTTAATTAACTCAGAGTCACCTGCACTTTGCGCTAGTGCACTATGTATATTTTGCCACATTGGATTTTTTTCCATGCTCTTGTTATTCAAGAATGCTTGTGTGGCATTGATATTTAAATCATGTCCATGAGAGACATCAAAATTGTGATTTTGATAAGTAGAGGTAGTGTTCGCCTTCAAAATTGTTTTTACATCTTCTTTATTTTGGATAATGTCGAAGACAGTGAAATAAAATGCAATTTTAAAATCTATGGCATTATATTTTTTTTCTAATTCAGTGACGGTGTCATAGAAATTCCCGCTGCGTAAATACAGTGACATGAATTCTAGAAAATTGACTTGTGTTAAACCTGGAGTAGTTAATGCTGCACTAACGCTTTTATCTACCTCTTCTATTTCTCCATTGGTATCAATTTGAAAAAAAATATTATTATGATGCTGTCTTAAGTAATGGATAACAGGTAGAGTTTGTTCATTATAAATTTTTATTCTACGTGCGATAGTGAATTCATTGTCATCTTCTCGGTGCTCTTTAAGGCCGCGGGCTAACATTCTTTCCTGCATTATTTCTTCTGAAACTTTGAAATAAAGTATTTTATCACATGGTCCTACATTTTTTTCAAAAAGTTCGAGTTGAGACTGGGTGCGAGGATATCCGTCAATTAAAAATCCGGGTGCGCTAGTATGTTTTTGCATCTCTTCCGTAATCAGATCCATGATGAGTTTATCATCTAAAAAATCTCCACGTTGAATAGTGGCATGTATTTTTTTAATGGTTTCATCTTCAGGATTGCTGGTATCTTTCAATTTGTTTCTGAGTAAGTCACCCGTTGAAATATGATGATAATGATTTTTTTCCGCAATGCTTTTGCAGTGCGTACCCTTACCGCTACCTGGGCCGCCCATCATAAATAATATTTTTTGTTTTAGTTTTTTTTCAGTGATTGCTGGTTTGTTAAAACTAAACATGTCTTATTCCTCATAGTCATGATTGATGATGAAATCGTATAGAGATTTGCTAGGTTTGTAATGTCAGTGAAAATCCTGACAGGATTTATTCTTGTAAGAAACAGGGTTTTTATTAATATTTTATTTTCTCTGTCAGTTTTAATATCTTTTTTCCATCTTGATTGATATGTATATTTTCTAGTAAATATATAGCCTTACCATTTTCAGATCATATATTGCCATTGCGCAACTTTTTTTTGTATTATCTATCCTATACTTCACTTATCAGTGTTGTAAAAATAAGAAGGGGACAGTATCAGTGATATATCTGTACATTATTTAATCATTCCTTAAGGTTTAAGTGGCAAAATTCATTCACAACGAAAATAATGGGGTGATATTAATGAGTTTTACTATTCAGCAAAGCGACGCAAGTGAATTGTTTGTCTCTCTTGCATTTGATGAGCTAGCAGAAAGATCGAAATTGTAACTATGGATAACTCTATCATGATGAAAGACGAGCAATCAGAATATATTGTTATTGGCGCAGGCCCAGCAGCAATTTGTGCTCTTGCTAAATTGTTAGAAGAAGGCGTTAATGCAAAGACAATAACTTGGATAGATCCTGAATTTAAAGTAGGAGACTTTGGGTCTAAATTGAGTGTGGGCAGTAGTGTTCCTGGCAACACAAATGTTGAAAGTTACCAAAGAGTCAATCGAGCTATCTTTCACATTATTTCCTCTGTTCCACCCGCATTTGAGATTGATAATCTTGCTCCCGAATTTGTGTGTTCTTTAAAAGTTGCGGCTGAGCCCATGCAGTACATTACAGATGAATTGCGCAAGCTCATCCATACAATTGAAGGTCATGTAGCTCATATTGAAACTTTGCCAGATGAATTAAAAGTTGAAGTTAATGCACAAAATAACACATTGCAGACACTCACCGCAAAGCGTGTCATTATCGCCACAGGGTCTAAACCAAAAAGTATAAAATTACCTGAACGTCATCATGCCGTTACATTGATAGATCCCAATATTGTCTTTATACAATCTGAGCTTGTAGAGTTCCTGCGTCAGCATCCAACAATTACTACGGTTGCAGTAATTGGTTCTTCTCACTCAGCAGCATTGGCTGCCATGCATTTATTGCAAGCTGGTGTAACAGTGCATCAGTATATGAATAAAGAATACAAATATGCTAAACTTTGTATAACGCCTGAGGGTGTTCATTACACCATGTATGATAATACTGGATTAAAAGGTGAAGTCGCTAAATTTACCAAAAAAATGCTTGCTGATATTGAGGCTGGCAATAGTATTTATCAACATAAAATTACTTTCCATCGCGGAAAAAATACCGCTGCAGTAAATTTATTATTAGAGAAAAATTTAGATTCCTGTAGTCATGCAGTGGCGACCATTGGATATGAATCTTTAAATTCAATGCATATCAATAATAAACCTCTCATGCACTTAAAGCATAACCATCAAACAACAGAATTTTATGATATGCCAGGATTATATGGCATTGGTATCGCCTTTCCACAAGAATTAAATGCATTGTCGGGAGAGATAGAATTTGCCGTAGGATACGGGAAATTTTGGACAACTGTGAGCAATAAAGATATTTTAGTAAGTTGGAAAAAATAATGAATACTATTCAGAAAATTTTTTATTGATTTAATAGCCACTACGATAAAATCGGTAATGGCTATCATGATACAGATGTGAAGCTCAACAATATTTTCAAAAAATTTAAATGGGTAATTTTAATTTTAGTAGCAGATACTAATTATTTTTAGTTTCTTTCATTTCTTCAGTTAAAAATTCATTTGCCATTGTTTCCACATTTTTTAAAGATTGAGTGCACATCTCTTTAATGTGTTTTTTCTCCAGACAACTGCTAGCTATGATATGGGCAAGCATCTGTTCTAAAAGATCTAATATATGGTCGGTTTTCTCGGTTTCATCTTTTGGATTTGCGGGTAATGATAATAAAATATCGCGCATTTCTTCAAAGGCTTCAGCTTTCTTAGTCTCAATTTCTTTGCTGTACATAATCATTTTCCCCTGGTTAATTAATTGCTGGTTCAGCAAAAGTTTGAGTTATTTTAAAATATTTAATCTTATAGTTATATCATTTTTAAATATGATCCCTATCAATTAGATGCCGTCTCTCCTCCACAGAAGAATTTTATTATATTTTTCAATTAGATAAAAAAGTATAGCGTAAAGGAAAGTTACGATTAATAATTGAAACATTTTTTAATAAGTGATTTATAATTAGACTATTAGCACAGCATTGTTAAATGAGTATCTCTTTAAGATTTATGAGATTAAGAATATCAGCCGGCACCCAAGCAACGATAGCAATATGCAGTTACTCTGGGAGCTTGATGCGCTTTTGGGTGGGCTTAACAAAGCAATCTTTGCTGTATTCACATGACCTGCTATGTCATGAAATTTTTTTTCAGTAACACAGCAATGTGGTGTATAAACGAAATCTATCAGCCTAGGCGATGACTTCTCTCTTGCAGTAGGCCAGGAAGGCTTAATTTATGTTTGCTTGCTAAGGCTTCAATCTTGGGTAAAAATTGAATGGATTCTGCGGTAGGCTTCATCTGCGTTAAAGTTTTATAAAGCGTTTGCAATATAACTGTACCTGCTGAAATATCTTGTGCATCAATATAAAATTCACTTCCTAAATACAATGATGAGCCCTTTAAGAAACGTGCTTCAATATTATTATGAACGCTGGAGGCGCGATCTAACAAGTAACGTGCTTTTGCTATTTGATATAAAGGATTGCTTTTTAAGCAATAAAATTTTGCAAGTTTAAGTGTGAGCTCTGAGCTTCCGCTATAGTCATTTTGTGGTTGCGTAGCTGTTTCAATAATTTTTAAATGACGTGAAACAGCCTCTTTAAAATCAGCATAATAATGTATGTTATTGTCCTGATTTAATTTCATCATTTCTGCTTCTACGTAGCTTAGGGATAGTTCAGCATTGGTTAATAAAGTTTGAAGTGCTGTAGGTAATGGAGTTTTATTTGATTGTGATGATGAAAAGAAAGTGATGAGATTTTTTCGTTTGTTGATTTCTGCGGAGATTAGATCAGAGTTTAGTGTTAATTTAAGATCATCAACTCGAATGATGATGGCTTTCATTATGGCTATTTTAAGGTCATTCACTTTTAGATATGGAAAAGTGTTAGTCATTGCAGCTTTGACAAGTAAAAAAAAGTTTGTTTCTTTAATCGGCGTAGGTATTCCATACCGAATAAAGGCTTGTTCTATTGGGATAACCCAACGTATGCGTGCATCTTCCCTAAAAATTTGACGTAATCTAAAAACTTCCGGGTTGGGATGTTCTAAGAAAAATCGTTTTTGCAGGTCGGGATTAATAATTTTTTCTAATATTGCAATAGAACCGGCAATATCATTTATATTGATGACTAAGTTTAAATGACTTGTGATCAACTGACAAAAAATATCTTCTACCACTTTTGAATGAAATGCATGAAAACCATATTCTAATAATAATTTTGCTATGATATAGCTTTCATTGCAATTCAATGGTGCAAGTGAAATCAAATGCTGATTGTTATAGGGAAGATTAACATCAACTCCATGTTCTAATAAGTATTGAGTGCTTGCTATTGCATTGGCAGAAATGGCTTTAGCTAAAGCGGCAATGATAATGTCAGTGCTTACTTTTGAATGCTTCAATACTATTTCTAATATCTCTGGAATATTATCGTGAGAAGCTTGTAGTAGTAAGCTCACTTTATGTTTTTCGACAGCGGTTTGATTTAAATTTTGTGCTAAAAAGATTTTTAATTCACGCAAATCTTTAGATGAAGTATGAGAGTCATTTTTTTCTAATGGCGAGCGTATATACCAATTTCGATAAATAATATTAGTGAGTATTGCAATAACAGCTTTGATAGGAAAGCGTAATTGACTGGGATGGTTTGATAATAATATGGCGGTTCTCTTATCCTGGCAAAAATGGAATGGACTAATATTTTTCCAAGCATAGAGTGAGGTTTTTACATTTCTGATACCTTGCAGATGAATGGTCACCTCAGCGTCTGCTTTCGCGTCTTGGCTTAATAAATACTGCGATATGTCGTATCTTCCTAGCCGCACAGCCTCATGTAGGGCCGTAGGGCCTTCTGTAAATTTTGGCGCCTCAGAGCCCTCCCAATCAGTTACCTCGCAGTCATGCAGGGATTCCGTAGGGCTGATTAGGACATTGCTGGTATGGTAGGGTTCCCATAGTTGAGATTGAATATCTGAGCTCTTGGTGAGTTCGCGAACTTTAGCTAGGTCATTATCAACGATAGCTTGAAATAATTCTTTCATCTAGATGGTTCTCAAGGATAATTATGGGCAAAATCTTACCATATCAAGAGGCGTGAAACAATAATAGATCAATTAAAGTAACTGATGCGCTAGGGTAAAAAATGTTATTTATGAGAATGTTTTGAGGGGCTAGCGAGGGGCTTGGGTGATTCGGTTGCTTTTAATGGTTGACCAATTGAGATTGGAGGCATAGAGCTAAGTTTAAAAGTGGTTTTTTTAGGGCTGGTCTTAGCCGACGCAAGATGTAAAGAAGAAGTAACCGCAGGCACTTCGGGTAATTTTTGATTTATTTTCACGTGGCTTTCTTGGAAAGATTTTTCAGTGTTATCAATTATTTTAAAATCCTCGATTTGTTGATTTAATATTATTTTCGCATCATGATTTATTTTTATTCTGTCAGAAATTTTCTTTATCATTTTGTATCCTGAATAGACCAGAAGAGTCACCATTACTGCTATTCCCACAGGTGGGATAAGTATAGAAACTGCTGCTACTGCAATAGCAGCCAACGTGACACCCAGTATTTTAAGTTTATTAAGTTTTATAAATCCCAGAAGGGTAGCACCGCGGCTAGCTGCATGCTTATGGATGGTTTCTTTCGTATCGTGTAATGATAGGATTCTCCTAAATGCGGTAAATGCAATCATAGGAATGTCGTCAGCATTTTTGGGGATGCTCGCTGTTAATGCTGGAATAGTGCCTGCTGATAACATTGTTAATGTTGCACTAACACATCCTTTCGCTAATTCTTTGTAAACTTCATTATCTAAACCCGATTCTGTTTTAATTTCTAAATAGCGAGAGCAAATTATACAATCTGCAACAATAAATAAGTTATCTAATAATTTATTTATGTCATTATTTTCGGCATAATTTTTGATTAATTGTTTATATCCTTCCATAAAGCTATCTTCTAATAGCATTAGCACTTCATAACTTTCTGCGGCCATCATTCTTAATAAAGTATTTTGAAAAAAAATAAAATATTGTTTATGGTTTTCTTGTAGCTTTCCGAAAAGAATATTGTTTGAATCTATTTGAGTTGACACAATTATTTTAATAATAGTTTCAGCTTCCGAGAGTTCATCGATAGCAACTCTCAGCATAAATTGTAGTCGTTGATTATTTTTTTCGACGGTGTTGGTAGGGATAGATGACACTAGTGTTGCGCGGATGTTCTCAATTGCCTTGTGCTCTAAAGGATGAACAGTTTGTTCTAGAGGAGGAGCATCGTCAGGTCATAATTTTTGTTCTAAGTCATTGTTTCGATCCATGCTCATAAAATACCCTCAGGTTTTTATGAAGTATAGGCCATTTTTTATGAAGTGAAGGGTGGAATTGTATATACTGATTATATTCAATAGATTGGCTAAACGCTGTTGTAATACTTGAATAATCACCTAAGAATTTTGAGGAAAAAAAGTGTTTAATAAAATAAAAAAAGGGTCTAAAAAATTCGACAAATGGGTAGAAAAAAAACTGAAAGCGAAAATGCAAAAACTACGTGTTAAAATGATAGATGAAACGATGTCAGATTTTCAAGAAGAGCATCCTCATTTACCGGTAGCAAACCTTAGAGAAAGCCTAGAGGAAGAGTTTGAGAGAGTCTTTGCCATTGCGTATAAAAGTATAGTGGTATACGGAGTACAGCGAGCAAATTTGGTGTTATTGTTTACTGCTCTCGTGGGTACTCTGGTAGTTGTTTTAACTCATGGTGTAGCGATTGCATTTCTTGCGCCCTGTATAGGAGCCTGTGCTGCGTGGATTGCATCTGTTGCAACTATTCCTAAAGGTTATGAAACTAGATTAGAAGGTGGGCTGGACTCAGTCATAGTAAAGTACGTAGCTTCCTGTGCTAAAAATAATTCGTCAACTTATATCAACAATGTATTAGTTCAATCTTCTCCACCTCTTATTAGATTTCGTTCAAAAGAAACTTGTCTAAACGAACCCAATATAAATCCTTCTTCCAATGCACCTAAAGAAATACTTGAAGAAAAATTATCAGATGCTGAGTGTTCTAACATAGAGGACGAGCCCAACATTGTTAGATGGCATATGGATAGTTAGAATCTAGATATAGAAGTTTTAAAGAATAAAAAGAGGGATTTTAAAAACGCGCCTGATGATAAACAGACGCGTGCTCATTCAAACAAACTATTCTGCTAATTTCCCACCTGCTTTAAAGCATGCTTTTTTAGATTTAACCATGGTTACGCCATGACCCTTGCAAGAATTTTGTCCCTTGCATGCGTTGTGTGCGCCTTTGCATGAATTTTTCCCTTTGCATGAGTTGTGTGCGCCCTTGCATGAATTTTTCCCTTTGCATCCATTGATGCCATAGCACGGAACGTTCTTGGCTGCATGAGCCGTTGAAGTAATAGGCGCAGCCATAAATGCAGCTGCAGCAGCTGTTGCTAAAGTCAAACCAATGATTTTCTTTGTGTTCATTAAAAGCTCCTTAGTTAATAGTTGAAAGATATTTTAAGATACAGTCATATTCAGTTCTCTGATCTAATTTAATATTGTAAACTTTCAGCTAGAATTGTGTTGAAAAAAGTAATATTAAATTCAAGAAAGTTTCTAATAAACAATACAGTTAGAAGACAAGTGTATTAGAATAAGGCAGCGCTATGATGACGGATTCATTTAGTTATATTAATAAATTATTTTTAGGGTTTGGCCTAGGTTTGCGGTCGGAACATTATGAAGATATTTTACAGCAGAACCCCCCTCTCGATTGGTTGGAAATTATCACCGAAAATTATCTAGTGCCTGGTGGTAAGCCCATTTACTATCTCGACAAAATTCGTGAATTATATCCTATGGTGATGCATGGCGTTTCGTTATCCATAGGCAGTACTGATCCATTAGATTGGGATCATCTTAAGCAAGTTAAAGAGCTTGCTAATCGAATTGAACCTGTTTGGATTTCGGATCATTTATGTTGGACGGGTGTGAATGGTATTAACATGCATGATCTGCTTCCACTGCCTTATACCGTTCAAGCTATAGATCATGTAGTTGCACAGATTCATCAAGTGCAAGAGTTTCTAGGTAGACAAATTTTAATTGAGAATGTTTCTAGTTATCTTACTTATAAACAATCTGAAATGTCAGAGTGGGAGTTTTTGTCAGAGATCGTCACTCGCGCTGATTGTTTGATTTTATTAGATGTAAATAATATCTATGTAAGTTCATATAATCATGATTTTAATCCACATGATTATTTAAATGGAATCGATGTTCACCGTGTGCAGCAAATTCATCTAGCAGGTCATTCCAATCAGGGGAATTATATTATTGATACACATGACGCAGCGGTGATACAACCTGTGTGGGATTTATATGCTGCGGCTATAAAACGTTTTGGCGCTATTTCTACAATGATAGAGCGGGATGATAACATTCCTGATTTAGCAGAATTGTTAAGTGAAGTTGAGCATGCGCGAAATATTTCTGCCGAAATATTAAAGGAGGCCTCAGTTGCTTGACTTAAGGAAACTCCAAGTTCATTTTCAAGATTATTTATTAGAAAAAAAATCTTCTATAAAACAAGAAATTGTTAACACTGAAAATGTGAGTGTAGAAGATAGATTGTCTATTTACCATGAAGGTTATTTTTTAAGGTTGCAAGAAGCTCTTCAAGCAGATTATAAAATATTCTATGCGCTGCTTGGTGCAGATGAATTTAATCAATTAACACGCCGTTTTATTCTTAGTTATCCCTCTAGTTTCCGTTCGATTCGTTGGTATGGAAAAAGACTAGCAAGTTTTATGCAGGAAATGGATGAATATTTATCTCAGCCTTATTTGCTAGAAATGGTGCAATTTGAATGGTTATTAACAGAAAGTTTTGATGCGCTAGATTGTGTTGTTATCACGATAGATGAAATGGCAAGTATTCCTTTTGAGAAGTGGTCTGAATTGCAATTTATATTTCACCCATCTTTGCGAAAAATGACTAGTCATTGGAATATTATTCCATTGTGGAATGCCTGCAATGACGAAAATGTATTAGTGACACCTCAGAAAAACACCTCATCTGTTAGTTGTATGATTTGGCGTAGCCAGCAAGAAATTCAGTTTTGTACTTTATCTAATGATGAAAGTTGTATGATAGAGATGATGCAAGAAGGTAAAAATTTTGGTGAAATGTGTGTAGCATTATGCGAATGGATAAAAGAAGAAAAAGTCGCAATGCATGCGGCGTTATTATTGAAGCGTTACATAACCTCAGATTTAATCATAGATGTAAGCTAAAACTAAAAAATTCATTGCAAAGATTTGGAGAACAAAATATGGAAAGCCGAACTCAAGAACAAATTAATACAGAGATGCAGCAATCTGAAGTCATTAGGAAAAAGAAATTATTAAGTGTACCGAGGAATCAATTTTTTTTAGCAGTTCAGTATTCTAATGTCACAGAAGAAGACAAATATAAAAGTGTAATAGTTCAAATAGATATGGATGCAGAAAAAGATAAATCTCCTTTATGTTGTTTTATAGGAATTGATTATGTTAAGCCAGGAGGATCTGGTGGACAAGGTTCCCCTGTGTCAGGATAGATGTCG
>DHXK01000048.1 GCA_002413665.1 Legionellales bacterium UBA5158 | reverse complement strand
CTATTGCATTATGGTTCCACCACCGAATGTAACCGGCAGCTTACATATGGGGCATGGTTTTCAAGCCACCCTCATGGATACTTTAATTCGTTATCATCGAATGAAAGGTGACAATACGCTTTGGCAAACTGGAACGGATCACGCAGGCATCGCCACGCAAATGGTTGTAGAAAGGCAATTATTAGCAACCGGAAAATCACGTCATGATTTTTCACGCGAAACATTTATTGAAAAAATTTGGGATTGGAAAAAAGAATCCGGCAACACTATTACACAACAGTTTCGTCGCCTAGGTTCTTCTATGGATTGGTCACGTGAACGCTTCACGATGGATGAATCATTATGTAAATCGGTACGAGAAGTCTTTATTCGTCTTTACGATGAAAAATTAATATATCGTGGCACACGCTTAGTAAACTGGGATCCAGCACTACTGACCGCGATTTCAGATTTAGAAGTGATTAGCACTGAAGAAGAAGGAAAACTCTGGCATATCCGATATCCCATAGTCGATAGCAATGATTTTATAGTTGTTGCAACAACACGCCCAGAGACTTTGCTAGGTGACGTTGCCGTTGCAGTCAATCCTGACGACGAACGTTACCAACATTTGATAGGTAAACACCTACATCTTCCTTTAACAGATCGCACCATCCCTATTATTGCAGATGATTATGTAGATAAAGAATTTGGTAGTGGCTGTGTTAAGATCACACCCGCACACGATTTTAATGACTATGCGATAGGTCAGCGTCACAATCTAACTCCTATTAATATCTTAACACCGAATGCACACCTCAATGAAAATACGCCAGCCCAGTACCAAGGCATGGAACGTTTCGCTGCACGTAAAAAAATATTAGTTGATCTAGAATCCTTAGAATTATTAGAAAAAACAGAAAAGCATACGTTAAAAATTCCGCGTGGTGATCGTTCTGGCGTTGTAGTTGAACCATATTTAACTGAACAATGGTACATGAAAATGGAACCATTAGCTGAGCCTGCTATCGCTGCTGTCAAAAACGGTGATGTAAAATTCATTCCTGAAAATTGGGATAAAACTTATTTTCAATGGTTGAATAATATTGAAGATTGGTGCATCAGTCGGCAACTGTGGTGGGGTCATCGCATTCCTGCTTGGTATGATGATGAAGGTAATATTTTTGTCGGGCACGATGAAGCGGATGTGCGTGCGCGTCACAATCTTGATGCGACCATTCATTTACGCCAAGACAATGATGTATTAGACACTTGGTTCTCTTCTGCATTATGGCCTTTTTCTACATTAGGTTGGCCTGAACAAACCCCTGACTTAAAAACATTTTATCCTACTCAAGTTTTGATTACCGGGTTCGATATTATTTTCTTTTGGGTAGCTCGAATGATTATGATGGGCCTGAAATTTACCGGTGAAGTGCCATTCAAAGAAGTTTTTATCACTGGCTTAATTCGCGACAGTGATGGGCACAAAATGTCAAAATCAAAAGGAAATGCTTTAGACCCTCTTGATTTAATTGATGGCATTAGCTTGCAAGATTTAATTAAAAAACGCACCTATGGTTTAATGCAACCAGCAATGGCACAAAAAATTGAAAAATCCACGCAGAAACATTTTCCGGATGGCATTACTGCGCATGGTACAGACGCAGTTCGATTTACTTTTTGTGCGCTCGCATCACATAATCGTGAGATACGTTATGATTTAAATCGACTTGATGGGTATAGAAATTTTTGTAACAAGTTATGGAACGCATCACGTTACGTCATGATGAATACAGAAGGCCATAACAACAGTTATTCTGATGAAAATATTTTATCGTTGCCTGACAAGTGGATTTTATCTCGCTTACAAAAAACCATAGAGTCAGCAGAACAAGCAATCAACTCTTATCGTTTTGATTTACTTGCTCAAGCGCTTTATGAATTCACCTGGAATGAATTTTGCGATTGGTATCTTGAGTTATCCAAACCGATTTTAACTTCCTCTGAAAGTTCTGAAGCAGAATTACGCGGCACGCGTCACACATTAGTTACCGTATTAGAAAATTTATTACGCCTAATACATCCTGTGATGCCTTTCATCACTGAAGAAATCTGGCAACGCGTAGCACCGCTGGCTGCTATCCAAAATGACACTATCATGCTGCAGCCCTACCCTGTTGTGAATAAAAATTTGCAAGACACAGCATCAGAAAATGAATTAGAGTGGGTAAAAAATATTATTACTTCGGTTCGCACTATACGCAGCGAAATGAATATTGCACCCGGAAAACCCTTACCCATTTTATTTAATAAGGGTACCGAGCTAGATAAAAAACAATATGAACAAAATCAACATCTGATTCTTACATTAGGAAGATTTGAATCAGCTACTTGGTTAAATCCATCAGACCCACTACCCGAATGTGCCACTGCACTAGTAGGAGAGTTAGAAATCTTAATTCCTATGGCTGGATTGATTGATAAAAAAGAAGAGTCCGCACGCATCACTCGAGAAATACTCAAATTGATTAAAGAATTGGAACGTGTGGAGGGTAAATTACAAAATCCAAGTTTTGTAGATAAAGCACCTGCTGATGTAGTTGAAAAAGAAAAAGAAAAATGTTCTGAATTCAAAGTGACATTAAATAAATTGCAAGCTCAATTAGAAAAGATTTCTAGCTTATAGAGTGTACGATTTCGCGTCTCCACTTGTGGGGAAAGACGAAAAGCAAAAGATAGCACTGCACACTGCTAGTACGCTCGTCCGCTTTGCAAATCAATCACTTACATGACCACGGGGTATTAAATAATAAATTTAATAATTTGTTTTTTTTCAAAAAATCGATCTAGACCAATATTTTCTATAAGTTAAGCGCTACAAAACTTAAAAGGGAATTTATGCGCACAAGAAAGCCTAACTATATAAATCTCAAAGATTTTATTGAATTAGCTAGGCCTAGCCTACAAAAATCTGCCTCTCATGCTTCAAGACTAGTACAAAATAAACAAACGGGTGAAAAAGGTTTCTTAAAAAAAATTAATCCAGGGCAAAAAAAACATGCCATTATTGAAAGTGACTCGGCGCCTCTTGCTGAGCACTATGATTCAAGCGTAAATCTCATGAAAATTGCTGAACAGCTGAGTGAATCCTTCGAAAAATTATCAAGCAAACAATGCATATACTCCGAAGATCCCGCTCAGGAAATCTTACTACAAGAAAAATTAAAATTCTTAAACAAAGATATAAAAGCTTTTGTTCAGTATGCGCATATCTTAGCAACCCAAGACGGTAATCTTAAATTTCGACGTACTGGAAATCTTTTATGAAAAAAAATCTGCCGCTTAGTCACGACGCACAAGTATTACGTCAATTGTATACTAAACGTGAAGAACTCAATGCAGACTATAATCCTCTAATAAGCAATAGTATCCGACTTATTGGCTTGTTACGTAACAATAAATTGTCCGCGCAAGATCTACAAAATTATAGAGAGGAACTGACACTTTCAAATCTTAAAATGAATAACAGTCTGCTAGAAAAACAATTAGATGATCTAGAAAAAGAGATAGAACGTTTGGAAATGATAGTATATGGTCGACGTATGTCTTCACCACCTTTGATAAGCTCCATCAAAAAATAAGCTTAACGACTTTATAAGGATGTAAAGGAGAAGTTTGCTGACTCTAAGAAACGTTACTTTTAATCTAGCCCCTGTGTGTGTGTGTCAGAGACTAGATTGTTATCGTATTACATTGGTGAAGGGCGACATCTTTGCGGCTCTGGTGTTTTAATTGGTGCAACAGGCTTGAGCTCTACATGTAATTTCTCAGCGACACGTCGATAAAATCCGGTATCATACTTTATGACAGGAATTCCAGCATAAGAATGATTAGAATTATTATATATATTATGTCTTCGTTCTTTACATTGGTCAGTATTAGCTAACCAAGAAAATATTTTAGTGACTAGCGTTGAATCTTTAGCTTCGTCATATGCTTTAGTTGCAACAGCTTTTAAAAACAATTCGGCGGTTGTGCAACTTGCATCATTTAATACAGCCCTCAATCTAGTAGCGCGTTTACGTCCAGCTTCACCATGATAATGGATATCATCATTCTTCATCTCAAAACTTTTTAAAACGACTTTGGTTTTAGCCCAAAAATAACTTAAGCGACTTTGACTTGGTTGACGTGAAAAGCTTGGGGTATTAACTCGATCATACTCGGTAAAAAAAGCTTCATATTGACTTTTTAAGGTATTCAATGAGATCGGCATGTTTTTTCCTCAGGTAACAATCAGGGTGTATCAAAGATGAGCATAATGCATTAATTCGATTAAATTTACAATGCATGTATTTTGCACTATACTCATGCTTTATATGCATGAATAGAAACTATGCTAAATTTTGATTTAACTGATGCTCTTACTTTTTTAACCGTCGTGAACGAAGGTAACTTTGCGGCTGCAGCAAAAAAATGGCAAATTAATCCGTCAGTTATCAGCAAACGCATCAGTCGTCTGGAAAAGAATTTAGGTGTGCAATTATTGAAACGCACTACTCGCCAAATGATACTAACCGAAATTGGTCAAAACTTTTACCATCACTGCGAACGTCTACAGATCGATATCAATATGGCGGCCTCTCTGGCAATAGAGTCTCAAGATCAACCTCGTGGCTTATTGCGGATAAATGCACCTATGAGCTTGGGTAGCGCCTATTTAGTGCCTGTCATTGCTACCTTTATGCGGCTTTATCCTGACATACAAATAGAATTAGTGTTAGGTAGCCATTTTGCAAATTTTATTGAGCATGGTTTAGATTTGGCGATTCATATTAAAGAACCACCCAATACAAATACTTTAAAAGCACGGCAGATAGGCATCAGAAAGACTGGAGTTTATGCATCACCTGATTATTTTGCTAGTCACTCTATTCCTCAGACCCCAAAAGATTTAACCCAGCACAATTGCTTAATTTATCAATCAGAACCTGGCCATAAACTGGGATCAACTTATAAACACGAGTGGAAATTTATTGAAAAACAAAAAACTTATAACGTGGCAGTGAGTGGCAACTTGATGATAAACAGCAGCCAAGCTTTAGTAGCTGCTGCTGTGTCTGGCCTGGGTATTATAAAAATATCTGATTTTATGGTGACCAAAGAATTAAACAACAAAACATTAATCAATGTATTAGATGAATATTGTTTAAGTGATTTAGCAATTTATGCGGTCTACCCAAATCAACGCTTTCTACCTAAAAAAGTCAGAGTGTTTATAGATTTCTTAATCACTAGCTTTAGCAATTAATAGATTTAGAGACTTCTGCCACTTGGTGGGCATCGACAAGTTTTATGGATTCTTCCAGCTGCGACTTCAATTTAAGCAGCATTTGCAAAGGAGTAGTCTGAGTTGCTTTATTTATTAAAGTCGAAGCCCAAGCAGCCCATGCGTTAGAACTAATCTTTGTTAATGCACCCAACGCATTTTTATTTTCCAATACGTCATTCACTAATTTCAGACTTTCCGTGCAAGTCAATTTTTTTTGTTCTAAAAAAACAATAAGCTCTTGGGTTAACCGATGTCGATTAGCGTGAACAATCGAAAATTCTTTCGGCGTAAGATCATTGAAGGTGATATTCACTAGTACAGATACAGCAAATATCCAGTCATTATTTTGGATAGCATTAATAATATTCTTATCTTCAAATGCAAAATTTAATCCTAAATGTTGCGTTAACTCCGGAGCATAGCTCTGCAAAATAATAGCCAATGCACCTTTGTATTTTGAAATATGATAGACATTTTCTATAAATACGGGCATAGACTGAGCCAACAACTCTGGCGTAAATTTTGAATTTTGCAACTCACTCATAACGGATTTAATAATCTCATCAACCATCACAGATGTCACAAATCGCTTGAAAGATTTTTTTAATAAAGTCGTGATGAGTTTTTTTTCTAACTCTACTTTCTGGACCAGAAAATCCACTAAAAATGAATTATCACGAATTAATAAAAATTCTCTCAATGAACGATTGTCATGATTAACATCTGGATTTGCATTATATTTATTTCCTACAATTAATTTTTTTTGCCATGCTAACATTTCAAAATGACTGAGTGGAGGAAACCCATCTGGGGAATCTTCCCATTCTGCTTGGGAATTTTTTGGTAGACCTTGATAAATCGCTTGATGTCGCATCATTAAATGCTTACTTTTTAAAACATTTAAAACGTCAAACCAACTTTCTGTTTTACGTGCAAGACAAGCAGTAGAATGACAAATTTCTTGCTTTTCTTCTACATCCAGCCTAACGATAGAAGGCAAACTTTGAAAGGACGAAACTGCGACCACTTCAGCAAAGTTTTCTAATGAATAAATATTTTTACCGTAAATGAAATGTAAAATTTTATTGATAAAGAAATTTGAGTATAAAGATTTTTTTTTATTATCAATACAAAATTCACGAAATTTAGTATTGAGCATATCAACCTGATCAACATCAAGTTTTTTATGATTACAAAAAATATCAGTAAAATTAGCATTAATTAATTGAGTACAATAAGAAAATAACATTGCATAAATAGCTTCATGTCGCAGGATAATATTTTTTTTATGTTTGTTCACTAAATTTTTCATGCCAAAAAAATCTATTATTTCCTGTTTGAAATCTCCATTTTTGTTGAGTAAATCAATACATCCTTGATTAATAATATCGACAAGAATTTTTTTTATTTGATCTGTGATTTCAGGCGGGGCTGTCACATGAGGTTCTTTCTCAAGATTAAACTCAAATTGTTTCTCTTGAATAATATTCTCAAATCTTTCAATCCAGTCTTTTAAAATATTCAAATCAACTACATAGACCCACTGTTTTTCAACTTCATATCGCAAGGGAAAATCATTAAACACACGACCCAGCGCAACAGGATGGCTAGTTTCTGCAGTAGTGACACAACCGTGCAT
>DHXK01000124.1 GCA_002413665.1 Legionellales bacterium UBA5158 | reverse complement strand
CTAATTTAGGGGAGTATTATAAACATCTCTTTTATGTTTATTTAAATTCCTTTTCTTCAAACCATATTTATTTACTGTTTCCATGATTTTGCTAAGAAGCTGTCCAAAGGTGAAAACGATATGTTTAAAATCGTCGTTTAGATAATTATGTAATAAATCATTGTTAAGGTCTCTCATCAAATGAACCAAACACTTTTGTTGAGAACAATCAATTGCGTCATAGCCCGAATAGAAATCAGAAACTAAGACACCTTTAAAATCAATCAATAAATCTTTTAAGAAGTCGGCCACTCTATTTTGCTTGAAGATATAAAAAACAGAATCCATATTTGTAAATACCCAAACATATCCAGAGGGTACATCTTTAATGCTTGCTTTAGTTTCATCAATATGCAATAAAATCCCTTTGGTTACAAGCATCTTGATTTCTTCATATGTTTCTTTATACATTGCTGATAACCGTGGTTTAAATTCAGTTATAGAAGAGGGAGGAACATGAAGATTGAACGAGTCCATTATCATCTCGGAAATTTTCTTAACGCTGACATTGTATTGGATATAATGATTCATCGCCCACTTAACAATATTGTCTTCATAGTGTGGCCCACGCTTTAAACTTTGAGGGCTAAATATATGCCTACAAATGCTGCATCTATATCCCCCTCCCTGATATTCTACAATCCATCTTTTAATTCCATTTTTTGTGAATTTTATATCTATCGATAGTAGCCTTCCTTTTCTAATTAAATCAAAGTTTTCGGATGATTGATCACATTTAGGGCACATTTTAGGAAATAAATGAACGACTTTATCAATCTTATTTATTGCAAAGGGTTTCTTTGCCCTCGTTTTTCTTAACTTAGGATTAGACTTTATAAATATTCTTTTTTGTTGATAATCAAAGTGCGAAAATTCATTTATTTTTTGGAATACAGGTAACTCAAACTTTGTATTTCCCCATTTATGATAGCTATCGATTTTTATATCTTTCGTTTTAGTGAAATGATTATCTTTCTTATCTTGTGTTCTTTCACTAATAGTTGCAATCCAATTGACTATAATTATCAATGCACGGCAATCTTCAATATTATATCTAATCAGTTTCTCTTTTAGTTTTTCATCCTGATTTACTTCCCAATTATATCGCCATATTGTACTTTGTAATCCCGATGCTTCTGTATCCGTCCAGTCAAATTTTAAAAGGCGTGCTATTTCTTTTAGGCTATTTGAATAGGTTGGTGGATAAATACTATGAGTAAATACATTGAGCAAATTGAATGAATTATCTGTTAGAACCTGTAAATAGTCCTGATATTCAGATGATAAAATTTTTGAAATACTTTTTAATACTTTAATTTCATAGGAGCCATAATGATATATAATGAAGCTTTTTAACGGCCTTATTAGGTCAATTAATTGAATGAATATTTTTTTCTCGTCCTCTTTATTATTAGCCCAAAAGGAGTATTCATTTTCAGTGTTGTTTGTTTTTATAATTAAACCTATTAGATAGTTTGAATTCTTGTCTGGAATTCCTTCAAAATCTACAAACACTTCTGTTTCAACCTCTTTTAAAGAGGGGAAATCTTGGATAAGAGTTTTGTCCTCACGAATAGCCAGCGCCTTTAATTCTGGTAAAAAGGCCCTTTTACTATATGGCATTTTTTTAGGGCGAAATAAATACGACAACTGTTTGACGGAGAAAATGCCCCTGTTATTTCTCTTCAAAATTTCTTTGGCTTTTAAGCCGGCCAAAAGGCTCAGATCATCTCTTTCAATAAGTTTTTCCAAACAATTGCTTTTAAATTCACAGATTTGACAATGTGGGTTTTTAAAAAAAGTGGGAGCATTTGAATTCAGAAGACTTTTAGCGAGATCGTTATTAATCTTTTTAACTGCTTTTGAAAAAGAAGATATTCTGAATTTTGTTTCTTTTAAATTGTGTCCAGAAATAATCTTACATCTTTCTACCGGGAGACTAAATTTGGTTTGAATAAATGCAACCTGCAACGCGATAAACAACTTATCTAATGTTGTAACTTTTTCAAACGGAGTAATAAAAATAGGTATGATGGCTTTTTCCTCTAAAAACTCTATTCCGTCAAACACTATATCAATATTTTCATTCAAGAATTTCACATTAAATGCAGCGCATTTTTTCTGAAACGGATTGGTATATGAAATGTCTGTAAAAAGGATCTTTCCATCTTCGGAAAGCTTTTTTTTAAAGTTGGAAATTTGTGTTTGTTTTAATTTATTGTAAAGTATTTGGTAATCAGAAGTAAAACCTGATTGTTGCCTGCTTTTTAAGTAAGCCTTGTATGGGCAATTGATAAAACTGTAAATTATGTCATTGGTTACTATCATATTTAGAAATGATTAGATAACATGGTAATTGAATTGTTTGACTGGCAACAATAGATTTTTGTAGCTGGGGGACTTGCAACTGGTAGTCGCATTCCTGCCAACCCAAATTTAGCGATAAAAATTCATGTCTTTTTCCGCTAAATTTTACGCCTCTGTTTCCACTTTAATAATAAGATCGAACCCAAAGTATACTTACAAGTATACTAAAAATAGCCTTTAAACTATCGTGAGGGGGGCAAAGTATCAGGGCAGACGCATTAAAA
>DHXK01000208.1:3128-7486 GCA_002413665.1 Legionellales bacterium UBA5158 | reverse complement strand
CTGGGTTGCCACGCTCGCGCTCGCAATGACGAAGTAAATTACACATTTTTTCCTTAACTTAATGGCAGTGAGCCCGCAAGTGAAGAAAAAAAAATCTAGTTGGGGTGCCTTCAAAGACTGTTTTCTTCTGGCGATGCATCGCTACTAATAGAGTCAGACGATGCATCATTTCCGGCGACTGCAGCTAGCCCATCATTCTCAGCTGCAGGCGCACCATCGTTCGTAGCGCTAGGCAATCCATCATTTCCAGCCACAGGTGGTCCATCGTTCACAGCTGTAGGTAAGCCATCGTTTTCAGTCTGTGTAGGTGATGCTTCATTTTCATCACCACCTTCATTCGGAACATGGTCTCTCATGAAAAGTTCAACCATTGCTGCTGGGTCTGAAGAAGATGCACGTGAGCCTGTCAAAGGATCAATGCGCAGACTGACAATTCCAGGTGGCGGCTCTAGCATACGTTCGGGCTTGCCCTTCAATGCAGATTGCATGAACTGAATCCACATCGGTAATGCGGCTTGCGCGCCATATTCGTGTAAGGATTGTGGTTGATCAAAGCCCATCCAAGTGAGCGTAACAATATCTTGGTTATAACCTACGAACCAAGCATCCACTTGATTATTGGTTGTGCCTGTTTTACCGGCTAAATCACTTCGACGTAAACTGCGGGCTTTGGTGGCTGTGCCATATTGAATAACATCGCGCAATGCTGAAGTAATAAGAAAAGCATTTTCTGCACTGATAACTCTAGGTGCATGCGTAGCAGCAACGGGAAGTGTTTCTGTCGCTTTTTCAGGAATCAATGCAGGCATAGCAACTATTGGTGCATCTATGCAGGTAGGGCATGCACTAAGTGCTTTCGCTTGATAGAGTATTTCTCCACGAGTGTTGCGAATATTGTCGACGATATAGGGTGCAATTTTAAAGCCACCATTGGCAAATACTGCATAACCAGTCGCCATATCTAAGGGCGAGACAGTTGCAGTGCCTAACGCTAACGATAAAGAGGCAGGCAATTGTGCTGGTGTAAACCCGAAACGTTGAGCAAAGCTAACAGCATAATTTGTGCCTATTAATCCTAGTAAACGAATCGACACAAGATTGCGAGAATGAATTAAAGCATCTCGTAAGCGGGTAGGCCCATAAAAACGATGTGTATCATTTTGAGGGCGCCACAAACTATTGTCTATGGGGTTTTCTATGACGATAGGTGCATCATTTATCACAGTTGCTAATGTGTAACCTTTGTCTAACGCAGCTGAATAAATAAAAGGCTTAAAGCTGGAGCCTGGCTGACGCTGTGCGTTGATCATGCGGTTAAATTTGCTATGTTGATAATCAAAGCCTCCTACTAGTGCCTCAATTTCGCCATTGATTGGGTTAAGGGCAATCATACCCGCTTCTGCTTTGGGGATTTGTGTTAAACGCCAGCCGTTATGCGTAGGCATCACGCGAATAACATCACCTAGCTTCAGTATGTCTTGGGCTGTTTTAGGTAAGTGACCTAAATAATCTGCGTTGATTTGACGGCGTGCCCATGATAATCCTTGCCAAGGGATGGTAATCATTGAGCCATTACCACGTAAAGCTATTACCGATTTATCCGCTATTTCAACAACGGCAGCCGGCTCAAGATTGTTAACCGCTCGCGTGGAGTGCAGCGCTTTTTGCCATTCCATCATCAAAGTAAGATGAGGCGTGCCTAGATTTTTTTCTGCACCTCGATAACCGTGACGTTGATCGTAATCTAGCAAATTGTCATGCACCGTTTCATTTGCAATATTTTGGAGATGGCTATCTATGGTGGTGTAAACATTAAAGCCATCGGTGTAAATAATATCGCCATACATTTCTTCTAATTGTTGTCTGACTAATTCAGCAGCATAGGAAGCTTTAATCTCTGTTTGTAAATCATGGTAGCTTGCATAAAGCGGCGCTTTGATAGCTTCTTTATAAGCTGCATCGTCGATATAATGTAATTCACGCATTCGACTGAGCACGTGGTTCCTACGTTTTCTTGCCCCATCAGGGTTGGCTATGGGATTTAAAGCAGAGGGTGCTTTAGGTAAGCCTGCAAGCATGGCATATTGTGCAAGACTAAGTTGATTGAGTGACTTGCCATAATAAATTTCAGCTGCAGCCCCTACGCCATAAGCGCGACTCCCTAGAAATATTTTATTGAGATACAGCTCAAGAATTTTTTGTTTAGTGAGCTTATGATCTATTTTAAGGGCTAATAAAATTTCTCGTAATTTACGGCCGAATGTTTTATGCCGTGAAAGATAAAAACTGCGAGCCACCTGCATGGTGATGGTGCTGCCGCCTTCTTCTTTACGACCGGTTAAAATGAGTTTCACTGTGGCGCGCATGAGACCAGGTATGTCTATGCCTGGATGTTGAAAATAGCGTTGATCTTCTGTGGCGAGTACAGCATCAATTAAGGGCTTTGGGATTTGTTCAAAGGGAATAGGGATGCGACGCTTTTCCCCATATTCTGCCATCAGCTTGCCATCTTTGGTGAAGATTTGTAGAGGCACTTGTAGTTGCACAGTGTTAAGTGCTTCTATGTCGGGTAATTCAAATTTAATGTAATAAAGAGTGCCTATCACCACAAAAATAACTACAACAAAGGTAAATACGAACAATTTCTTAAATAGCTTGAGAAAAAAATTTTTCATAGGGGTATCGTATTAGCCTAGTTGGGAAGACAATAAATTAGCTTGAATTTTACTATAAATATAGCCACTATATTAAGTTAATTTCAAAAAGATCAACAATTGTACTACATCCTTTCATTTGTGCCTACGTTTTCTGATCCTATACCGCTTTACCCCATGAGCTTGCCCCGTCATTTTGTTTAAAAAAATTACATAAACCACACTTTATTTAAATAGGAGATTCTATGCTTCCCATTTCGCATGTCTTTTCTCACTCAATAGTGGGATTAGATATACACGCTGATGAGATTAGATTATTGCATCTGAAAAAAAAGCGACAAAAGATTTGTATTGAAAATTTCGCATTCGTTCCCTTGACCACGGATGCTATTCAAGATGGAAAAATTAAACAAATTGAGGTGATTTATTTAGCCATAAAAAAATTAGTGGAAATGACGAATACAAAAAATTGTCGTGCCATTATTGCGTTGCCTGGTGTGAGTGTCATTATGAAAAAAATCTTATTACCAGCTTCGATTCGTGAATCTGAGCAAGCGCACGAAATAAAATCTAAGCTTAACCATTATCTTCCTGGAATGTCAGAAGAGCTTTGTTTTGATTTTGTAAAAACAAATTCTACTGCGCAAAACGAGAATGAAGTATTGCTTGTTGCATCAAGATCAGAGCAATTAAATATGTATCTTACCGTAACAAATGAAGCAGGATTAAAAACAAGAGTAGTAGATGTTGATAGCTTTGCTTTATTGCGTGCGGTATTTTTTTCTTTACAAAAAAAAATTGCATCGGCTGCTGTTATTTTAGATGTAGGGATATCCGGGACGCAATTTTTAATTTTCAAAAATCAAGAAATTATTTTCAAGCAACATTTAGGCGTTGTTCTAGAAGAGTTTTTGATAATTCAAATTAAGCGGGCAATACAAGTTTGTTTATCGACGTATTCTCATTTGCAACTTGATACGGTTTATCTAACGAATGGATTTCATTTGATTTCACAAAAAATGCAAAATGAATTAGGGTTGAAGATTGTTTTCATAAATCCTTTTCCTTTTTTAGACACTGCTCCTGCAGTAAATAAAGAATCCTTAAGTAATTTGGGCTCTCGATTTTTAGTAAGTTTAGGTTTGGCAATGAGGAGTGTGTGCATATGATGGAAATAAACCTGCTTCCTTGGCGTGAGAAAAATCTACAACAACAGAAAATAAATTATTCTATATTGATTGTGACAGCCATCACTTTTATTGTGTCTGCCTTTTGGCTAGGGCATCAATATAGTTTTTTAAATGTACCCGCAACTTATTTTCCAGTCGAAACTAAAATAGTTAAACACATCAATAAAAAAAATCACACACCGAAATATTTAAAATATGTGGGTTATATTCGTCAGCAAAACATTATCTGGGGGATTATTTCCTTGGCACAAGAGGCTGCTCAGGATGTTCAGGTAGGTAAGTTAATTCCAGAGGAAGATTTGCGGGTGATTAGTATTGATGAGAATAAAATGGTGTTGTTAGATAATGAAAAAAAACGATATGTGATAAAGAAATCTGTTTTGCAATGAGGGGTGCGCGTGTAAAACAGCATTATTTCTAATTTTAAGGATTCAGCATGAAGTTTGTAAAATATATTTATCTATTGTTGATTTTGTTTTCTCAAACAGGTCACGCAATCTCTCATCACAAACCC
>DHXK01000208.1:0-3015 GCA_002413665.1 Legionellales bacterium UBA5158 | reverse complement strand
ATGTAATAGATGTATTGCATATCCTTGCAAAATTTTCAGATCTTAATGTTGTCATCAGTCCAAATATAAATGGCTTGGTCACCCTGCACTTGCAACAGGCTTCAGTAGAAGAAACATTTAATTTATTACTAACTTCTCAAGGATTAGCGAAATGGAAAATAGGTAAGGTTTGGTATATTGCTCCGCAAGAAGAATTACGTAAACGTAAGTTCGAAGAATTGCAATTTCACGCTGTGTTAGATGAGGCGAATCCTTTGAGTATGCGGGTATGGAAAATTCAGTATGCTAAAGCTCAAGATATAGGACGACTCATTCAAGATACAAATTATTCACTACTCTCTAAGCGTGGTCATCTGCAAGTGGATGTGCGTACCAATATATTATCTGTTGAGGATCTCCCAGAAAATATAACGAATATTGTGAAGCTGATTAAAAAACTCGACATCCCAGTTAAGCAAGTGTTGATCGAGGCTCGCTTAGCTAGTGTGGACAGTGACTTTGAGCGCGAATTAGGAATGAGTTTTTCAGTGCATGATGGATCTGCTAATCATGAGATGCCAACTTCATTGGGAAGCGGGCCTAAATTTAGTTTAGCGGTTGCGACATTAGCAAATGGAAGCATGTTGGATGTTGCACTCGCAGCTCTAGAAAGCGAAGGTCACGGAAAGTTAATTTCAAGCCCTAGTTTGTTCACTGCTAATCAACAATCGGCTTTAATTGAATCGGGCGAAGAAATACCGTATCAGGAAACCACCAGCAGTGGAGCGACCAGCGTTGTATTTAAAAAAGCTGTGTTAAGTTTACAAGTCACTCCGCAAATCATGCCGGGTAACAAAGTATTATTGCAGTTGAAAGTGAATCAAGATAAGCCCAGCAGCCGTATTGTCTTAGGTGTGCCTGCTATTACGACTAGGCAGATTGCTACTAGTTTATTAATTAGTAATGGGCAAACAATCGTGTTAGGCGGTATTTATGAGGTAGACGCAGAGCATGATGAACGTGGAATTCCATTTTTAGGTAAAATTCCTTTGATTGGTGTGTTATTTAAACAGCAAAATGTGAAAGAAAATAAGCGCGAACTTTTAATTTTTGTGACTCCTCGAATCATTTCATAATAATGAGATGGCTTTGCGCGTCGTAGCTTGTTAATATAATTGGGAAATGCGCGGCAGACACAATCAGCCATAAATTATTATTTCAGTTTAATTTCTGTAAGATTATATAGTTATTGAATGACTCACTAAAGAAGCTAAGCAGCTATGGTAAAAGTTAAAAATAATAATATTTTTCTTGTAGGGCCTATGGGTGCTGGGAAAAGCAGTGTCGGACGTTATTTAGCAAAACATTTGGACATGGATTTTTACGATTCAGATGAAGAAGTCGAAAAAAGAACCGGAGTCGATCTCGGGTGGATATTTGATAAAGAAGGTGAGGAAGGATTTCGTAAACGCGAAGCGACAGTGATTGCTGATTTAGCTAAGCGCTCTCACATCATTCTTGCGACAGGAGGGGGTACAGTCATGACTCCTGAAAACCGAGAGATTTTAGCGGCGCGTGGTTTCATCGTTTATTTGGAAGTTTCGTTAGCCTACCAACAAAACAGAGTCATTAATGATAGTCGTCGACCTTTACTACAGGTCGAAAATCGCGATGAGGTATTAGCAAGGCTTCGTACTGAACGTGGTCCATTTTATCAAGCCGTATCAGATTTCAAAGTGCTTACTGACAACCGTTCTGTTCGCGCCGTGGCAGATGACATTCTTAATTGGCTAAACTCAGCGGGTTAATTTCTCTTTTTTGTCATTTTTCAGCAAAAATAATTGTAATTTGGCATCGCAAGCTCAAGCCAGCTACTAATGTTGTGAGGAAAAAACTGGCCACGCAATCCAGGATTTAACCTTGCATTCTTTTAGAGGGCATGAAGGGGTTTTGAAAAAAAATGGCGCGATACTGCGCCATTTTTTGAAGTGAAGATTAATCTTAGTTTGTTGGAGCGGGTGTAGTCGTTGTTGTGGTAGTAGAGGAGGCTGCAGGAGCTTCTGGTGCTGGAGCTGGAGCTGGAGCTGGAGCTGGAGTTTCAACTACTGGAGCAGCTGGAGTTTCAACTACTGGAGCAGCTGGAGCTTCAACTACTGGAGCAGCTGGAGCTTCTGCTGAAGGAGTAGCTTCAGTGGGTGCTGTTGTTGTGGTTGTAGTTGATTGATCAGTAATTTGTGGCTGATCTGTGGCGGTTGATGTAGTTGCTGCCATAGGCGGTGTAGTGGTTGTTGTTGTTTGAGTTGTTGTCACTGCCGCATCTTTTTTTGCGGTATCGTCTTCGCTGCAGGCGGTTATAGCGAGTAGACAAAGACCAGAAAGTGTAGCAATAGCTATTTGTTTGCGCATAGTTATATCCTTTGATAACATTATTTGACTGATCGGGCATAGCCCGAGAAACTAATTATACTATCCCAAATAAAACTCAGTGCAAGAGTTTTCCAATATGAAATGAGTCTAAAGGATGACTCGTAATTCCAGCATGAAATGAGTCTGGACAAATTGAGCGCAGCATTCATGATAGGAGGATGAAAACGATCATGAAATTAGGCAACCTTAGTAGCATCGGCCAAATGAGGTCATTTTTAACCGGCAGCCTGGCTATATTTGTATTGACGCAGTGCATCAGGGCGATTTAGATGGACGTAAAGGCGTTTATCACCTTAATGCTGTTGATGAGGTTACCCAATTTGAAGTTGTTATTAGCGTGGGAAAAATCCAGCGTTAAAAATATTATTAGACATTTTTCCATTTATGATTATTAATTTTCATTCAGATAATGGTAGTGAGTATGTAAATAAAGCTGTTGCAAGATCGCTTAAAAAGTTATTAATTGAATTTACAAAATCACGCCCAAGAAAATCTAACGATAACGCTTTAGCTGAAGGAAAAAATGCAGCGATTGTTCGTAAAATATTTGGCTACACACATATTCCGCAACATTATGCCGAGCAACTAAAATGCTAGATGACATTGCAA
>DHXK01000005.1 GCA_002413665.1 Legionellales bacterium UBA5158 | reverse complement strand
CACACTTTAGCTGACACGCCCAAAAGATATTTTTAAAGTCTCGTTAGGAGTCAATCCTATTGCAAAAAATTATAGAAGTATTTTTATTGTATGGGTTGCTTTAGGTTTTTTAATGAGTCTAACAGATATTATTTCTTGTTCATTTGCGTTGCGTTTAAAAAACATTAGATTACAGTCAGCGTATGTGCCCAATTTTCTTTTTTTATCTTTACTTGTTTTGATAGTTTGAGATTCATTTGCTGGTATTGGAGCTGGTGGTAAAGCTAAGACAATTCTTTGGTTGGGAGGGGACAAAGTTTTCACTAACTGTTCTGCATTTTTATCTAAATAAAAGAAAAGTTCGAGCTTATGATAATTGGGATTAAATAAGCTTGTAGCATTTATATTTTTATCTTTGTCGGAACTATAATAATTCCAATAGCAATAAAGTTTAGTAGGGATTTGTGTTGCAGGATAAGCATCTCCCGCCCATGCGTCGCAGACTACAGCATTAGGGCCCCAGGTTGTATAATCATTTGGTTTATCTTTGCTGGGATCGAGATTAGGTTCGCGACCTATTACAACGATTGAATGATCACCCGGATCAAGTTCAAATATCTCAATTAACAAATCAGGGTGGAATGTTCTTAATTTTTGTAATGTTAGAAAACTATATTCCCCACAGTTACCAACTTGTGCTGCTGTAATTTTTTTTGCGCAAATATTTAATCCTGCAAGTTTATTAAGAGTTTTATGTTGGATATTGAGAATTGCTAGATGGGTTTCTTTTTCATATTCATCGCGCATTGTTTCAATTTTATTTTCTACTTGTTCAATTTTGTCAGCATCAAAATCGTTTGCGGAAGGATGCGTTTCTGAGGATTGAATTACTTTTCTGACTTCATTGATCGCTATGCAAGCGATTTTAACATGCATAGATAATAAGCTGCTAGCAGGTATGAGAAGACTTGAAAGTACTAGCGCCGAATCAATAGGTTCGCAAATGGATTTCAGAAAAGAACTGCTAGTATAGTGCTCCAAGGATTGGGCATAAAATGTAGTCATTTTCTTTGATGTAATTAGGTAACTCAACGGTAATTTACCATCGTTATTGTGTGTTTTTGCTATTTGATGTGCGCGATCACCCAATAAGTCGATGAGGGGTTCGATAAATGAATGGTTACACTTTGCTGCAATATGTAGCAGAGTATTTCCTTCACTATCTATCTGGGTTAATAGTGAGGGATTGCTCCGTAGATAGCCTTGTAGACTATAAGTCGAATCAACATTGCCTTTTATTGCAGCGATAGTCCTGTCGAGCATAATATTCACCTAACTGATGCTGTTGATTCATTATTGTACATTATGACAGATCAATGATTAACGGAATATTAAAGCAAATAAATTTAAAGGTGATTAGCCAAGGAGCAGCGATAAGCTAGTAAGATGTAACCATTTGAATTTAAAGGTTAATAAAATATCAGCAAAAGAAAATTTCGCTAAGGCTCTGCCTGATTATGCTGGCCATGCTAGCATTTACCTGAATCAGGAAGTTGTTCACTCTATGAGCGGGCTAAAATACGTAGGTGTTAAAAAACATAGCCTAGAATATCTTTTACCGACTAACTTTTAAGATGAGATTAACGAAGAGTTTAATCTTAGTAATTTTTTTATTTTAGGAAATAAACTACCTAGTGCCAGAAAGAATGGTTTTTTAAATTAAATAAAAAATTTACGGTGAAGATTTCTATAATTTTATCAATTCCAAGCCATTTTTGATGTAAAGATAGTCAGAATGAGCGAGATATGAAAAATCTTCTGGTTGGTAGAAGATGATAAAAGTCAGCAGTTATGCGGCCTGACCAGGTTTTCTTTCAGGCACTAAAGTAGCATTGATAAAATATGCATTCTTCACAAGAACGAAAAAGTTGAGTTAGAAATTTTAGAAAATTTTAATATTGATTTTCTTGCAGATGCTTTTAATCAGCATCAAGAATGGGAGTTGGCAGGATTTGTTTGTTATTATAAAGCAAAAGATAGAATGCATTTAAAAATATTAAAACCAGAAATATTTTATCTCCTAACGCAAGGTCAAGATGCTATGCATACCGCTTTGATTGAGGAAGAGGAATTAGAAAAACTTGAAAAAGACCAGCAAGCCAATAGCAGCGTATCTTCTAGTAAGAAATTCTGAGAATAAAGGTGTGTAAATTGTTCTAGGAAGAATTTAAAAATAGAGATGCTCTCAGTAAGGTGATTCACACCAAGTACTACATGCTTGATTCGTTCTTAGATTAAGGATTAGGGCTTCAGTACAGGAACCATTAGGATCTCCATCTAGGAATACTACTTCATCCCCAAACTGATAGTCATGGCAATAAGATTTAGCAGCAAAGTTCGTGCCATTTATTATTAAGTATTGATCATTAGAAGCAGATTCAACTTGATAAATTTCGTCTGCGTGTGCAATAGGTACTGTCATTAAGATTATTAAAGCGAAAATTATCTTTTTCATCATATGGCCGCCTATTGTAAAATCAAATATTAGTATATACCTTTATCTTATTAAATGGATCTGCTGTGCAGCAATAGTCGATATAAAAGAGCTATCAGGTTTTTTGGATGAATGCATGATAACTCCTGTCTCAAACTATATTAAGTTTGATGAATGAAAAACACTTTCTTTAAGCATGCTCATAGCTGATGCTAATTTACTTCCGAATGATTTTTTTATTTCATAATTTAAAGCAAAGAGAGTAGCATTTTTGCTATTTTCTAATAAATAATCATCACTTGTTTTTACTTCATCTACTAATCTTAAATCAAATGCTTGCATGCCTAGCCAATGTTCTCCTGTCGCCACTTTATTGATATCAAGCTGAGGACGGTATTGCTGTATAGCATGTTTGAACAGATCGTGAATTTCTTCGATTTCTTCTTGTAATTTTTCTTTTCCTTCTTTGGTATTGTTACCAAAAATCGTAAGAGTCCGTTTGAAGTTTCCGGCAGTCAGTTGTTCAAAATCAACTTTGTTGTCTTTTAATAATCTATGAAAATTTGGAAGCTGCACAATGACACCGATAGAGCCAATAATTGCAAAGGGCGCGGCGAGAATTTTATTTGCAACACTGGCCATCAAATATCCGCCACTTGCTGCAACTTTATCGACAATAACCGTTAAAGGAATCGCTTTATCTCGAAGGCGTGCTAGTTGTGCTGCAGCTAACCCATAAGCATGCACCATTCCTCCGCCGCTTTCTAGGCACACCACGACCTCATCTTTTGGTGTTGCTATACCTAATATGGCAGTCACTTCTTCACGCAATGAAGCGACGGCAGTGGCTTTGATATCTCCGCTAAAATCTAATACGTAAATATTTTTTTCTGATTTTTCTTCAGAAGATTTTTTTTGTAACTTATCGTTTGCTTTTTGTGTTTTAAAATATTGTTTAAGTTTTTCTTTTGAGAGTATTTCTGAAGAAAGGTCATCACGTGTTTTGCTATATTTTTTATTTAAATTTTTAATTGAGAGGCGACCCTTCGTGTTGTCCTTGCCTTTGCTGAACAAGGCGAGTATCCCTGCTAATAAAATTAAAATGAACACTACGAGTATGACTGTTTTAGAAAAAAATAACATAAGTTCAAGAAAAAAATTTGACATCGATTGCTCCTGCTGGCATTGATTAGAATGACAGTATAATTAAGAAATATTTTTTGGTTTTATAAGTATGATTTGTTGGGGTTGAGGTTTATGTTTTAGTTTGCTGACAAAATTAATTTTTTTGATGTCATACTGTATGGATTGGGTGGAAATAATTTCTGGTAAAGTATTATTATCATTATTTTTGTAGGTAATTAGCCAACTATAAGTTCTCGGCACAACACCAACGGACCCTATCCATAATGGCTGGTCTTTAATCAGGAAGTTTGAATTCCATAATCTCAGCACAATTAGTTTTTTCTTATCTAAATGTTTTTCCAGTACTAGCACGGGTTTTTTATCTAGATACAAAGGAGATACCAGAGGTAAATGTTCGGCGCTGCTGACATCTGTAATGCGATATAGTACATCCATCCATTTTTTCTTGGGAGGTGTAGTCCAACCTTGTGATTGTAGTGTAGTTTGTATTGTCGTTAAATCTCCTAACCATTGAATGTTAAATAATTCCGTCGGTAATCCTAATCGCCCTATTCTATAATTAGGGATGCTATCATCTTTTTGTATCCACCATGCATTTAGAGTAATGGTATGGGTAGGCCAATGTTCTTGAGTATAGTTATGCTCAAGTTTGTTGAAGCTTGAATAATACATGCTAATAGAAGTTAGACTGATAGCAATGATTGCCACAAATAATAAAGAGTAAGGACAAGGATTTTTTTCTTGTTTGCGATTATAAGAAAGAGTGATAAACATTAATATAGCAGCACTTAATAACCAGCCACCAAGAACATCAGTGAACCAATGAGCACCTAAATATAAGCGTGAAATGCTAATTGCAAGTGTGGTAAATAAAATGACGGAATAGACAACACGCTTATATTGAATGTGTGCCATCTGAATAAAGAGTAATCCTAACGCAAAATAAAAACAGGTTGAAAATGTTGTGTGTCCACTAGGGAATGAAAAACTTTCAGGCCCATCTGAAATGCCCCATGGACGGCTAGAATGTATGAAGTTTTTTAAAACAAAAATACTTCCACAAATTAAAAATAGCAGGGCTAAAGTATGCCAGGCTGCATGCCAACTTTTTTTCCATGCTAACCAACCAAAAAGAATTAACATAGTGGGAAATAATACTTTTTTGTCGCCTAATAGCGTAAACCAAAGCATGGCATTATCATTGGCCGGCGTTCGAAGACTGCGGAATAAGTGAAACAGAGCTTTGTTAAGAACGATTGTTTGAGATCCATGAATATAAATGTAGATGGATAAAGCTATAAATGTGGCGCTCACACATAAAAAATAAAAAGCTAAGGTTAATTGGCCATGGGTTTTGTTGGGGTCGTAATGTTTAAGCAATGTTGTAATGATGCGAAAATGTCGAGAGTGTTGAAACTTACGCCAAATGCGATTGAGCAGTTGGTTCATTTGATAACCCACTAAAATGAAAATTTTGTAGATAGACCAAATACAGATAAGAATGAATAAACCTGTCATTACCAGCACTAACATTATGTGTGCAGCGATATCTGGAGGCAGTTCAAGGGTCGCTTCACCTAACAAAATTCCAGGTAACAAATACACTGGTGCCCAGGCAGCTGACGCAATGATGCTAGTGAGGATAAATCGTAATGGTTTCATATGTAACATACCAGCTACTACAGGTACTAACGCTCTGACGGGTCCTATAAAGCGACCTATTAAAATGCTTTTACTGCCATGTTTATGAAAAAATCTTTCGCCGCTTTCTAATAATTGGGGATAGTTTCGAAAAGGCCATGCTCGTCGTAGACCAGCTTTATAATATCGACCGCCCCAATAGCTAACGTTGTCACCTGCAATGGCGCCCAGTATCGCCCAAATGATAGTAGACCACAGTGGTATAACTCCAGCACCTATGAGGGTGCCAACAGCTGTCATAACGACGGTGCCTGGAACGATAGTGCCGATGACAGCGATGGATTCTGCGGCAGAAATTAGAAATGTTGCTAGGCCTGCCAAATTAGGATGGGTGTTTAACCACTGTAATATAGGGCTTACGGAATCAGTCATAATAAGGTCATTAAATTTCCAAAAGCATGTTTATTTTTTATTTATAGTTTAGTGTCAATAAGTATGCAAGATATTTTATGTGACTTCATCCCCTGCGGCTTGCTTGTCTGCATGATAAGAAGATCTGACTAACGGACCGCTGGCGACTTTCTTAAACCCTAGCTCTTTGGCAATCACGGCAAAGCGTTGAAATTCTTCGGGTGTGACATAGCGAGAGACGGGCATATGGAATTTACTGGGTTGTAAGTACTGTCCCAACGTCAGCATGTCTACATCATGACTGCGCAGATCAACGAGGGTTTGCTCAATTTCTTCATTAGTTTCACCCAAGCCTAACATTAATCCTGATTTAGTCGGAATATGGTTGAAGCGAGCTTTAAATTCTTTGAGTAAAAGTAAAGAGTGAGCATAATCAGAACCAGGGCGTGCTTGTTTGTAAAGTCGTGGAACAGTTTCAATGTTATGATTAAAAATATCAGGAAGTTCTTTTGCTGTCTCATCAAGTGCTACCGTCATACGCCCGCGATAATCTGGGACCAATACTTCAATAGTGATGGCTGGATTTTTAGCACGAATTTCTCTTAGGCAAGCGCTGAAATGACTAGCGCCACCGTCTCGCAAATCATCTCTATCAACTGATGTGATGACTATGTAACTGAGTCCCATTTGGGCAATCGTGTTGGCTAAATTGATAGGCTCGTTGACATCTAGAGCGTCCGGACGACCATGTGCTACATCACAGAAACTACAACGGCGTGTGCATTTGTCACCCATAATCATAAATGTTGCGGTGCCTTGGCTAAAACATTCTGGCAGATTAGGGCAAGAAGCTTCTTCGCAGACCGTGACTAATTTGTTATCTCTCAATATTTTTTTTAAATTAGCGACAGCTGGAGAGGACGGGATGCGTATGCGTATCCAATCTGGTTTGCGAAGTAACGTTGTGCTGGCCTCTATTTTTATAGGGATACGAGCAAGTTTTTCGGCGCCACGTTGTTTTGGATTTACAGGGATGAGAGGTTTTTGTTCCATTATTTTAATTCCGGTTTCATTCAAAGAAGGGCTTATTTAAAATATTATGCTTAGTATATCCTAAGTTTGCGCTTAGGCATTCAATAAGTTCTAAGCCTGTTTCAGCCAGGCTAGTTTGTTTTTTGAAATCGGCTATTTGAGTCATTTCCAGTGCTTTATAACCACAGGGATTAATTCGTGTAAAAGGTTCTAAGTCCATTTCTACATTTAATGCGAGGCCATGGTAAGAACATCCGCGTCTAATACGTAATCCTACAGAGCCTATTTTTTTATTGTTAACATAAACTCCAGGAGCCTCGCATTTGGCAGTGGCCTCGATTTTGAAAGCTTTAAGTAATTGTATCATTGAGTTTTCGATTGCTGTGACTAGCTCACGCACATTCATTTTCTTGCGTTTAACATCGATTAATGTGTAAGCAATAAGTTGGCCAGGGCCATGATAAGTCACTTGCCCCCCTCTATCAATGGATAGAACTGGAATGTCACCTGCCGCTAAAACATGCTCTGGCTTACCATTTTGACCTTGGGTAAAAATAGGGGCATGTTCAAGGATCCATATTTCATCTATGGTTTCGCTTAATCGTTGATTTGTAAATTCTTTCATTGCTTGCCAGCAACTTAAATAATCTTGTTTCCCTAAAAAGCGAATATTAACCGTGTCAGCGATCATAACGCCATCAAGACTAAAGGACATGCTGTCAGTTCAATGTAAATATCATCCAGTTGCTTTTGGCTATTGATAGGAACAGTGACGGTGATAGCTAAATACTTATTATCTTTGCTAGGCCTGCTGCGTAAAGAATTTTCAGGTAAATTTGGAACATGCTTATGAATAATACTCAGTGCAGTTGTTTCAAATTCATCTGTCGCAGTGCCAAACACTTTGATAGGGAAGTCGCACGGAAATGTTAGTAATGATGGTTTATCGTCTTTAGGCATAGTTATTAGAAGAATAATGAAGCATTTAAATGATCACCTTTCCTTGCGAAAAGGTGATGTCTCGTTGTTTAGGCATTGTTCATTGTGTCTGAAGATTTAGCAAATATAGTATGGAATTTGAAGCTTACTGCATCCGCAGCTCGACGGAACATGCCACCTTTAGGGTCGTCAGCTAATGCAAGCATAGGTTTTGACGCTATGATTTGGTTGTTTAACATTATGTTTAAAGAGCCATATGGCTGACCTTTGGTAATGGGGGCTGTCAGTTCATTGACTTGAATGTTTATCTGAGTGTTCTTGTATTGGCCAGCCGGGAGGGTTAAGTACCAGTCTTCTGTTAGACCCAATGCAACAGTTTTCTTTGAGCCTTTCCAGACTCTAGCAATTGCTGAAGGTCCGTTAGCAGCTTGTATTTTGTGAGTTTCGAAAAAACGATAACCATAAGTGAGTAATCGAATAGAGTCTTCAGTACGAGAGGAATCACTAGGAGCTCCCATTACGACACTAATTAAGCGCATTTTGTCTTTTACAGCTGAAGCCACAAGACAATAGCCAGCTTCATCAGTGTGTCCGGTTTTTAAGCCATCAGCATATTGATATCGCCACAGCAAACGATTGCGATTAGGCTGACGTATTCCGTTAAAGGTGAACCATTTTTCTGAGAACAACTTGTAATCTTCGGGAAAAGTGGATGTTAATGCTTGTGCGAGTGTAGCAAAGTCTCGCGGAGTGGAATAATGGTCTGGATTAGGTAAGCCTGTGCTGTCTACGAAATGACTGCTGTTCATGCCTAATGCTTTAGCTTGAGCATTCATGATAGTGGCGAAACCTTCTTCTGTGCCGGCAATAAATTCTGCCATGGCGACGGATGCATCGTTTCCAGAAGCTACGGCAATTCCTTCCATTAGGTCTTTAGCTTCGACTTCGTCATTCACTTTCACGAACATACGCGAGCCACCGGTGCGCCAAGCTTTTGTACTGATTCTAACTTTGTCGTTTAAATGAATACTGCCATTTTTTAAAGCCCCTGAAATGATATAAAGAGACATTAATTTAGTGAGACTGGCGGGTGCCATTCGAACATCAGCATTTTTTTCTGCCAAAACCTTTCCGCTGCTAGCATCGATCAGAATGTAACCCTTCGCATCTATAGTGGGTGCGGATGGGATTACCATAGGTTGCACGGGTTTGCTGGGGATAGGGATAATAGGGCTTGCCCATGGGGTATTCATGAGTACTAATGTTAATGTCAAACTGAAGAAAGCTAATAAGTTTGCTTTACGTAGCATGTTAAATTCCTAATGCAAGTTTCAAATATGCGCATGATAGCTTAATCGTGCAAAAGAGCACATATCACAAACCAGAAAGTCTATCACAAATAAACGTTTAAATAAGCAACGATATTATGAGAAAGGTTAATTTATATTGATATTATATGTAGATTTTTTTATTTTTAATAAGTAAGATTCTCTTGACTGATTTAAATTCCAATTGCTTAGTACTTTCATTGTGACAAGCTTGCTGGGTTAAAAATCTAAATAGCTGTCAATATGAGGGTGTAAGCTTCCCCTTTAATACCAGCAACCCATTCTGGGGAGTTGGAGAAATCGTGTCTACTAACCTTCAAAGCCTGATCTCTATAAAAAGGGGCTCAGTTTACTTTGTAGTTTTCTTTGCTGCATTTTATGCAGTGTATGTTCGAAATAAAAAATAATTGTCATTTATTAAGGAGTATTTAATGTCTATTTATCGTAAACTTTTAATCGCTGCTGCTACCATGGTTTTGTCTTCATATGTATTTGCTGCTGATGATGCCGCTACAACTACAACTACATCTACCGAAACTCAAACCACAGAAGCTGCTGCACCTGTTGAAGCACAGCCAGCTGCGACCACAACAACTGAAAGCAGCTCATCCACAACAACAACTGTTGATAAAGTTGACTTGAACAAAGCCAGCGTTAAAGACCTGATGAAATTGAAGGGATTGAATTCTGCTAAAGCTAAAGCGATTGTTACCTATCGTAAAAAGCATGGCGATTTCAAATCTGTTAATGATTTGAAATCAGTTAAAGGTTTCAAAAAAATGCACGAAGACAAAATGAAAGAAGTTCAAGATCAATTAATGGTTGATTAATTGTTGGCGAAGTTTTTTTGAGAAGGGCGCTTAGGCGCTCTTTTTTTTGTGCGCCAGGCATG
>DHXK01000261.1 GCA_002413665.1 Legionellales bacterium UBA5158 | reverse complement strand
GGGTCATGCATCAAGATGGTCTTATCCATATTCATGGTGCAACTAAAGAATCTAATGATATTATTTTATCAATGGATAAGCTGGAATTGATGAATAGTTCATGACATACAATAAATATTAAATCCATTGATTTCAAACGAGATCATTATTAACTATATACTTTTAAGGATTTTCATTATGCCTACACCTGATGTTACTAGTAAAATAAATACCATGCTTGTCTTAATTAAAACACAAGAGAATTTTTTAAAGCGAACAAGTGAAGCCAAAACGAAAGAGTTAGAGGCTGTGCAAAATGACGGAGAAGTCAAGAGAGCAGCTACGCTTTCTACAGACTTAGAAAAACAAAAAATGAACCTGGTTATATTGGGTAAGATTACTGGTCTTCTTAATACTTATCTTAAAGATGGCAATAGACAAGATTTATTAGACGGTAACCAACAGATTCTGGATGACCACAAGGATTATGGAACGCAATGGAGCATCACAACCAGCATTGTAAGCCTGTTTAAATCAAATCCTACAGCTGATATTTATGGAAATTTTAAGGCTTTTGTTGCTACAGAAACTAAACCTATACTTGACGCAGAAAAAGCGCGCCAGGAACGCGAAAATGCAGAAATGCGTGCCTATTTTAATACCTCGCAAGGGAAAGAAATGGCTAATGCAATTTCTTTTATAAGGCGTGGCTAGAGGCTGTTAGACCCTAAACGTAATTTAGTTTAATGTCGATATCATTACAAGCATCAACGTTGAAACAGGCTGAAAAGGGCGCAGATCAAAGCTCTACTTATATTAAAAAGTAGAGCGTAGTGCTTGATCTGACGACTCGCTACTTACGTACTATTGCATTCTCATCACAGGCGGTGCATAAGCTTGTGTTGGAGCTAATGTTCGCATGCCTAAATGATCTAAGAGTGCATTTAAGGGTGCTACCATATCAGTAGAGTCTTTTGGTTGATCTTCAAACGCTTGTAAAAGCTGGGTAGTAGAGTTTTTTGGTTGATCATCAAACGCTTGTTTCAAATTACTTAAAAGCTGGGTAGCAGTTTCATAAAATTTAGGTTTGAAATCTATGGCTTGAATTCCGTCATATTGCATTAATTCCACTGCGACGGCATCAAGAAGTTTTGGAAAATTCAGTTCTTGAAAAGAAACTCCTATAAAGAGAAAAACATCTCTGCTTTCTTTATTTTTAGCATTTTGATAAGAAGAAATTCTATCAGATACTTCATCTAAAAGTTTTTTCAACATAGTATCTTCATTAGCATTATTCTGTTCGGAGAGTAATGACTTTTGTTCCTTATCTTTAGGACAACAACAAAAAAAACTGGATCGCATATTATATACCTCGTTTTGTTAATAAATTATTGTAGAAAATTTTTATATTTTATATTTGTAAAGATGCACGAAATTCAGTTGCAGCTGGAGCTTGCTGGCTAGCAGGCATATCTTTTGATAAGGCTGCTACCGGAGCAGAAAATAACACCGAGGCACTACTGGCATGTGGTGACGGTCTATTCATGGCTGCTACTTTTCTTTCTTTTTCTTTCATCGCGGTCACCGCTGCTGTTAGTGCTGGCATGTTTCTAGCAATGAAAGGAGATAAACGTTTAGCAAGATCGGCGATCACCGAAGGATTGCTTTTTTTCGGTAACAAGTTCTCGGCTCGTTTTAATAATTCTTCATAAAATGCAGCTCTGCATTTGTTAAGACGGACAGATTTATTTGCCTCCTCAAAGCTAGATAAGTCAGCTGCTGTCAGTTGTTTTATGCTGGTTTCATAAGATACTTGTTGTTGAAAAACTCTTTCTGTCTTGTTATGAAATACAATCATTTGCTCAGCTTTTTGTGCTGCTTCAAGAACTTCTTTTTCATCCTCGGCACTCACTGTCAATAAGGACTTGCTACTTTTAAATAAGACATCATAAGCCCCAATAAACTTTTTAAAATAATTCTCAACAAGTTTTTGTTCAATAATATAAGGTCCGTTATGGGAGCTCAATTTCTTGGAGTCTATTTTATGCTTTATAGCCTCATTAAATTCCTGATATCGGTTTAAAAAAACTTCGTCTGCACCCGCAAGTTCAATTAGTTTTTTGATATCGCCAGGCTTTATTAAACCATTATCTTCTTCTTCAGAATAATAAAACCGTGACACTAACATTTTCAAATACGATGTAACTTCTTCTGATACGTGCTGATATTTTTGATTGTCAGCGACTAATTGTTTATTGGCTTGTTGTAAAGAATGAATCTCTCTGTCTTTTTGATCAATGTTATCTCGCATGGTACCCAGTTTTTCTTTGAGAGTCGCAAACTCTGCCATCATAGAAGTATTCACTGCAACTAAAGCTGCTTTATCTACTTTTAAAGCATCGTTAGCTATTAAAATTCTTCTTAAAGTATCCTCACTTTGTTCTTCCAAAGTTGCTAGCTTCTTTTGAGAAACTATTTTTGATCGGCGAATCTCTTCTTCATAAAGTTGGGCATTTTTTTCTAATTCACGTTGAGCAGCTGCTTCTTTGGCTAATTTAATTGATAACTCAGAATGCTTC
>DHXK01000297.1:26821-28828 GCA_002413665.1 Legionellales bacterium UBA5158 | reverse complement strand
TTCATATATTGAGCAATCCAATGAAGCAAGTATAATTAACAATCAATATATTGCCCATCTCTATTTTGGAATTTTTAATTATGAACATTAGATCTCAGCAGCAACAGATTGTCAGTCAGTACACATCAGAAGTCATTGAAGAGCTCAATAAGTATATCAATAAAATAAATAATCCTAGTTTTATGCGAGCTCTTTCTGGAACAGATGTAAAGAGAGAGAGATCCATTCAGAGCATAATGAATACCATGGAAACACATGAATTATATTTTTTGTGTAACGCTATTTCCCAAGCTCTGGCCGTTCAAGATATAAATAGTAAATTTAGAGATCGCGTAGGAAAAACTGCAGTCTCTCAGCTTTATAAATATATTGCTGGCGCCTGTGAGCTTCTTTTTGTTGCGAACGCACTAGGGTCTGCTTATGATCACGGCTTGACGGGTACCGTCAGTTTTTCTATTGCTTGTTTTGCCACCGAACGATTTGAAAATTATTTACAATCTGTTATCAAAGATAAAAAACTCATCGAAGGTGTTGCTGATGGTTTTGATCAAATTCTTCATACTAAATTATATGATGCAGCCACAAAAAGCGTTAAGAATTTAACACTAGAGAAAGTAGCAGAAAGTTCATGTAACGTTGGTAGTAATGTATTTAATTTCGTTCAATCGAATTTACTTTTTCTCTCTCGGCCACTAATAAAAGCTCTGATAGGGTCGTCTACGTCTGAGCCAGTTCAACATCCTCGCCCTTAGATAATAAAATAAGTTTAAGAGGTAGGCTACGGAGATGTTTTGACTAAATCTAAATACTTTTTAATTTCCACATTATTTTTATCCAACTCTTTTGCTCTAGTCAGTGCATCAATAGCTTCTGCCCTGTCATGCTGAGAATAATATAATTTTCCCAAAATAAACCAACCTTGAGCATCGTTTGGATTTTCTATCACCTTACGTTTAATTTGATTGATCAGTCCCTCTATGCCACCGAGATCCTTTACTTGCGACAGTAATTCATAATGCTTTTTCCCGTCATTTAACCACAGTGATAAACCATGTGTGTTACCAGTAAAAAGAAAAACTCCCGAGGTGAAGACAATAAAAAATAAACTCAATAGAAAAAATTTAGTAAGAAGTATTTTTCTTTTAAAAAAGGGAAGAGCGAGCAAGCTGAGTGCAAGTACTAGCATGATAAAATATAAAATATAAAGTGTGAGCATAATGTGTATCTCGTTATTTTTTGATGCGTGTAACATAATAAATTAAATAACTTAATCCTAGCAATAACACTAAGAATGGACCAAACCATAAACCTGCAGTGTGTCGGTTGACTGGTGGGTTATATAAAATAAAATTTCCGTATCGTGCGACCAGGTAATCTACGATATTTTTATTAGATTTTCCTTGTTGAATTTGCTGATATATCTGTGTGCGCAAATCAGTCGCAAGACTGGCGTTTGATTCTGCAAGATTTTGATTTTGACAAACCAGACAGCGTAATTGCTGAGTAAGTTCAAGAAATCTTGCTTCTCGTTGTGGTTCTTTAAATTGATATAAGTCTTGTGCAGCAAAAGTTGAAGAAGTGAATCCATTGATTAAAAAGAGCAAAACAAAAATAAAGCGTTTCATGATTCACTCTGTAATTGCGTCAGCAAAGGTAAAAAGTTTTTTCTCCAAATCTCAGATGTTATCGGACCAATTTGCTTGTAACGAACTATTCCAGATTTATCGATAACAAATGTTTCTGGTGTTCCGTAGACACCCCAATCTATTGCGGTTTGACCCGCTATATCCATAGCAATTAACTGATAGGGGTTGCCATTGTTTTGCAGCCATTTTTTAGCAGCTTCTGGATCATCTTTGTAATCTAGACCATATAGTACAAATGAATTATTTTTGGCGATATGCAATAACACATTATGTTCTTCTACACAGGCACTACACCAAGTAGCCCATACATTGAGTAAAGTAATGTGACCTTTTAAATATTTATTTTGCGTAATTTCATGTG
>DHXK01000297.1:24632-26655 GCA_002413665.1 Legionellales bacterium UBA5158 | reverse complement strand
GCGTAATTTCATGTGCATCAAATAATGTAGGTAATTGAAAATTAGGTGCGGGTTTCCCAATAAGAGGTGAAGGCACAATTGCTGCTTGCAAACCTAATCCTCGCCATAAAATCATCACTATAGATAAAAATAATAATAAGGGGATGGCAACGCGTATATTCATTTTGCCCCTCGCTTTTTACAGTAATCTAATAAGGATAGCAGGCCGCCGACTAAAAGCATTAATCCACCAAACCAAATCCATCTTACGCAAGGTTTATAGTAAATTCTGACAGACCAACTTCCATCCGGCAATGTAGCACCTAGTGCCACATAAAGATCACGCCAAACATTGGCAACAATACCTGGACGACTTAATGATTGGTCATGGCTGCGATAAATTCGTTGTTCCGCAAATAATAATTGAGGAGTAGATTGATTTTTTTGAATAGAGAAGGTGGCTTTGATTGTTTGATAGTTTGATGCCATTAGTTCTTCAATATTTTTAAAAGTAAATGCATAGCCGGCTAACGTAATAGTTTCACCGATTTTCATTTTGACTTGTCTTTCTGCGCTGTAAGATTTATTGATCGTTACGCCTAATGCAAAAATCGCAATGCCTATGTGTGCCACTACCATAGACCACTGCCGCAAATTTATTTTCTGGGGAAGTTGGAAAACATATAGCGCCGTACCTAAAATAATCCATGTACTTAAAGAAATACCTAACGCTGCTAACCAGTAGAATGGGAAGCCTAAAAAGAATGGCAGTGAAAAACCAATGATGAAACTACAAAAAATATTTAAACGTAATTTTTTCCACAAGCTAATACCCGACTGCTCTCCCCAGTTAACATGAGGAGCCATTCCCATGAGCAATAGCAAAGGCAGCATGATAGGTAAAAATACAGTAGTAAAATAAGGCTCACCCACGGAAATTTTTTCTAAATTCAGGGCATCTAAGATTATGGGGTACAAGGTACCTATGCTTATAGTTGCAACAGCAGTGACCAAAAAGACACTGTTTATTAATAAAGTTGTTTCGCGTGAAAAAATTTTAAAATTAGGAGGTTGATAGAAATATTTTATGCGTAAACTATATAGCAATAAAGCACCACCAATAATGATGGTGAGATAGGCTAATAAAAATATTCCGCGTGTGGGATCATTTGCAAATGCATGTACTGAAACTAAGACGCCTGAGCGAACTAAGAACGTACCTAACAAGCTTAATGCAAAAGTAAGGATGGCCAGCAAAATAACCCAACCTTTGAAGACATTTCTTTTTTCACAAACGACTAACGTATGGATTAATGCAGTGGCTGCAAGCCACGGAAGTAAGGAAGCATTTTCTACTGGATCCCAGAACCACCATCCACCCCAGCCCAGCTCTCGATAAGCCCACCAGCTTCCTAGAACGATACCGCAACTTAAAAATGACCAAGGTAAAATAATCCATGGACGACAATTTTTCACCCAGTTTTTATCTAACTTCCCTTCAATTAAAGCACTAATAGCAAATGCAAAACCAATAGCAAAACCCACATAACCAAAGTACAACATAGGAGGATGAAAAATTAACCCTGGGTCTTGTAGCAGAGGAGTAAGGTCATCACCGACTATTAATTCCGTAGGGAAAGATCGTAGAAATGGATTGGAAGTAAAAAATAAAAAAATGATAAAACCCGCACTGATGAAGCCCAGGACCATAATAATTTTTGGATAGATTTTTGTATTTTCAAGGTCCAGTGTATCTTTCTGTTTGAAAAACCGTGAGTGAGGTGAATTGAGTAACACAAATGCCACCGTCCAGATACTGAGAATTAAACACCACAGTAACAATGATCCTTCATGTCCTCCCCACGCTGCACCAATGCGATAAATAACGGGAAGCAAGCTATGAGAATGTTCGCGTACAAAAACAACGGTTAAATCATTATTTAGAAAACAAATGATTAAACACAAAAATGCAAAGCTTAAAAAAATGCATTGTCCTATTGCGGCAGTGGTGCTGATGTTAGATGAAAGTGATGAAATATTATTT
>DHXK01000297.1:18732-24529 GCA_002413665.1 Legionellales bacterium UBA5158 | reverse complement strand
GATATTATTTTTTCGTAATCCACGCAATGGTGCTGCAAATTGTATTAGCGAAAAACATAGCGCGATAATGAGAGCAAAACTTCCTAACTCAGGGATCATAATGATTTTTTCTCAGTCTGATTAGCTAACTCGTTGGCGAGAGACGGTGGCATATATTTTTCATCGTGCTTTGCAAGCACTTCACTTGCTATAAATTGATCATGTGCAACTAATTTTCCTGTCATGACAACACCCTGCCCTTCACGAAATAAACTGGGTAGTACACCGTGATAGCTGACGGGTATTTTATGAAATTGATCGGATACAATAAAATTCACACTTTCCCCTGATGCATCATATTGCACGCTATGCTTCTCAACATAGCCGCCTAGTCTTACATTTTGACTCGTCGTAGTTTGTGCTTGTAAAAGTTGAGTTGGGGTATAAAATAAATTGATATTTTGCTTTAGCGCATACAATACAAGTCCAGCAGCAATGCTTAGAATGATGATGATGCAACTTATTATGGCTAATCTATTTTTTTGTATACGGTTCATTTTTTTTCTTTAATAAATGATCTCTAACTATTTCTTTCACTTTCTTTTTCTCAAAAAAAATAAAAATCAAATTAATGCTAAACACCATCAACGTAATCGAATACGCTGTCCATACATACATTCCGTAACCACCCATTGATAATGTCGTGCTAAGCGTGGTCATAGATAATCTCCGAAACCCATTGACTATTGATGTCACGCAACAAAATTTGGTTACGCATGCGCAACAATAATGTCAACGTATAAAATAATAAAAAGGCAGTAATCATTGCTAGTAATGGATATAGCATGGCAGGTGCGATAGAGGGCTTGGCAAATTTGCTGAGAGTGGGGCCTTGGTGTAAGGTGTTCCACCAAATGACTGAATAATGAATGATAGGTAAATTTATCACTCCCACAATGGCCATGAGCGCACCTGCTCGATCACGTGTTTGTTGGTTGGTTATCACAGACTGTAATGCAATAAAACCAAAATATAAAAATAATAAAATTAATACGGATGTCAAACGTGCGTCCCAAATCCACCATGTTCCCCACATAGGTTTCCCCCAAATGGAACCTGTCACCAAAGCTAAGAAGGTAAACCAAGCACCTATTTTGGCACTGCAGGACATGCCTATAGCAGCAAGTTTAATTCGAAAAACTAAGGTAAATACTGCAAAGACCGCCATACATAAATAAACCGCCATTGCGGTAAAAGCACTGGGTACATGCACGTAAATAATGCGAAAACCATCACCTTGTTGATAATCAGCAGGTGCGATAAATAAACCCGCAAATAGACCATATGAAAAACATAAAATAAAAGTGAGAGTAATCCAGGGCAATAGTTTTGAGCTGCTGGCATAGAAACTTTTTGGGGAGAGAAATTTTTGATTTAACCAATGCCACATTATTGATTGACTCCAATGCGTAATGCAGCACTCGTTAAAAAAGGTGCGAACACTAATGTGAATAATGCAATAGCGCCTAGAATCGCAAAGTACGCACTAAGCGGTTGATGGTGGTTTGCGGCTATCATTGCGCTAGTACTAAAAATTAAAACAGGAATATACAAGGGCATAATCAAAATGGGTAATAGTAATCCATGACTTCGAATGCCTACAATTAAGGCTGCACCTATGGCTCCTATTAAACAAAGAACAGGTGTGCCTAATAGTAAAGTTATCACTAACGTTAATTCTTCTGCACTATTTAAGTTTAGTATTAATCCCAACAATGGGCTCACTAAGATTAAAGGTAAGCAATGCGTTAGCCAATGACTGAAGACTTTGCAAAAAACTAATAATGTAAGAGGTGTGGGGCTTAACAACAATAAGTCCAAATAACCTTCATGCGCATCATTGCGAAAAATATTTCCTAGAGACATTAGAATCGCAAGCAAAGCAGCTACCCAAATAATAGCGGGAGCAATTCGCGTAAGAGTTTCTGTATCGGGACCCAAAGCTAAAGGAAACAAACAAACGACTAATACGAAAAACAGCAAAGGAGTTAACCATGAAAATGCTTGGCGCACAGTAACAAGTATGTCGTGCTGAATTAGCGTTAAAATAGGATTAAGCATACACATTGCCTAAGTGAATATTTTTCATTTTCACAGAAAGTAATAAAGGCTGGTGCGTTGCTAAAATAGTTATTCCCCCGCGACTTTGATGCTGCAAAATTAAATCCATTAATAATGTTTGACCCTCTGCATCTAAAGCGGTTGCAGGTTCATCGAGTAACCATAAGCGATGAGGATTTAATAATAATTTTGCTAAGCTCAAGCGGCGTAATTGACCCGCAGATAGAAGTGAAGCTTGTGTATCTAAGGCATGTTTTAATTTTAATTTGGAAGCTAAGATTATAATGTCAGATTGTTTGTATGCCGCATAGTTAAGCGCACAATAATGTTTTAAATTTTCCCGCACGGTTAAAGAGGTTTTAATTCCATTTTGATGTCCTAAGTAATGTAATTCACGTTTATACGTCTTAGTATTTTGATAAATACATTTTTTTTGCCATAAAATAGAACCTGATTCGGGTTCAAGTAAACCTGCTAAAATACGTAACAAAGTTGACTTGCCGCTTCCATTAGCGCCACTGATTTGCAGTATGTCACCATTAGTTAAAGAACAAGAAATTTTCTGAAAGAGAAATTGGTTGTTACGTTCTAAACTAATTTCATCAAAAGTGAATGTTTGCGATTGCACTCTATAACTCCTAAGCCGATCCGGTCGTCTTAGTCGTCATGAAGAAGATCATAAAAACCAGTGAGAACTTACAAACCCATAATGATCCGCGTTGCGCACGCCGATAGAAAGTAGCAGCAGATTTAGAAGGTGAGATACTAATTTGTTGAGAGAGTAATAAAAAATAAATAAACCCAAACCAGCTGGCGATGACCAACATAAAACTAATAACACTACCACTAATCCAAAGTTCGGAAAAATTGTATTCTTTGAGGCTGATCATGGTGAAACCACTAGCGAGTTGAAAGATAGACAAAGGCATAATTAACAACCATGTCTGCTTTTGGATTAGCTCAAAGATTTCACCTGTAATCTGCTTGTTTTCCATTCCTTTCCATAAATGATAGCTATAACCTATGCTGGTAAGCAAAATGCCCGCACAAATGATATGAAATATTTTTAAATATTCGTAGAGCATAGATTTTACAAACTTCTGGGAGAATGGCTCTAAAATTTACCATATTTTGAGTGGGATGAGAATTGTTTTTTTAGAGAAAGAAGCTGGTTTTCATAACGGCATCTCGAATGATGCAAATTAAAATAATAATCAAGAATAAATAAGCGCCTTGCCAAAAGTGTTTTTGGGTTATGTTTTTCTTTTTTTTGATGATACTGGCGAGAAGGAGAATGGCCAGAAATAAGATCCCTACAAAAAAATAAGCAGCTTGAATCCATGGAGTATGGAATGTGTAGTGCTTGGGTAAAACGAGAAGCGTACCTAGCAGCATTGCTATTAGAATCATGAGTAACATGATTTTATTTATTTTATTGCACTGAGACAGGTGTTTGGAAACGAAGTTTTTGGAGCTGATTAAAGCTAAGCAGTATATCGCACAGCCGAGGATGCTGATGGCTAAGAGTACGTGAGTGAATTTTATGAGGTCAAGTAGCATATTAAGTCATTGGTTTTATTTGTTTTTCTATCCTAACCGCTGATGCTTGATGCTTTTCGCCTCTCCCCTGTAGGAGAGACCGACGCGCAGCGGCGGGTAAAGGGTGTTTGTTTCTATAAAATGCTTTTCTTTGAGATCCCCACCCCTCATTCACCCTACGGGCACCTTCTCCCACAAGGGGAGAAGGGAAATAGTTAAGGCTTTAGAGCCAATACACTAAAATGAATAATAGCAACCAAACCACATCCACAAAGTGCCAATACCAAGAAATTGCTTCAAAAGCAAAATGGTTATGCGAGTTAAAATCTCTTTTGAACATGCGATACAGGATCACAATTAAACCAATTGTCCCTATAGTCACATGCAAACCATGGAACCCTGTCAGCATAAAAAATGTTGTGCCATAGCTGCCAGACCCTAGCGTTAAACCTTTGTGCATGTATGCTTCAGAGTACTCAACAGCCTGCATGATTAAAAAGCTCATGCCTAATAAAATAGTCGCTAGCTGTGAAATGAGCATGGTTTTACGACGATCTTTTAATAAGCTCCAATGCGCTATCGTAATAGTGACACCACTAGTCAGAAGTATTGCAGTGTTGAGAGCAGGAACCCCCCAAGTATCCATCACTGACTTTGGACCGATAAAAGCGCTGGGGTTAGGGTTTATTAACAAAGGCCAAGTAGCATGAAAGTTAGGCCATAAAAGTAAATGACTGGCAATATGCGAACCGCTAGTCCCACCGAGTGCGGGAAGAACAAATGCTCGAATGAAAAGTAGAGCAAAGAAAAAAGCACCAAAGAACATCACTTCAGAGAAAATAAACCAACACATGCCCCAACGAAAGGATCTATCAACTTGGGGATCTGCTAATAAGCCAGCACGATTTTCCCGTATGACTGTACCAAACCAGCCAAAGACAATATAAATTAATAGCAAAAAGCCAAAGCCTAGTAAATAAGGCCCGAAACTTACATCGTGCAGCCAATTAGCCGTGCCAATTGCCATACAAAAAAGAGCAAGGCAAGCTTTAGCAGGCCAGCTGCTAGGGGCAGGCAGGTAATAGCCGCCAGGTTTCTCAGTACTCATGATGACCTCTTAATATGATGGTTATTAGTTTCAATGCCGCTATTACCACAAACTGTAATCTTTTCCAGGAGCGCTTTCTTGCATCATATATTTCAGTGCCGCAATTATGTCTCCATCGCTGCAAGTAGGACAAGCGCCATGAGCTAAGTGACCTTTACGACCTGTTTCAATGTTTTTATAAGTATCATAAAATCCGTTAGCAATAATAGGTTCCCAAGCAGTAACGTCACCAGGTTTAGGCGCATTTTTGAACCCAGAACTATGGCAAACAGCACAATTTTCTGTGTAAATTCGTTTGTCATCGGCGTATGTTAACTTCTTAGGTGCGGCTGCGGCTGTAGGCTTGCTGGAGCTGCTATCGCCCTTTATTGAGGCAACCATATAATCTACAGCTTGTTTGATTTCGTCATCACTACAGGATATACACGTACCTTTGGCAGGCATCCCATTGATCCCTTTAATGGCCTTGTGATAAATCTCATCTATAGGGGATTTCAATATAGGTGTCCAGCTTGTGCTGTCGCCTAATTTAGGTGCGCCACCTGCGCCAGTGGTGTGACAACCAGAACAATATGTTTCATAAGTTCCTTTACCTGGTCCACCGCTACCGACTCTAGGCTTAGGAGGAGACTCACTTTCTACAGTTTTCAAATATCTAGCGATAGCGAATAAATCTTTGTCAGATAAGTGAATTAAACTATCGTGGTTTACTTCCTGCATAGGTCCAACGACATTGCCGCCGCCTATGAGTTTATCTTTCTTGAAAACGTCGACAATTTCTTGGTCAGGTACGTTGCTGATGTTGGATTTTGTAATGTTAGGTGCTAGGAAGCCTTGAACTTTTGCACCCGTTAAATCGTATTTTCGGATAGGTGCGCCTAGCGGCAAACTTTCGCTGAATAGGTTATAAGAAGGGGAGTGACACATCGCACAATGTCCGGCACCATTCACTAAATAAGCACCCAAATTCCATTCTTCTGATTTTTGCGGGTTAACCTTGTAAGGTCCGGTATTCTCAGAATGAAAAAATAAAATACGCCATCCTAACTG
>DHXK01000297.1:14487-18538 GCA_002413665.1 Legionellales bacterium UBA5158 | reverse complement strand
CCGCCAGTTAAACGGAAACATCATTTCATTTTTACGATTTTCCTGGTGAACGGCTGGAATAGAATCAAGATAAGCTTTAATAGCTTTAATATCTTCATCGGTGTAGCGATTAAAATATAAAAAAGGAAAAGCAGGATAGTAGTAATGGCCTTTAGGAGAAATCCCTTGTGTCATGGCCTTATGAAATTGTTCTTCTGTCCAAGTTCCAATACCCGTTTCTTTGTCTGGTGTAATATTGGGCACATAGAGAGTACCGAAGGGTGTAGGCATGGGGAAGCCACCAGCAAATGGTTTGCTTTTTTCTTTCACAGTTGTGTTGGTATGACAAGCAATGCAGTCGCCTGCTTTTGTGAGGTATTCACCATGTTTCACTATATCAGCGTTTGGTCCAGTCGCATTGACAGTAGGATAAGTCGGATAATAGAGCTCGACCTCCACAGCTGCTGTCATTTTTTTAATGTTTGCCGGTATGTTGATCATGGCATAGACAGCATACATCGCGACTATCACAAACATTAAGATAGCGAGGGACACCACGATCTTTTTTCTAGACGTTTTTTTCGGAACGAGGGTTTCCACGACGCTATCCTTATTGAAAAATACTTATTCTTATCTAGCCATATTAGGCAGTCGCGCATTTTAATGCTATTCAACTGTAATGTAAAACGGTTAATATTGACATCTTTCGTAGGGTGCAGGCAATATCACCGTGACTATCTGCGAAAATTTTATCTTTAGGCTTGTGTTATTCAGTGAATGTGTTTTAATTGCCTCGCTTTTGGCACAGAAAATTCCGACAAAATAGGTGACGAAAGGTTTATTCATGCATAATTGTATCAGTCGATTAGTTCTTTTTTTCAGCACAGTATTTATAACATTTGCCGCACAGGCAACGCCAGGCATTAATATGCCCTATGGTGTCACGCCTATTAGCAATGAAATTTATAATCTTCACATGGCTTGTTTTTATGTCTGTTGTGGAATTGGCGCAGTTGTTTTTGGCGTATTAATTTATTCTCTCATCAAATATCGTAAATCAAAGGGAGCTAAGGCTGCCCTGTTCCATGAACACATAGGTGTTGAAATAACATGGACCATCATCCCAACGATTATTCTCATCGCGCTTGCCGTCCCTGCAACAATTGTACTCCAGCATATTCATAACACCGATGAGTCAGGACTGACAATTAAAGTGACTGGGTATCAGTGGAAATGGAAATACGAATATCTTGATCAAGGCATTAGTTTTTTCAGCACTTTATCCACTCCTCAAGATCAAATTAATAATCTCGCTCCTAAAAATGAATGGTTTTTATTAGAAGTTGATAAACCAGTCGTGGTTCCAATTAATACCAAAGTGAAATTGTTAGTGACTGCTGATGACGTTATTCATGCTTGGTGGGTGCCAGAATTAGGCGTTAAGCAAGATGCTATCCCAGGTTTCATTAATGAAAATTGGTTTTATGCGACAAAAATAGGAACTTATCGAGGTCAATGTGGTGAGTTGTGTGGTATGAATCATGCTTTCATGCCTATCGTTGTGCAAGTAGTGTCTAAAACAGACTTTGATACTTGGGTTAAAGGTAACCAGGTTGGTATTACTGGCCCTGCCAGTTCTAGCTTGATTGCACCTAGTGTGAAAACCGCAGCGAAAACACCACCTATGAGTGAAGCCGAATTAATGACATTCGGTAAGGCAGAATATGAAAAAACATGTGCCATGTGTCATCAAACTACCGGCTTAGGATTACCTCCTACGTTCCCTCCTTTAAAGGGAAGTCGCATCGCAGCAGGTCCTTTAGCCGCTGATGTTAGCATGGTGATGCACGGCGTGAAGGGTACCGCCATGCAACCATTCGGTGAACAATTGGATGATAAAACCTTAGCAGCGATTATTACCTATACTCGACATGCGTGGGGCAATGAAGAATTAAACAAAAAAAATAATTATCCAACAACTATTCAGCCGCAAGATATTGCGAAAGCTCGATAAAAAAAGTGGAGTGGAATTTCTCATGAGTGAATCTATCGTACTTGATCCTGCAATTGACCATGATGATCATCATGGTCCTGCAAAAGGTTTTACACGTTGGCTGTTTACGACTAATCACAAAGACATCGGTACCTTATATTTATATTTTAGTTTAATCATGTTTTTTGTCGGCGGCATCATGGCGCTGATAGTTCGAGTAGAATTATTCGAACCAGGTAAAGTATTAGTGAATCCAGAATTTTTTAATCAAATGACGACTATGCATGGTTTGATCATGGTATTTGGTGTCATTATGCCAGCGATGGCAGGATTAGCGAATTGGATGATTCCACTCATGATAGGTGCGCCTGATATGGCACTTCCGCGCTTAAATAACTGGAGTTTTTGGTTGCTTCCCTTTGCTTTCACCCTGTTAGGGAGCACGTTGTTGATGAGTGGTCCAGCGCCTGATTTTGGCTGGACATTCTACGCACCTTTATCGACCACCTATGGCCCTAAGAGCACAGACTTTTTTATTTTCGCCATACATATGGCGGGTATTTCATCCATCATGGCCTCCTTAAATATTGTCGTCACTATATTTAACATGCGTGCGCCAGGAATGAATTGGCTGAATCTTCCTATCTTTGTTTGGGGATGGTTAGTGACAGCATTTCTTTTATTAGCGGTGATGCCAGTGTTAGCGGGTTGCGTCACGATGATGCTGATGGACAGACACTTTCATACTAGTTTCTTCAATGCTGCTGGTGGTGGCGATCCTCTACTGTTCCAGCATGTTTTTTGGTTTTTTGGTCATCCTGAAGTTTATATTTTAATTCTGCCAGGCTTCGGTGTCATCTCACAAATTATTCCTACCTTTTCGCGCAAAGCTCTTTTCGGTTATCGCTTTATGGTAGTTGCAACCGTGATGATTGCCGTACTTGGGTTTGTAGTTTGGGGGCATCATATGTTTACTACGGGTGCGCCTATAGGAGCACAGTTTTATTTCATGTATGCCACTATGTTAATCTCAGTACCGACGGGAATAAAAATCTTCAATTGGGTGGCAACAATATTCAAAGGGTCTATTACTTTTGAGACACCCATGTTGTTTGCTTTAGGTTTTTTAGTGATGTTCACGTTAGGCGGATTCACGGGGCTCATGTTGGGTTTAGTTCCAAGTGATTATCAATATCGGGATAGCTACTTTGTGGTTGCGCATTTCCATTATGTATTAGTGTCAGGCTCATTATTCACTATTTTTGCCGCTATTTATTATTGGCTGCCGAAGTGGAGCGGTTACATGTACAGCGAGCGGTTGGGTCAAATGCATTTTTGGCTAACTGTGATTGGTATGAATCTTACTTTCATGCCTATGCATTTTTTAGGGTTGGCAGGTATGCCGCGACGGATTCCTGATTATGCATTGCAATTTACTGACTTCAATCAGTACTGTACAGTGGGTGCCTTTATTTTTGGTTTCTCGCAGTTGATTTTTCTCTATATTATTTTGAAATCTTGTTTTAGCAAAGACAAAGGACATGTTAGCGCGCAAGTGTGGGAAGGAGCTCATGGCTTGGAATGGACATTACCCTCTCCCGTTCCTTATCATACATTTGCTACACCACCAGTCATTACCGCAGGACATTGTGAATACTAAAATTCCAACTCCCAAAAATAATAAACGCCTCATTACCATCTTGGTATGTGGCGTTATTTTTATGTTTGGCTTTTGCTACATGCTAGTGCCTTTGTTTAACATTATATGTAAACAGGTAGGGATCAATGGGAAGTCGGCAAATTCCGCGACTGTTATGAATCCCAATATGCAGGTAGATACTTCAAGAATCATTAAAGTCACTTTTGCCTCTTCATTGCATGGAAATTTAAATTTTAAATTTATCCCTCTGCAGCGCCACATTGAAGTTCATCCAGGCGAAAGAAAGCTCATTTATTTTTACGCTGAAAATAAAACCGGTAAAGAGATTACTGTCCAAGCTATTCCTAGTATTACCCCCAATGATGCTGCACGTTTTTTAAAGAAAACAGAATGCTTTTGCTTCACTCAGCAGTATTTCT
>DHXK01000297.1:6397-14428 GCA_002413665.1 Legionellales bacterium UBA5158 | reverse complement strand
GTCACTCAGCAGTATTTCTTTAAGGGTGAAAGAGCCGATATGCCAGTATATTTCTTCATTGATCCTGCAGTACCCAAAGACACCAAAGAAATGACCTTATCTTATACGCTATTTGATGAAACCGACTTTATTAAAAAACAAAAGCATTTTACAACCGGTCGAATAGATTTATAATGCCCCACAATGAGCGATATTAGAGCACAGTAATGGGCATCTGCCTTCAATTTAATCTACGCAAGCAAGCCTATCTATTTAAATTCAGGTGGGGATTTTTCTTGCTATGTGTATTTTTTGTTCTGATTTTTATCTGGCTCGGGGTGTGGCAACTACATCGATATCATTATAAAAAAATACTAATGAACAATTATCAGTCACGTTTGCAGGCTGCACCTAAGCCATTTTCAGATATCAAAAATGAAGATATTCAGTTTCAATCTGTCATTGTGAAGGGGAGGTATTTAAAAGATTCAGTCATGCTCATACAGAATCGACTTTATCAAGGCCGGTTAGGCTTCGAAGTATTAACACCCTTTCAAGTTGCAGATTCAGAAAAATTATTATTAGTGGATAGAGGGTGGATAGAAAAACCTGCTAATCAAGCAATCCCAAAAGTGACCTTGGATCAAGAAGTATTAACGACTACAGGTTACATAAAATTATTAGATGAACATCAATTTATTTTAGGAAAAAATATTTTATATCCACTGATACACCCATTAACGATGCAAAAGATTGATATAGCCGAGTTAAGTAAACTGACTCACTTTTCATATTATCCATTTGTTTTGCGTTTGGCGCTATCTGAGCAAAATGGTTTTGTTCGAGATTGGACGATTACAGCAGTAGAGCCCGAGCGTCATATGGGTTACGCGATACAATGGTTTGTGATGGCTTTCGTGCTAATGTTGGCATATTTAGGTTTCAGTTGTGACCGTTACGTTAAGGAACAAAAATGAAAATCCAACAAAATCATAAACCTATTTATTTATTGTTATTAGTATTTATAGTGCCGATGATTTTAAGTTGGGGCTTGTTTCACTACCATCAATATTTTGAATTTAAAACAGTGAATCATGGCACCTTAATTAATCCACCTGTTAACGTACAAGCATTGTATTCAGATGGAGAGAATGGAAAAGAAAATAAATGGCGTATTATGCATGTTGATAACGGAATGTGTGATGAACAATGCAAACAGATTAATTATGAATTGCATCAAGTTCAAAAGGCATTAGGTAAAGATCAAGATCGCGTAAGTCCTATCTTGATCAGCGGGAATGATGTGCTCTTGAAAAAAATAACACTAACTATTTTTCGCGGAAGTCCCGATCAAATAAAAAATAAAATTTATTTAGTAGATCCAAGAGGTTTTTTATTTATGGTGTATGCAGATACTATAAATCCTATGGATATACTGAAAGATATGAAAAAAGTGTTAGAGGTATCACAAATTGGTTAAGCAGAATGTGCTAACAACCTATCTTTCAAAACTAGCTTTCTGCGCGACCTTTTTTTGTCTATGCGTGATTGTACTTGGCGCATTTACACGATTGATTGATGCAGGGTTAGGTTGTCCAGATTGGCCTGGATGTTACGGACATTTTATTGCACCTCTCAAGGATTACACAGCTTCAGATAATCATTTTGTTAATTATAAAGCCTGGGCTGAAATGATTCATCGCTATTTTGCTGCTATTTTAAGTCTTTTTATTCTCTGTATTATTATGATTATTTTTTCTCAATCAGCTTCACGTACACGTAGTAATATTATTTTAGCTGTTATGTTAATAGCTTTGTTGATTTATCAAATTATGTTGGGTCAGTGGACGGTGACTTTAAAATTATTGCCGACTATTGTCACGCAACATTTAATGGGTGGTTTTTTAATTGCGTCTACGTTGTGGACTCTCTATTTAATAAATCGTAACAATACAATGTTAGAAAAAAATTCAGGACATTTAGCAAAATTATTGCCTGGTGCGATTATTGCAGTCATCGTTTTATTCTTACAAATTATGTTAGGGGCATGGGCTAGCACAAATTATGCTGCTTTAAGTTGCCCTGATTTCCCACTGTGTTTGAATCATGAAGTGGTGAGTTTACATATTAAAGAAGCATTTTCAATTTTTTCTCCTATAGGAATAAATTATGAAGGAGGTGTGTTACCGACTGTGATACGCCAAACTATTCATATGGCGCATCGATTGGGTGCGTTGATTAGTACTATTTATATTATTATATTTGCAGCTTATGCTTTACCTAAATTAAAATATTCTTTTGAATTATTAAAATCACTTTACATTACATTAGGCTTACTCTGTTTGCAGCTTTGTATCGGTATATCGAATGTCATATTTAAGTTGCCTCTTATTAGCGCAATCGCACATACCTTAGTCGCTGTTCTGTTATTACTTTCACTGCTGACATTTGTGTGCAAGTTGGTATTAATTATTCGGCAGGCGCCTACCCCATGAATACAACAATAATAAAAGCGGGAAACCCATTGATAGCAGCGATGAGTGACTATTGGACACTCTGCAAACCCAGAGTTGTTATGCTGATGATATTGACCTCTATAGTAGGTATGTGTCTAGCGTCTGATAGAGCTATTCCATTGTTCACATTATTTTTTGGAAATTTAGGCATTGCCTTAGTTGCAAGTGCTGCAGCAGCATTAAATCATGTTGCTGATCAACACATAGATAAGTTGATGCGACGAACACAGCATCGACCTATAGCCCAAGGAAAAATATCTACACGCAATAGTATTATTTTCTCGACGGTGATAGGGACCCTAGGATTACTTATTTTGTTAGTTTTAATTAACCCCATGACTGCCGGTTTAACATTTTTATCTTTAATCGGTTATGCAGCGGTTTATACCCTATATTTAAAGCATGCAACCCCGCAAAATATTGTGATAGGCGGGATTGCAGGAGCCGCCCCACCTTTGTTGGGATGGACCGCGGTCACAGGTGTTGTGAGTGCTCAGGCGTTACTGTTAGTGCTTATTATTTATGTTTGGACTCCACCGCATTTTTGGGCGCTAGCGATTTATCGTTTGGAAGATTATGCAAAAGCAAATATTCCCATGTTGCCGCACACGCATGGTGTGCCATATACCAAATTAAATATTTTGCTTTATACCATTTTACTTATGTGTGTCACGACATTACCTTATGTTATACAGATGTCAGGGCTCATCTATTTTGTGGGTGTCACCGTGGCCAATCTGATATTTCTTTTTTATGCCATCCGACTTTTTTGTTCAGATAAACGAGAATACGCTATTGCAACATTTCGTTATTCCATCACTTATTTAGGTATTTTATTTTTATTGTTATTGTTCGATCATTACTATTATTTAAATTCGTAAACGAGGTTATATATGACAAATACTAAAAGCCATAAAAAATTAATTGGCATTCTTTTTTTATTATTTATGACAATAACAGTCATTGCATTATATTTTGGGATAATTGTTAAGCAACAAAAAAGCGTACCGATGAAGCAGGTAAAAATAGATGGCGTGTATCTTCCTCAGGCTCAAGAAATTAGTGGATTTCAATTAACAGATAACCATGGTATAGCTTACAAAAAATCAAATCTAGAGGGTCATTGGACCATGATGTTTTTTGGTTTTACCAATTGTGGAATGGTATGCCCTACGACACTTGCTGAATTAAATAAGATGTATAAAACATTAGAAAAAGAGCTTCCTTCTAATCAAATGCCAAACATAGTATTAGTTTCTGTCGATCCAGAGCGCGATACTGTAGAGCGCATCAACGAGTATGTCTCTGCATTTAACCCTCACTTTATTGGAGCAAGAGGAGATGAAGCGCAAATTGAAGCGCTAAAAAAACAATTACATATCGTGTCTGCAAAAATGCAAACCGATCAAGGCAAAGATCATTACACTATCAATCATAGCGCGGAAATCATGTTATTTAATCCGCAAGCTAAATTACAAGCCTTCTTATCTTATCCTCACGTAGCAGATCAAATGGTAAGTGATTATAAGTTAATTTTAACCTCCACCACACTGTAGGAAAAATAAAATGAAGCTCGTAAAAATATGTTTATCTTTTTTAATCATAATGGGATTAGGCTGGGCTTGCGTTTCACAAGCGGAACCTGTTTTTCATAATGCACAAGGAACTGCTGTACGGTTTAAAAATTTGCAGAACAAATGGTTGATCATTAATTACTGGGCATCTTGGTGTGATAGTTGCCGGGAAGAGATTCCAGAATTGAATTCTTTTTATAAAGATAATTTAGATAAAAATGTGGTTATTTATGGTGTGAACTACGATCAACTAGCGGGTAGCGAATTAACAGCGGATATAGAAAAAGTCGGCATAGCATTTCCAATCTTAAAAGAAGATCCAGGTCGCCAATTTATGTTGGGTGGCTTAGATGTTTTACCAATAACTTTTATTATTAACCCCAAAGGAAATGTTGCGAAAAAAATTATGGGTACTATTACTAAAAAAGAGTTAATAGATACGCTAAAGTTATTGCAAGCTGAAGTAACGCATGCGTCCACAACTTAAACATATTTTTGTTCTTGTCATATTGCTAGTCAGTGGATTATTAGGATTCGTTTTTTCATTTTATAAACACTCGAATTCACATCTGATATCCACTGACGAATCGGTGCAATTAATTGAAACTTTCCATTACCCCGCAATTTTTGTGCAGCAGCTTAAGGATGATGTTTATGCAGGTAAAAAAATCTTTAAAGAATTTTGTGCTTCTTGTCATGCCGCAGAACCTTTAATTGATATTAAAGCGCCTCATATAGGCGATAAAGCAGCATGGAAAGCCAAGCGACAGTTAGGTCTGGATGCATTGTTGAAGATTACGATAAACGGAGCAGGGGCTATGCCTGCACGTGGTGGTTGTTTCGAATGTAGTGATGAGCAGTTGCTTGAGACGATAAAGTATATTTCGGACCAAAGTAAGTAGTTTTATCTGCCACTTGGTCTATGAGATTGAATAGCATCGACATCAATAACCACAGGTTTAGGTTCTTTTATAGCAACACTTTCTTTAATCGCAACTCTTACAGGTTGAACAAAGCTGCGTCCACTTTCCGGGTTATTCCAACGATCTAAGCGAGTGGTAGCGCTAAACTCCTTTTGTGCAATATTCAAAGTTGCTTGCATCAAATCATTTGCTTTGCTGATAGTCACATCTTCACCTGGCCAACGAAGTTCCAATACGATTCTTGATAGTTGGCTTTTACTGCGTAAACCTTCCGGTTCAAGTGGAGGAAGTATTTTTCCTGCCGTAGGTAATTTATCACATACCTTTTCATTTTCTTCTTTCCAGCCGAGTGAGCTCATTAAGAAATCACGAACAGATACATCTATTTTTTCGGAATTTGCAGAATCATAAGAATACATTATTTTATTTAGATTTTGTTTTCCTCCAGCCAGTTCAGTAATAATAGCATCCTGAGCTTCTGGCTTATTGATTAAATCTTTTAATAAAGTTTGGTCTCTTTCTGACAAGCAATGTTTCAAAATATCCGAGACGCTGTGCTTAACGAAAAAAAGATATTTATTTTTAGGGGTGCTATCAAGTTGTGGCCATTTTGCTGTTTCAGTTGTCACGTAGTTACTTAAAATAAAAAGAAACCCTTGAAGCTTTTTTAATTTAGGTGAGGCCTCGTTATGTTTATCTACATGTTGATGGATAACATCTAATGTTTTTTTAGAAGCCTCACCTGAAGATTGAAGTATTTGTTGTTGTTGAGCTAACCTGTCAACTGGAGCTTTTGCTTTTTGTAAATTAGCCTCTTTTAACGGAACCATGTCAGCATAAGATGGATCTTTAGCAACGAGAGTAGCTAATAGCTTAAGCTCATTTTCAGCACTTATTATTTTTGGGAGAGACTTATTTGCTACGCTTGTAGTAATTTCTTGACTAAGGATATTCTCAAGTTTGTTAGCCGCCATTGTTTCGAGGGATGCTGAAAAATTAAACTGAGGATAATGAAGAAGCTCTGCGGTTTGTTGCATGTCGGGAATTTTTTTTGGGAGAGCGTCTTTTGATGGTTTTGCTATGATATACATTTCTTTGCCGTCTAAATCTAAGCTAATCTGAAGGTCAGGTTCAGCTATATGTGTCTTGTTAAAATCTTCAGCCCAAGTTGCAAAATTAATTAAATCAATACCTTCATTTACTTTTACAGAAATGTATTCAGCTAAACTTTGTTCGATAATTCCAATTCTCTTAACAGCTAGATCTATCTCCTCTGGAGAGCTAAGGGGATCAGTGCTGAATTCGAAGATATTTGCTAATCGTGAATTGCTCAATGAAAAATTTTTGTCTGCAAATCCTATATTAACAAGTTCCCCATTAGATGTTTTTAACTTTGAGTCATCCCTAAGTGCTTTATTGGAAGTGATACCTTCGGTCGTGACATCTGTAGTGCAAGTAACGCCTTTAAGATGGAATACATTTGCAGCGCCAGGCTCGCGTTTATACTCATAATTTATTTCGCCAGACTGTTCTTGTTCAGCGCTAGATTTTTTAGACAAGAAAGCTATAAATATTTGATGCAGTTCTAATTCAATACCAGCCGTAGGTTTTGCATTAGGTGCTTGAGGTAAAATGCTTTGGCTATTGCTCACGTTTATAATCCTATTAAATAGAATGTAATACGCATATTTAAGAATAGCACATGGATGTAAAATTGCTTTTGAAGTGGTCAGTGCTGACTCTCTACTTATGATATAAGAAGCAGCTAAGCCACTGTTTTATAGCACATAGATGATTGAAAATTAAGACGACAAATTTTAATTTGAAATTGTTTATCACAAATTCTTTGAGCTATTTTAAGAGCCTAAAACATCAGCATGAATTGATTTTAGAAGAATCTCACCTATACTTTTTAGATCAAATAGTTATGAGTATTCTTATCATGATTCCTTGGCATATACTTGAAAAAATACCACATCCAGAAATTGTAGCTCAAAAAGAAAAAGGGGCAGCACCTCTTGTTAAAAGAAATTATGGTCCTGGGTAGTTAGATAAATGGGCTCTTATTCAAGGACAGCAAAATCCATTTTTGCAGCGCGATGCTCAAGCAATTTCAAAACAAAAACCAGTATTAGTATTAAGCGATGGTATATTCAAGACTCAATTGTATGAGTAAGGCGGAAAGAGAAAAGTTTACATCTCAAAAGCAATCTACGGCGGCTATTGTAAGTATGGTTGGTATAAATTTGCAGTCCGCAAGTGTCGTCCCTTTGCTTGCTTCAGAAGCAGTTAGTTCAAAAGTAAATTCGCAAATGAGCGCATCCAGTCTAATAACCTATCAAGAAAAGACATTAAGAAAATCTTATGACTGTTCTTTGCTAAGAGTCATCAATTCTTTATTCAGCGTAAAGCTCAATAACGTTCGAATAGCAACAATGCACGCTACTATGCCCACTGAATAATAATCAGGAGCTGTTGTCGTTCCAATAAGATCTGCAGCGACAATAAATTCTAAACCCAGAATTAAAACACGTCCCAGGTTCAGGCGAATGTTGTTAATAGTCAGTGTTAGATCTGAGGTGGCTAGATAGCGCATATATTGAAATAAAGCCCGTAGAATGCCAGATAAAATAATTAACATTCCTAAGAATGAAATGGTGTGCTGAATAATTAATGATACGTCATGTAATGTAAGTGGATTCATTAAGATCTCCGTAAATGCTTGAGGATGCTACTCTATTGTTGGCTTTCAGTAACAACACTTCTATTTGTGAGGCGAGCAAAGCGAATTGATTTTTTTCAGGCTGGAGTTCTTGTAGATACAATGTTTTTGCAATGGGCATAAAACGCTTCCTTGCGTTTACTGCTGATTAAATTTAGTTTTGTTGTATGCCAACTATCATCCATTTTAAATTATCTTTTCGAAAATGCCAGATTTCATTTAAAGGGGTAAGATCTGGATCATGATCCTCGCGTAGCATGCCTGTAAAGCGAACGCTCGCAGACGTACTTTGTTGATCAGATGTTGCATCTAATAGC
>DHXK01000297.1:0-6232 GCA_002413665.1 Legionellales bacterium UBA5158 | reverse complement strand
TGTCTGAAGAATTTTTATTATCGTATGCGGCTTGTAGGCGAATAAAATCTACTTTTGCTTCGCGGAGAAATTTTTCACCATCAAAATCAGCTGGATAATTTTGCGCGCCACTGGATAGTGGAACAGCTTGATTGCCAGCTAGCGAAAAGGCATTTTGAGCGGTTTGCTTGTACCCGGTAAATTGCGCTTGAGCATTGGGATGTAGTTTGTTACGGATAAACTGCCACAGTAGCAAGCCTATGCCACCTACTATGAGCCATGTTAACAAGCCAGAGCCTAAGCCATGACCCATAAAAAGATAAGCTAATAGTCCGCCTGCTGCTAAGCCTGCTAAAGGTCCAGCCCAGCGATTAGGTGAAGCAGCGTTTGATGCAGCTGAAGGTGCCATCTTAGAGTAACTGCTGGCTGATCGTTGCATACCAAAACTTCTTCCGCCGCCAAACCGACGGGCTTCTGCGTCATTGATGATCAATCCAAAGACACATAATGAAAGTATGAAAAGTGAGAGAAACTTACGCATGTATTTTCCTTATTTTAGTGTAAACGAAGTGTAGCATTAACAAAGCTAAGTTGTCAGTTTGCTGCATTATAGCGGAATCCTATCGAGTCTGCGTTTAAGACATAGATGAAGTAGCTATGTTTTTTTCGTGAATCTTCTATTCCTTTGTTTTTCCTGAATTTTTCTCTCACTCTTTTCTCTCTGTTTGATTGTTTTTAAGTAAGCGATAAAATGGGGAAAATTTGATATCGATCATAACTCTTTAGTAAGTCAAGTTGAAAGGTTGTTTACCCTAGTTGCAAAATTGTTTAGTTTACAAAGACATTGAACTGGACTAGTGTTTACCCTAACCCAAACACATAATCCTTATTTTCTTCCTGCTGGAATGGAGTTACAAATGAAGAAGTTTAAAAATAGGTTAATGAGTATTATTGTTTTCTTAGGCTGCTCATCTGCGGCATTGGCACTGAATCTACCGCAAGACAAAAGCGACATCATGTTTAATCTTTATCGTAATCAAGTAGCACATTTTTATGGACTAAAATCTTCTAATAATTTTACACTTTTAAAAATTAAAGGTTATCAACAAACTGAAGATTATACCTCCGCTCCAGCTGCTGTTATGGCGCTAATGAATTACTATGAAAAATTACCTGATAGTGAGATGAATAAAGAAACGGAATTAAAAATAGCCGCAGAAATGGGCATATCTAAAAGCAAAGGTAGCTCTCTTCAGAAAATAATTAAATGGCTTAAAAAGCACGATTTTAAAGTGACCTCAGGCGAAAATGGCACTATCGATTTATTAAAAGAGAATATACAAAAAAATATTCCGACTATCATTGAATGGGTAGATTGGGGTGGGAATTGGGTGATTGCATCAGGATATGACACAGAAGATAAATCGTATATTGATAACAAAGATACGATTTTATTGACTGATCCAAGAGCGTCATCAAATAATGTAAAATACATGAATGGGATAACAACTATTAATCCAAATCGATTTGCTTCAATGTGGTTTGATATGAAATATTCTAAGCATAGCCATTTAGTAAAAGGTGTTTATATAGTGGCTGTACCTAAGGATTAATAAATAATTATTTCCGATCTGTAATGACGCAGAGCAATCCCAACAAGATAAAAATCATCGCAACAATAAGCGTTAATGTGATGGTTTCATGAAGCATAAAAGCTGAAGAAATTAATCCAATCACGGGTATTGCTAATAAACTTAAAGAGGTTGTAATAGGAGGTAGCTCTTTGCTAATGACCACTGTGCCCCAATAGCCAAAAGCAGTTGCAAGTACACCACTATAGATTAAAGAAAATAGTAATGTGTTATCCCAAATGATGTGGGCCTGTGGGTTTTTATAAAGTGCGTAAACGATAACTGGAATGGTTCCTACCAATAATTGCCAAGAAATTAATTCTATAGGTCTGCGTGCCCAGCGCATGTGCCGAGCACACAATATCGCAATGGCCCAACACAATGCTGCGGCTAATAAAATGCAATTCCCAAACATTGCTTGATGGTCTGACCAGTTCACTTTAAGCGGATTGAATAATACTAAAATGCCAATAAATCCTAGCCCACAACCCAGCCATTTTTTCCAAGAAGGATGATCTTTAAAAAAGATTACGCTGATAGGAACTACCCACAAAGGTGTGGTATAGACGAGTATTGCGGATCGCCCAGCATCTACATGAAATAATCCTATGTTCACTAACGTCATGAATAATCCAATTTGTAGAAATCCAATAATGAAAATAATTTTCAGATCTTCTTTTCTGGGCCAGACAAACTTGCCTAAACAGGTAACGACAAAAAACATAGTAACTGTGCCTAAAGATAAGCGCATAGCAGCAAACCATAATGGTGGCATGTATCTCAAGCCTATTTTAGAAACAGGCCAGCTTAGCCCCCAAATAATAATTAATCCTAGGAGTAATAAATAAATGGATGAGTTTTGAGTCTGTTTATTTTTATTTATCATTCATTGGTAACCTTGAATTTATTGCAAGTTTGTTGCAGTAATTTTTATATTACATTTTCTCAAAGCGATCGACTCTGCCTGGAACCATGTAAAAAGCCGTCGGTAAAATTAGTGTAATAAATGCAGCTGAGGTGTTCCAGTGTGCTAAAAAAAGAGAAAGAACATAAAATATAGGTGCGAGTAATATTCTTCTTATCACTGCCTGCTTAATGGCTGGAGTATAAATATTTATATTAAGATTAAAATAATCTGCGCATTGGCACGTTAAAAGTTGACCCATGCTTGCGGCCAAAAGATTAAGTGCATAAAACGAAATACTGGCGGGACTATTGGGATAAGCACCCACTAAACTGGCAGAGAACGGTACTACACAAATGACCATCAAATAAAAAACATTAGACCAAAGATATTGGCGATTTAGGCGATCCAGGAGTCCTAGCTGAAAATTCATCGCTACCCACAAGGTGCCCAGAATAATAAAGCTAACAGCATAGATAAAGAGTTTTAAAGCGATATCACTCTTTAGCAGAAAAAATAAATTGTCAGTTGGCAGATGCGAGGGTAGGCGCAGATCAAGTACAAGAATGGTCATTGCAATAGCAAAGATACCATCGGTTAATCCCTCTAGGCGTGAGATTTTAAGTAAGTGATGAGTAGGGTTCATTGTCGATACCATTCGTGTGAGCCCCTAATAAAAAAGTTGTTTTATAATAGCAGTTTTTGCGCTTATTCTGAAGAATTAATAGTTATTTCTTAATCTTGTTATTGAGCAAATGTATATTGTTAATCTAGAGCAGGAATCCCAGGTGAGGTTTTTTATCGGGGTGATAAGTTAATGCTAATTTATGAAATGACTTTTTTATGACATCCAAAGTCGCATCATGATTTATATTGAGAATTTTATAAAAATCTTTTTCATCCAATGAAATAGTATGATGTAAATCATCATTATGTTCACTTCTGCTGGAGCTCATTATTGTTTATCCTAATTTAAAAGCAATATCTTTGATTGAATCATGTTGCTAGGTTATTATGAGTCTATCAAATAAATATTTTGTTGCATAAAATAACTTTATAATATGGAAAAGTATGGCAAATACAAGACAAGCAGAACCAGAATTTCTTTCGATTATTGCTGAATTAAATAATTTGGGCGTAGAGTATCTTGTGCGTGTGCAGAGAAGAAATTTTTTTGACAAGGCGGTCGGACGTCATGCAAATAGCAAGGGTGCGCAGCAGTTGATTGGTTTAACGATGGAAGCAGTGGAAAAAATGAATGTACCGCAGAAATGGTTGCCTTTTCAAAAGTCAGTAAAAGAAATTTGCGATATCCAGAATGAAAACAAATCGGGTAGCAACCTTAAATGGGAAAATCCTAATTTATATGAGTATTTCGAATTACATTTAAAGCTATTGAGTTACTTGGAAAAAATGATTGAAGATGCAAAAGAAGGCTCGCTATTTTTACCAAAAATCAAAGATATTTTAGTGAAATTCTATAACGGTAAAGAAATATGGACTAGCAATAAATTGTTATCTTCATTTGGTTATCAAAAAACGATAAAACAATTGTTATTAAGTTTAGTAGATAAATATTTTTACCAAACATATTCCCTAACCCAAACAGAAATGGCTCGCAGAATTAATATTCACATTGGTTTCGCTAAAGGGTTTATCCAAGCCTGTAATGAATTTGAAAAGCCTGTTGCTGTACAAACGGCGGTGGGAAGTTCCCAGCATACACTCATAAACCAGTTAAGTAGCTCTTCAGAGCCAGACGTTTCTGATGTTCTTGCTCATCAAGGTAGCCCTAGGTTCTGATCTTTTGCTCTACGCAATGTCCTCCTGTGAGGAGCTATGCGTAGAGGCGCATGCTTTGGATGTAACACATTTTTTAGCTTTCTGCGATTCGAAATGCATGTTCCATATAATCTTGTTCTCTCATCGATATACCCAAGGATCTTGCTTCCTTACGCCAATCTTTAACCGCTTTGATGACTTCTTGAATAATTTTGTCGGCACGCTCTGGTTTTATTCTGAAATATTCAGCAACTTCTTTGGCAAGTATGAGGTCTTGTGAGTTGTCGGTCTCAGAAATATTTAGTTTCAATCCGTTACCACTGGCAACTGGGTTAATATCAAATGCGGGTGATAATACCCATCCATTGTTTTGTAGAATAAAGCCGTGATTTCTCAAATGATCGTCTACATTTGAAACACAAATAAAAAATACAATTCTTCTCCACAACTGTGCCAGATCCTGTTCTGGTTGTGCGCCCTGTTGCATGATGAATTCAGCAAGTTCCAGATAGCTTGCTCCATTTGATGCGTCATCACCATCTGAATGTTTAAGTAATGTCATGGCAGAAGCAAAATGAATACGCTCATCATTATTGGTACGATCAAATCGTTTGCTGATAAATGTATGATGACGATTATTAAATTTTTGTAGCATCGCTTTTGGTATATTGAGTTTTGCACGTTCCGCGAGATTATAGACAATCATTTCCCAGGCACCAATATCATATTCATCATTTCCACTGGGAAATTTAGCGATCCATAAATGTTTTTTTTTATCGACAACGCTTGCTTTAGGACGTGCACCACCTAATGATCCGCCCGGTGCAATTAGCATTTGCAGCCATTTTGAGTAGCTTGGATTTTTTTCTGCGTTTTCTTTTTCAAGCTCTAGACTTGCATGCTCTAGCTCTCGCAATGAGGCCCAAGGTGGTGAAGCATAAGCTTTGTTATTATCCAGAAAAGGTCCTTGTGGATCTGTGCGAAATCGAAGTGCACCCATGCGATGCTCATCATAAACTCCTAGGAGATAGTCAGATTCTAAAAGTTTTTTTTCTTTGCGACCATCGAAGCGAGCAAGTTGTGCTTCTCGACGATTCATGAGGAAGCGTCCCCAGCGATCAGGGGAGGAATCTAGAAAAATTCCAAAGTTTTCTTGTCCTTGAGGGGCGTATTGTGGTCCTTGAAATAATTGAAGAGATGGATCTAAAGCATGGGCTTGATTGTGTTTAAGCCATTCGTGGTTGTACTCGAAAGAAAACATTTCTTTGCCACGTGAAGGAGTTGCATGTAAAACGCCTACCAAGGTTGGTTGGGATAAACCTATCCAGTGTGCGTGGACTTCAATATGCTGCTGAGTTTTATTCATGAGACTTTTTCTTTATTGGTTTTAATTTTGGTGCGCGTGCTTTGATGGGCAAGTCAGCATCTTGAAGCTTCCGGCCTAGCTCATCATCACGAGCTATTAATCGTAAATCTTTTTCAAGTCCTAAGCAGAGTAAAACATTAACATAAGCACTGAATGTTACGCTTGCATCGCCTCGTTCAATTGCTCGCAGTGTATTGCGAGCAATTCCCGCGCGCTGCGCAACTATGACTGCAGAAAATTTACGTCGCAATCGTGCTAGACGAATATTTTCGCCCATTTCTGTTAATAAGCGTTGTGCTATCGGTAGCATTGGGGTTTTTTCTCTTCCCATAATGGTCAATACCTTGATCGTTTACTGTGCTTTTTGGTCATTCTATTGATCATTATAGCAGATATTTGAAATTAGAGAATAGAAAATATATGCATGGGGTTCTTACTGAGGAGCAATGAATTCTCGACGCGTTTTTGTGTCTTGGAGGTAAGGATTGGTTTCAACTAGATTGGTGGCCAAACTTGGAATTGAACCAAGGACACAAGGATTTTCAGTCCTTTGCTCTACCGACTGAGCTA
>DHXK01000244.1 GCA_002413665.1 Legionellales bacterium UBA5158 | reverse complement strand
AGAAATCTAGCTACCTACCTGATGTCTCGTTTTCAACTCAGTAGGCTAGTCTAGTATATATACGCAATTAAGATTAGAATAAAATAAGAGTCAAATAAAATATAACCTGACATAAGATTTGTTTTTCCTTTATGAGGTTAACGATCATGATATTCAGAGTTGCTATTTTCCTTTTATTTATACACATATCTATAACCTCAAGCTATGCGCTTAACACATCATCAAGAATTCATCCTAAAGTGATAGAAAGATTTGCAGGTGTAACAGGAAGTTTTGATACGCAAAAAAAGATCTTTACTGTTAAGGATCCTCGCGGTGATCTTATAATTATTGTGAATGGTGTGACATTAATACCTGCAATGGGATTAACTTCTTTAGCCTCTTTTAGTCGAGTCGAAAATGAAACCCTTGTCAAAGCAGATTTAGTGGTAACTGAAAACCAAGTTAATGCGGTTATGGAAACAGCATTGGCTAATCATTTTATTGTCACCACTTTACATAACCATTTTCTTTGGGAAACTCCAAAAGTCATGTTTATGCATATTGAAGCAAAAGGTGATGAAAAAAAATTAGCGATGGCTATCAATAGTATTTTTAAAAAAATAAAAGCGACTAGTAATGGGAAGGGAGACTTTCCATTAGCAATGATTGACGCATCGAATACAACTTTAAATCCTAAAAAATTAGATTATTTATTGGGAGCGAAGGGGAGTTTGAATGATGGTGCATATGTTATTACGCTGAGTAAAGGAAAAAATACGTCTTCTATTAACGATTTTTTTAATGCGAATACCTCTGCTATTTTTGCTGGGTCTGATGATGAAGCAGTTGTCGAAGGTGATCTTGTCATGAGAGTAGAAGATTTACAAAGCGTATTATCTGTCTTTCATCAGTCAGGAATTGCGATAGTTGCCATTCACGAACTGGCAATAGCTGATCCAGAACAACACATTCTGTCACTTCATTATTGGGGCGTAGGGAGAGCGGAAAAATTGGCAAGAGGAGTGCGCATCGCTTTAACAAAAATTCAAAACGTTTATATTGCAAACAATTATTTATCCTCAGGTGGAATTTTGAACTCCTTAACATATTCCACGCTGCCTAACGGGGCCATAGTCCCAGAAATTTTTTCTATTGATCGTGGCTGGTGCTGGCGCGGTAGGTCTTAGATCTTAAGTATTCCTTAATATTTAAATGATACGATTTTTAGATGGATTCTAGCTTATTTCAATGCGAGGCTTTAAATGCCTATTACGCACATTCCATTTACTTCTACTTTTCCGAATGATTTAGATGCTTCTATTCTAAGTTATTTACCTTTTAGCGACCTTAATCGAATTGCTGAATCTGCAGAGGTCATTTCTCGTGATATGTATCATTCTACGGAAGATACTTTAATTAATTTAAATTCAAAATATATAAATTTAAAAAAAGCAAAGCTGTCAGGTAATTACCTAGTGCTTTTAAATAACCTAAAAGAAAACGTTCTGCCTAAAATTAATGGAATAGAATCAGAAAAAAATAGTAAAAGAAGCTTAAAAAGCCAATATTACGATTTATGTGAAAAAAATAGCAACCTATTAAGATTTATTATTAAAAATGATTTTTACGGTTCAAGCGCTCACATTAATTTAGATTTTCAATTTGTTCGTGATTGTATATTTCATTTTACTAATATCAAACCAAATGAAGCAGGAAAAATAGTAAATCAGAATATGTGGAAGTTTTGGAAAAGATACCCTACGGAATGTTTCATTGAGTATGGAGCAAACTTAAATATTAAACATGAAGATGAATCTTATTTCACACTGCTGCAGGCGATAAGATGGTCTGCGAGCCCTTTTATGGTAAGTAGGTTAGTTGATAATGGCGCTGATTACCACGCATGTAGCGAGATTCGACACGGTATTGAATACACTCTAATGTTAATTGCTTCTCTAAAAGCTGATAAAGAAATTTTAAATTTGTTAGTAGAAAAATTTCCGGAAGAAGTAAAAAAAACCTTTGTATCTTTGGAGAAGATGAAACATGAATTTGCCGAAAACAAATTTTCTTGTACCTTCAAAGATGAAGTTGAAAAAGATTCTAATAATCAGCAACGATTGTATTTTACACGTTATGAAATTGATACTGCTTACAATGATTTAATGACCGCAGCTCAAATAAATGAAAATGTTCTTAGGCGCTATTCAGAGGGCCTTATAGTGCCGTTGCTATCAACGAGTTCCGTTTCCTTTTTTCAGAATAGAAAAACTCAGCAGGATGCTATAGGGTTAACTGTTCATGAAAGTAATGATACACCCAATCCATTTTAACTTGTCGGCTGTAATCCCAATAGGGGGACACGTTTTTTTAATATCACAAGGATGAGATATGAAAATCAACGAACTAATGGCGGAGATTATTCAAAAAGTTATTTATGAAAATTCACGTGGATATGAAAATAGATTTAGACGCAATGTAGAATCTATGTTAGAGAGTAAAGCTCTTGATTTAGAACGCAAGGATGCGTTAAAAAAATTGGATGCTTTATTTAAAACTCATGGCGAAAAAGAAGCAACAATAGAGAATCTTCAACCTCTTAAAAATTTTCTAACACAAAGATGGGATGTCATACGTGGGACAGACTCAGCTTATTGTTACACTTGCCGTAATGCTTTAACTAGATTATGCGTGGATATTGCCGAAGTTTTATCTCCTATTTTTAGTCAGCATAAATTTAAATTATTGATGCCTACAATTTCGACCAAGAACGAAGTTTCCTTAAAGGAACTCGATGAGGATGATGAAGATGCTGTTGAAAGTGAGAACGAAACGTTGCAACTGCATGCTTTTATTTTGAGTGATAATGATATTAATTTAATTAATGTATTTGATTGCTTGAGTTATGCAAGTGAAGATATGCAGTTGAAACATACGCATGTTCTAGCAGAAAATAAAAAAAAGCTATTAAGTGAAGAAGAAAAAAAGAGAGTGATAAATCATTCCTTAGAATCAAAAGCTTATTATGACGCTATATGGGAATTGCACGAAGTAAAAGTTAACGGTCAGAATATGGGTGCGTTCATTCGTCGCTTAATAGATAGATTAAAAGTTGGCGGGGAGAGAGGTGGTCGTGATGGAACCGCAGAAACGGCAGGACAAGATGCTATTCAGGGTATCAAAGAATTTTATGAATTTATAAAAACATTTGATGCTGCTGAAAAGAAAAAATTATATTCGTGTTTTTCGACGTTCAATTGTATCGCGATGACATTTGAATTATGTTGGTCGCATTTGTTAAGTCGTGCTGCAATAGACGGTAAAATAGAAGTGCCTGAAACAGAGTTAGCTAACATTATCGAATTGTTATCATTAAATCCCATGAACAGTGTGCCATGTGTTGAGCTGATATCACAAGATTTGGAAAGAATTTTAAATAATCATCCAGAGTTATTTCATACTTATCCTCAGAATGAAGAAATATCCACACGTGTTGCCCTAGATATGTGTCAGTCTCGTTATCAAGAAGCGCAAGATAATCTTTTTGAATCACTAAAAGAAGGTGAAAATTTAGTTATATATAGGTACGGAGATCAAGGTAAAAAACGATTGCTTGTCCAATTTTACAAATCATTAATTAAAAATTTAGATGACTTAAAGGTCGTTACTATTGAAGTACCATTTCTGCACCGGTTAGTATTATTTCGGGATGTTCTAGGTAAAGAAGCCCTTCAGTCCATCATTAAGAATGTTGCAGATCTAAAGAAAGTTTTAATAACCTTGCTGGATATTTCAATTCATGTCTCTTTTTTTAATATTTTAGGGAAAGAATACATGCAATCTCTAGTAGAGAATGTAGATGATTTAAATGAAATCATTCAAGTGTTATGTCAATCGCAACATATGATATTTTTACGAGATATTTTAGGGAAAAAATATTTAAGTGAAATTATAAATGATGATGAAGATGTAAAAAAATTATTACACACTTTGCCAAAGATCACGCGCGCAGAAGTGATAACTTTATTGAATATTTCTTCGATAAGATTTTGGAATAGTGAGCCTAACGACAGCTCAAGTGGTAGCTCGAGTGCTATGCCATATTTTAGTTTTTTTTCACCGGCTAACAATGATACTGTTATTGAGGTAGAAGAAAACGATGAGGACGTAGTCGAGCACCACTTTGATATAGTGTAAAATTTTTTATTTTTTTACGTGTTTCATGAGTCTGGCTTTTTTCAGACGCTGTCTTGGTGTGAGAATATTTTTTTTGTCACGAAAAGGATTTTCACTATTTTTAAATTCAACGCGCACGGGTGTGCCAACTAGTTTTAATTGCTTTTGATAAGTGTTAGCAAGATAAACTCGATAAGCTTGTGGCAAAGATTCAACTTGGTTGCCGTGAATGATAATTAAAGGCGGGTTGTGTCCCCCAGTATGTGCGTACCGTAACTTAACTCTTCGTCCGTGCATTAATGGTGGATTATGTGTTAATACAGCTTCACGAAGAATATCATTAAGTTGTGAAGTGGAAACTTTTTTATTTGCTGCAGCATATCCTTCATCAATCGATTCAAATAAATTTCCTACGCCGCTACCGTGTAATGCAGAAATAAAATGTATACGTGCAAAGTTGACAAAATGCAAACGTCTATCAATGGCTGTGCGTGTTTTTTCACGATCGTACTCAGACATGCCATCCCATTTGTTTACTGCTAAAACGAGAGCTTTACCATTGTCAATTATGAAACCTAGTAAACGTAAATCTTGATCGGATACTTCGTCGCGCGCATCAATAACAAATAGAACGACGTCCGTGGTTTCAATGGCTTGTAATGTTTTTACAACAGAAAACTTTTCAGTGACTTCAAAAATCTTACCGCGTCTTCGAATACCAGC
>DHXK01000149.1:2647-2829 GCA_002413665.1 Legionellales bacterium UBA5158 | reverse complement strand
TCAAAAGGTTTTTTTAAAATAAGAAAATTGTCAAATGCATCTAAATCAGAAACTGTTTCTTCCCAAGAATAATCAGAATAAGCTGTGCATATCACAACTTGAATGTTTTTATCTAAATCCCAAATATGGCGAATAGTTTCTAATCCGTCCCAGCCAGGAGGCATTCTTATATCTACAAATGC
>DHXK01000149.1:0-2464 GCA_002413665.1 Legionellales bacterium UBA5158 | reverse complement strand
TTATCGTCTAAAGATCGCCGCACTAATTCAACAGCGTCTTTTCCTTGAAAGGTATAATTTACAATAAAGATAGGGAATAATGTGACATTAAAATCTTTATGAGGTGAAAAATCTTTTGATTGTATAGAGGATTTAATTCTACCCTGAAGATCCAACAAACGATTAAAAATTTCATGAGTTTGCTTACTGTCATCGACAATAAGAATACGAAATGTATTAGAGCTGCTATCTTCCATTTAGCTACCCTTTATATTAAGCAAAGAGAAAAGCAATGCAGAGATGCATTTACTTAAATTATATCACTTTCTTATTGATTACTGGCAAGAAGTTGATTGATTTTGGAAAACGGTTTCGCTAGGTTAGACTAGGGTTATCACTTAAAAACTTAAAAAACCCGGCGCGTGTTCCGGGTTGACAAATAATCATCAATAATCATCATCACCAGTAGCAGTATCAGCACTTATATCATCATTTAATGTAGCATTTGCATCACCTGGAGTTGCTTCAACCGATGGAGCAGCGGAAGCACTATTATCACTAGGAGGTGACATATCAGTATTCTGCACACTACCTACATTGCTGTTATTCATAGCATAAGTCTGATTGGCAGGAGTGTTTGTATTGGGAGCATTATCGTTCATTCCCATATTGTTTGAATTGGTAGCATTATCGCTCAATTCCATATTGTTTGAATTGGCAGAATTATCACTCAATCCCATGCCATTTGCATCATCAGTGATCGCAGGCTCAGCGTTAGCAAGCGATACCGCACATAACCCGCTAATAACCGTGAGAGCCAATTTTCTTAACTTCATGCCCATTCTCCTCATAATTTATTTAAGTTTTACTCTTACTTATTGCTCGTATAATTTAATACTAAATGATTCTTTGTGCTATCATTTTTTAAAACTAACGGTAGCGATCACTATGAAGAAAATTATTGTCTTAACATCAGGCGGCGATGCTCCAGGAATGAACGCAGCAATACGAGCTGTGGTTAGAAGCGGACACTTTTATGGCTTTAAAGTATTTGGCTGTCAGCTAGGCTTTCAGGGATTAGCTGAAGGAAAGTTTTATCCTTTAGAGCCTGATAGTGTTGCCAATTGCATCCAACATGGCGGCACTATCTTAAAAGCAGGACGCTATCTGGACTTTTTTCACAGAAAAATTCGTGATCAATGCCGTGAATTTTTATCCTCAGAAAAAATTGATGGCATCGTTGTCATCGGTGGAAATGGCAGCTTTAAAGGTGCATCTTTACTTTCATCCGAAGGCGGGCCGGCCATTATCTGCATTCCTGGTACCATCGATAATGATATTCTAGGCACAGATTATACCATCGGCTTTGATACTGCTCGCAATACAGCTTTACAAGCCATTGATAAAATTCGCGATACAGCATCCAGCCATGACAGACATTTTCTCGTTGAAGTCATGGGACGTAGCTCAGGTTTTCTTGCTGTTGATGTTGGTATAGCAGGAGGTGCTGAGTTTATTTTGACACCTGAATTTCCTGTGAGTATGCCTGAACTTGCTAATAAAATCATGGTGCCTAGACGACAAAAATTGAGCTCTATTATCGTCATTGCAGAGGCAGATCAGCCTGGTCGGAGCATGGAGATTGCTAAAGAATTACAAATTTTGACGAAATTACAATATCGTGTGTGCATTTTAGGTCATACCCAACGTGGCGGGACACCTTCTTTACTCGATAGAAAAATTGCCTTATCCATGGGGCATCTTGCTGTGCAGGGACTTTTAGAAGGAAAGACTCATAAAATGACAGCAATGAATCGAGAATGCTTAAGTTTAGTCGAAATTCCTGATCCAGAGCATGGACCTAGGATATTGGGTAGTAGGGAGCTTCTAGAGTTGAATGATATTTTGTGTTCGTAGCTTAAATATTAAGCTCACTTGGTCAAGTGAGCTTAATTAGGGAGCGACGAAAATTTATATAAGACTAGAAATTTTGACTAGCTTCTGCTATAAATTCGCTCCACGCTCTCAAAAATCTCTTATTGTATTAAATTTGATCTTAAGTAACCTCTGTTGAAGAATTATGGCGCAAATTGCTTATCATAAGCGCTTACAATAAAAACATAATGGGAAAAGATGCATGTTAGCTGATAATCGAAAATCACCTGTCTTTTTTGAGAAGTCTATTTTACCGTGGCTTATCTGCAGCATTGGAATGCTCTTTTATTGTTATAATTACTTTCTTCGCGTATCGCCCAGCGTGATGCAACACGATTTAATGCAAAACCTTCACATTTCCGCCTCACAATTTGGTAATTTAGCGGCTTTTTATTATTACGCTTATACCCCCATGCAAATCCCTATCGGCATGATTTATGATCGCTTTGGCGCACGGCTAGTGCTCTTTTTTGCCTGCCTGCTAGCACTGACGGGGTTAGGGGTGTTTATTAGCGCTAATGATTTAACAATGGCGAGTTTTGGCCGCTTT
>DHXK01000127.1:2943-3910 GCA_002413665.1 Legionellales bacterium UBA5158 | reverse complement strand
AAATTTGAAAGAGGGTTTTTGCTAATAATTATTTATTTATGCTTAAATAGCCCCAGCTCCTATTACGTCAGCCATTATTATCCTTTGGCAATAAACCAGTATTAAAACCAAATACCTTACCTGCCCAGATAAAAATCACCCATGCTAGTATTCCAAATGGAAGGTAGCCAAAATACCCCAACAAAGGCATTTCTGAAAAAATGTGAATCACATTTACATATGGAATATCATATTCCCAGTAGTTTGGGTTAGTAACAGGTGTTGTAGGATGAGCACTGCCGTAATTCCAGAACTCCCAGATAAAGCCATTCAGCAAGGTGCCGATCGCCATTAATAGCATTGGACTCCAGTTTCCGTTAGCCAGTGCTGTGAATGGTGTCCAAATATTAAGCGAAATTAGTAAGCCCGCAAAACCAAGAAGAGTTCCTATCCACATAACCCAAAATAGCGGGTAAGGGAAAAATACCAAAGCAACCAGCAAAATAAAACTTAAATACAACAATGGCTTACCTGGAAATTTTAATTTAGGACCTTGTGAATACCGAGCAACAAGTTTGGGAAAGCAATTTAGCAGTGTATACCACTCAAAAATAGCAGGCCATACCGTGGTATAAGCGATTACATAGAGAAAAACTATGGTTGCGTGGCTTAATTGTGGCATCGTACTATTGGGATAATACCAATTACCCAATGCAAAATAATCAAAATACTCGAAGAAAAACCAACCGCCAAACGATACTATCGCGCTAATAAGCAAGGTTTTAGGTCGATTTGCAAACAAAGAATACCCACCAGAAAAGCGATAATTCAAGCCATCAAGCGTGAAAATAAACCCCCACCATAACGGGGTAAAAGCGTAATAGACCAAGCTGCCAAAGATGGTTTCACGCGTCCACATCAGCCACCAAAAAAACAGTGTTGTGGCAAGTCCTAACCAAAACCAAACAGGCAAGGGCTTGCTAGATGG
>DHXK01000127.1:0-2788 GCA_002413665.1 Legionellales bacterium UBA5158 | reverse complement strand
GAGAATTAAGTTGTGTAAAACCAAACCATTGTGGAAAAATTAAAAAAATGATGAAAGCTAACTCAATAATTGCCAGCAGGATGAAAATAATTAAATTAAACCCCGGCGGTTCTTGTACAAAAACAGGTGGGAAAATGCCAAATCCGGGCGGTAAATGTGTTTGTGGATAAGCAAACCAAGCAGCGACCAATGGCAATATAGCCATAATAATAACGGGTACAATTAATGCTAAACGTGATAATTTAAATGGCATGACTATCTTTCTTTATTATTATAAAAATCAATATATTTAAAAAAACCTGATGAATGTAAAACATTAAAACTTGATACTTTAGAGCACATCATCCGACTGATTTACCTTGAGCCATTCTTGCGCCTCAACTGTCCTGGCCATTTTACGTAAACGCTTATTTTCATACATACGTTCATCAGCCATGTGCATAAGTTCAGCAATGTTTGCTGCTTCATACCCATACACGGAACCTGCGCTAGCACCGGCAAACTCAAACCCAGCTATTCTCATCGCATGCAACGCTTCATTTAACGCGTTTTCAATTTCAACTATCTCTCCTTTGTGACTTAACACCGCAAACTCGTCTCCTCCAAGACGGTACAACTTTAAATTATTGCCTAAACTTTGCTGGTAACACTGACCAAAACTTAATAGCAACTTATCGCCACGCTCATGGCCATACATATCATTGTAAAATTTCAAACCGTCCAAATCTATAAACGTCAGACTTCCATTTGATGGCAAATTAACAATTTCCTTTACAAGGGCATGGCGGTTAGGCAAACCTGTGAGCGAATCGGAATGTGCTGTTTTCATACTTACTGCTAACGCTACTATGGCCTGATCCTTATCATGCTGTAACTGCGAAAATTGAAATGATAATACTAGTGCCAAAAACATGACTTCAATAGCAACGCTGATTAAGCCCATATGCTCAATATAAAAAGTATATTGCTTATCGATTTTACTGAGGCTAATAGTAATTAGGCCCAGCACAAAAAATATACTGATAGCAATTAAGTAGCGCTTAGCTGACGCGTTTTTACGCAAGCTTTCTGTAATTGCAGATACTAAGCCATAACTTAAAAACAGCCCCACGCCGTAACGTGACAACTCAAGCGCCCAGTTTGGAAATGCAAGCGCTAATCCTACAAAGAAACACATCAGGCACAATATCGTCACACCAGCCCAATAAAGGCGACTTTTAGTGTCAGCTTTAATTTCTAACAAAGCCATCACAAAAATCACATAAGCAATATTTGAAAATAAAATTGGTACGGTGGCCCAATACAAAGAATGCACAGCAAATACATCAGCTAACACCAGCAAAGTAGCACTGTTAAATAAAAAATTGCCTAAAATAAAACAGGCATACATAGCTTCAGCCATGCGGTTACGCAAGGAAGCAAGTACCATGTAGTAAACACCTAAACCTAAAAATACACCTAAACAAATAAGTGTTAGCGTATTACTGAATTTAATCGCTTGCTGATAATGAATACGCTCATCAATATACGGTTCTGGAATCGCTAAAAAGTTGGGCGAGATAATCTCAGTAATAAGCTTGTACTCGCCTTTTTTAAGGCGAAGCTCACGACCATGCCTTAAAAAAAATGGATTGAGGGCGGCGTTTTCGATACCACCATCCAAACTAGTGATAAGTTGATTTTGATTATCGTAGATACGGTGTCTAAATTGTGCGATGGTGCTAGTGTTTTTGAAATCGACTACAAAATCACCTGTTTGATGGATCTCAAAATTAGCCGTATAAACATAGTGCCCTCCAGTGTGGGCAATAGTATCAACTATTTGCAGACTTTTAGCTTGTAATGGATTATCTAAGAAACGCTCTACTGGACCAGATTTAGAATAGGAATGTGCGGCATACCAAGTGCCTTGAAGCTCCAGTGGAGAGGCTTCAACAACATTAGTCGTTATACACAATGCAAAAAAAATAAAAATGGATTTGATTGATTGTAACAAACTAAATTTTAGTGTTTTATTATTCATTTTTTGGCTAGTCAATCACGCCAAACAACTATAAATGAAATAAAGAGCCTTGCATAGCAAGCCAACTAGATCTCATGTAGCATAGATGGATCAATACTTTAAAAGCGTCGAGCAATCACTCTGTTATGGAAAATCTAAACAAATATAGCGTTAACCCTAAAAAATTTACACTTGCCGATTATAAAACTGATGATAAAAGCGAACGTAGTGCGAGTAAAGAGCAAGACTCTTATGAACTAACCAACCTTGCGATTGAAATTAACGCGTTGCAAGATATTTTGTACGCGGAAGGTAAACACAAAGTATTGCTGGTGTTACAAGGCATGGATACTAGTGGTAAAGATGGTACCGTGCGTCACGTATTTAGTGCATGCGATCCACTCGGTATTCATTTGGCGAACTTTAAAGCTCCTAGCAGTGATGAGCTTGCACATGATTTTTTATGTCGAGTACACCAACAAGTGCCTAAAACAGGTGAGTTAGCGATTTTTAACCGAAGCCACTACGAAGATGTACTGATTGTAAAAGTGCATGACTGGATTGATGAGGCGGAATGTAAGCGTCGTTATGCACAAATCAATGATTTTGAGCGCCTACTCACAGAGTCTGGCACTACGGTTATCAAATGCTTTTTACACATTTCTAAAGAAGAACAAAAAAAACGTATGCAAGAACGGCTTAATGATCCAACTAAAACTTGGAAATTTAATCCCAACGATTTAAAAGAGCGGGTTCTTTGGCCACAATATATGCAAGCATATGAAC
>DHXK01000122.1:4756-4885 GCA_002413665.1 Legionellales bacterium UBA5158 | reverse complement strand
TTCTTTTATTCAGTTCTGCCCTAAATTAGGTACGTGTTCTATTGAGCTTACAAATGGAGAAGCGGTACACCCAGTATGGCATTGGGATGGTGACTATGAAAACCCAACAATATCACCAAGCATTGGTTG
>DHXK01000122.1:0-4488 GCA_002413665.1 Legionellales bacterium UBA5158 | reverse complement strand
ACAATATCACCAAGCATTGGTTGTGAAACAAGAGGCATTGGTTGTCCAAAGCATATAAATGTAACTGGTGGAATTGCAACCCCTTAACCTAACAACACAGGAGATTATGGTGAATTTTGGCAGGCAGGATATTTTTTATCTGTTGTATTTGCACTTTTAACTACAATGCTTGCATTATAAACTTGTCCAAACGAGCAGTGAATTTAAAAATATTGATACATAACAAAGATAGATATTTTTGTTAATTAGGTCAGTGAAACGAATTGGCTATATGCCATAACAAAGTGAGGTGAGTATGACCGCTTTATTCTACATAGATACAAGTAATGAAAGCTTTGTGATAGTCAGTGAGCGAAAGACAGATATGCCTATAGCTAAATTCAAAAAGTCGCCAGACGAACATAATTTAATTAGCGTATACCAAGCTTTGCTTCATACAGCAGTTCTTAGTTATAAAAGAAGTCTCAAGCCGAATAAACGCAAGTATGTTAAGAAGTAAACCAAATAACCAAGATAGTTTTTGATACATAACAGGGGTGAATATGAAAACAATACTGCAACTTTGCGCAGATACAGGTACAGATACAAAGCCTTATAAAGATGCCGGCTATAACGTTATTCTAATTGGTAAAGATATTGGTGTTGAAAACTATCACCCGCCTGAAGATGTTTATGGGATTATTGCCAATCCAGTATGTACAGAGTTTTCGGCAGCGGCTATTGATAACGGTGTTATGAAAAAGAAGCGCGAACGCGATATAGAGGGAGGTTTATTTCTAGTACGACATTGCCAGAGAATTATTTCTGAGTGTAATCCTGTATTTTGGGCTATAGAAAACCCTGCAACAGGTCAATTAAAGCATTATTTAGGCGAGCCGACTATGACTTATGAACCTTGGCATTACGGCTCACCTTGGACTAAGAAAACAGCTTTATGGGGTAAGTTTAATAAACCAGGAAGAGTGCATCATCATTGGGATGATGTGCCAAAGAATCCGCATCTATACCTTAGACCGAACAGGCCTAAACCGTCACTAGCATTTTTGCATAAAAGTTCGGTGAAGCTTATACCTGAATTTGCAGGATTTAATCCGCAAAGTGACGCTGAATTTAGAAGCTATTGTTCGCAGAAGTTTGCTAATGCGTTCTTTCAAGTAAACCAATAGGGGGATTTATGAGTCTATATAAAGGCAAAGCAATCGCTGGAACTGCTCGTATTGGTAAAGGATGGCGCATAGTTCAAGAGAGAATTGTAAACCACTACTCAAAAACGCAAACAACGGCAACGCCAGAATTTGTAGAACTGGTAGGCCTACAGGTCGAGCCTATGGGCACAGGACTTAGATTGCCAGAAATTAGCGATACTTATTGCACGCAAACATAGCTACGCCACGATGCAAAGCCAAGACATTAAACCTAATGAACGTAAATAGTTTTAACCCTAACAACACAGGAGATTGAAATGAGTGAGCTTTACACAAATCCTACAAATGCAGGAAAACAAGCGTTTAAAGATGGTAAAACTATAACATCTTGTCCAATAGACAGACGAACGCACGCAAACCATTATGAGTTATGGCGCTGTGGTTGGCTTGCAGAATCTACAAAATGTAAGGGGATTGAGATTGAAACCGTTTACAGCGGGTGTAATGGAGGGAAAGACTGCCCTGTTTGCCATGGTGAAGCAATAAAAGATATGGATAGCGAAACATATTTAAAGGGATTTTAAGCCATGATTAACGAAGAAGAAATTATTAAGCTAGCTAAAGAAGCTGGATTTAATACAACTAAACATAGCACAGGCTGGTTTATTGAATACTCTGGGCCATGTAACAAGCAATTAACTGCATTCTCCCGTCTTTTGCTAGCCCGTCTTTTGCTAGCCCATCAAGCCACCGAAATAGCTTCACCAGTGGATGTTGATAGTGAATTAGAAGCTTTTGAAAAGTGGATGGTTAACAAAGCAAAAATCATCATTGGCAGCTCAGACCCATATCCAGCAGGATTGGAACGCGATTACTGGCGTGTATGGCAAGCTCGTGCCGCACTAGCTAATCCTAATAAGCAAGATGCTTTTACCTACGATAAAAATAAAATAAGAGCTACAGTCATGTCTAAATTTAGTAGCAATTCTAATATTTGTTATGTCATTGATGAAACCATGAAAGCCATAGACCAAGCCATTGCCACTAAAGGATAAACCATGACTACAGAATCAACACAGCGCGAACAGTTTGAGGCTAAATTTGCTGAATTAGGTTGGAGCATCCCCCAACTTGGATATGAGAGCGAGGTAATGGACGCAGCTTACTGGGGATATAAAGCAGGTGCTAACTCTATTCCTGCCGGCATATTGCGTGATGCGGAAGAAGCACTACTCACTGAATTAAGATGCGCATCTATTCTAATGGAAAATTTACCAAAATTACCTGGTTACAGCGGATCTATTTTAATGATAGATGCTACTGAAGCAAAAAATATTGAAAAAGTTATAGACGAAGCAATTGAGGCTATCGACCAAGATAAATCTAACACTAAAGGCGATGAATGATGAATTTATTTGATGCATTAATGTTATCCGCGCTAATTCAATTAACTTTTTATAAAATTAGATCACTTCGCCGTTATATTAAGATTAAAAAAAGATTAGATAATTTAAAATAATTACGATTTTATCGTAAATAATTCTTGACAGTGTAATTCTATAAGAATATACTTATTTTGTAGTTGATTGATTAGCAACTAGATAAAGTTTTGCTTAAGGAGAAATGAAATGAAAGATGTTATACGACCGGAAATAACAGAAAATTCAACAAAACTAGGCAGGCCATTCGGAGCGAAGGGTAGAATAAGGCGCCAGTTTGTTTTTAAAGACACTCACAGTTCAATTGAAAATCCAATCGGTAATTTAAAAATTCTGATTGGCGCTGCTGAGGAAAAAATTAAAAGAGTAGAAATACTTCAAAAAGAACTTGATAAGGCTCAAAAAGAACTGGATGAATCAGTATCAAAAATTCTTAACATTAAAACGAAAAAAGGTTAATTAGCCATTCTTTCTTTTAGTTGCATTAATCAAAAAATTGTCATAGTCACAATTAGGAAAATATATGAGCACTGCACTTGAAACTTTAGTATTCTCAACACGCGATAATTTTATGTCGCGCCAGACTGATTCATCAATTAATTTTGATGCGGAAGCAGGATATGCAATACAAGCACTTTCAACAGATTATTCGATAAAAATTGCACTCAATAACAAACAATCAGTTATTGATGCTGTCACGAATGTTTCAGCGATTGGTATTAGTTTAAATCCAGCGAAAAAACAAGCATATCTTGTGCCTCGTAAAAATAAAATATGCCTTGATGTTTCGTACATGGGTCTGATTGATCTAGCTGTGGCAACTGGCTCAATTAAATGGGCACAAGCTGCGGTTGTTTATAAAAATGATACGTTTGAACTTATTGAGTTGGATAAACCGCCAAATCATGGATTTAATCCATTTGGCACTGATCGAGGTGAAATTATCGGTGTGTATTGTGTTGTTAAAACGGCAGATAATGAATATCTCACCCATTCTATGCCGATAAGTGAAGTTTACGCCATACGTGATCGCTCCGAATCATTCAAAGCTGGCAGTATGTCACCATGGAAGTCTGACGAATGGGAAATGATAAAGAAAACTTGTGTTAAGCAGGCTTATAAATATTGGCCCAAAACTAATGATAGGTTACAAAATGCTATTCATTATTTAAATACAGATGGTGATCAAGGATTGCCATCAGTCAATAATCAAGCGCCTACGCGCAATCAAAATGCGAATAAAGCTGAAAAGGTGGTTGATGTTGAAAAGCTTGAGGCGTTAATTACTAATTTAGAGTTAGCCGCTGAAAGTGGCACGGTATTTTTCAGAAAAGTATGGGTCGAATTATCTGAATCTGAAAAAGGAGTAGTCGGATTATCTTAGCGTGATCGCATTGGTAAATTAGCAACTACATTTGATAAGACTCTTAGTAGTGATAAATATGAGTGATGTCGAAATTATAGAGCAAGGAAGTCTGGCGTGGCTTGCTTTGAGATCTGGTAAAATAACTGGCACCAGGTTTGCTGATGTGCTGGCTAAATCAAAACGTGATGGAAAGCCATTAAAGGCTCGTGATGATTTAGTTTGGACATTGGCTGCTGAACGAATTCAAGGTTATCAACCAGAAGGGCCAAGCTCTTATTCTCTAAAATGGGGAAGTGAGAATGAACCGCTTGCTCGTGATGCTTATCAGTTAAGAACTGGCGCATTTGTCACACAAGAGGCTTTCACGGTACATCCAATCCTTGTTTTTATTGGTGTAAGTTTGGATGGTCTTGTTGATGATGATGGTACTCTCGAATTCAAATGTCCAAAATGCCCTGAGATTCATTTGCAACGTTGGATTGACGGTGTTCCTGAAGAATATATCGCCCAAATTCAGGGCGGCCTATGGGTATCAGGC
>DHXK01000262.1:12527-21178 GCA_002413665.1 Legionellales bacterium UBA5158 | reverse complement strand
AGACAGGGCCAATGTCCAAATGAATGCGCCTGTTACTGTTGCGATATTTAATGTGGGTGATAATAAGATGATAAGCATCCCAATAAATAAAGGTACCATAGATTTTAATTTACTTAAGTTTTGAACTTTATTCATAATTGGTACTTGTAACATTACTACTATTAAACTATTCAAAATCAGCATAAAGCCAAACCATGTTGGTAAGATGCCATTATTATTAAGCATGGCAAATTGTGGCAATATCGAAACAATTGAAATTAGCTTTACTCCGATAACAAAACCGATAATTGCCCATGCCAGACCTTTCCTTGTAAAAATTCCATTTAATTGAAAATGTTTTCTTTCAGAATTAAAATTTAGTAAGTTTTTACTTTTGAAATATTTTGCAAAGGATAGCGCAGATATCAATATTAATATAAAGCATGAAATTAATGCGGCTGTTTTATTTTGTGTAAATGCAATTAGGCATCCTGAAAAAATACTACCTAAGTTTAATGCAATCTTGTTTCCTGCCGCGCCCTTTGTCGAGAATGACGAATAATATTTCAACATGTATCCGCTAATAGAAATACCTACCGCAAAAAATATTGTGCCTAAAAATGTTAATTTTAGTAGCCATAGGGCAATCCCTATTTCTAAAATAAGCATGGCTACAAATGTTAATTTATGTTTGAAAAATAAAAAGAAAAAAGGAGTTAATAGAATGAAGAGTCTGTAGCCAAGTACTAAGACGACATTATTAAGTGGGTCAAGCCAAACATTAGCCTCTGCTAAAATCCAAAATAGGCATAGCGCGGATAGAAGCCTAGAAAGATAAATATCGATATTTTTTGATATAGGCATTTAAGATTATCCAATAGTATAAATGTTTGATGCTTTTCTCTGTATTTGATCGAGAAAAATTAACAATTTTTCTGGGGTATCACTTTTGCAAACAATGTACCCAATGAAATCGCTATTATCTTTGAGATTTTCTGTTACGGATTCGCCTTCTTTTTTGGTAACTGCTATGTCACACACACCATTTATTTTTTGGAGATTAGATTTGATGTTTTGATTGATCGCTTGAAGAGTACCACTCGATTGTGCATGCAACATTCTGCAGCCTACAAAATATTTATTATGACTTATTTGATTTTTACTGGTGCTTCTACTTGCCCAGTTTATCCATGCCTTCCAGTTATCAATTCCAGGATAAGCCACGCTGATCCAGTCCCATAATTTTAGTCCTGCTGGCCTGCGATTTGGCTCTACACAATATACATCTCCAGTTTTTTTATTGAGAAATAATTCATTATGTACAGCGCCATTATTTGATCCAGATATTTCAGATACAATTTCCCCAGCCCTAATTAAACGCGTATATAATTTGTTTTCTAAAGGGGCGGGCAAAATATGTTGGGTTTCAACACGATAGTAACCTTGCGATGTTTTCTTTTCTGTAATGATATAATTCCCATCTACTCCATCGAAGCTGTATTCGTCACAATTTTTAATGCATTCTTCTACGAGTATGCCTGTATGTAAATAAGGATTAACGATTTCAAGGTTGGCTTCTAGGTCTTGCAATGAATTGATTTCAATACAACCTCGGCTGTTACCTTCTGCAAGTGGTTTAAAAAATAAGGGAGCATTTGTATCAGTTATGCAGTTTTTAGCTTCTTCTATCGTATGAATTTTTTTGAAAAATGGTTTCTTATACCATGCAGGTGTGACTGTTGCTTTTTCTAAACAGCGAAAAGAAAATTTGTCAATGCAGCTAATTGATTTTTCACAATCATCATGTGGCAGTCCTTTGCTTCTAGCATAATTGCTACCTAGTGGAATACCTTTATCAGAAAATGGCAAACAGGCTATGACGGTATAGTTCTTTACGGAAAGATAATTATCTATTTTTTGCATTTGAAGCGTAAGAGTTTCCTTGTCATATTTAGCTAGATCAACTTCTAAGGTGTGTGGGGTGATGACTAGATCTATTGGTGTAATAATCTCTTTGCACAGCATGATTTCTGCATCTAAAGACTCTTGGCATAATCTCTTTAATCGTTTGATATCGTATACTCTAGTATTGTTGTACCCAAAGATGATAACTAATTTATGCATAGTAAATTTTCCTTATAAGATTGTTAATTTAGCGTCTTGACCTTTGCTTCTGTATAAGAGTCTAGGTGCTAATGAATAGTCATTGCTTTTTGCGATTTTCGCAGCTAAAACTGGGTCAATCTGCATTTCTGTTCTAGAGTGTAGAACTTTTAAATTAGCAACGATGACAAATGTTCCTGTACTTGAAATTGATTTTTCATGCAAACATGATGCAATACTTTTTCTCATTTTTTTGATTAGTTCATTGTCCTTTGAATGAATGGGAATCATTCTTTCCCCTGCTTCGGTGTCTATTCTGAAATCGAGGTAAAATGTAAATCCACGAGAGGGGCAATATTGAATAATATTTCTTTCTCTGGATTTGCGGATAGCTACATTTTTTCCTGATATGAATTTAACTTTTAAGTTGATGAGTCGATCAATTTCAGTATCAGTAAAGTTATTTAATATATCTTTAGGGAAATAAATCTTAGTGGGGGTATTTGTAGTGTCTCTGCAAACAGTTAAAGATAAAAAATCTGTATTTAAATCTTCATACAGGTCATCTGAGTGAGGAGTAATTTCACCGTAACCATTGCCCCAATCACGATAGTTTTCACCACCTGGCTTTAAATATATTTTTTTGTGCTCTTCATAAGGATATTTGATATCACTTAGCGCAAATAATTCTGAAAAGGTTTCGTGTACAACCCGAGCAAGGTTATGACAATCAGTGGTAAATATATTGGCGATTGAAATAGCGGAGATATTATTTATCCCTAGTTGATCGAAATACATTGCATCCTTTGATTTCGCTTTCTTAAGGATTAAGTTAGCTAACCGAAATTTTGCTAACCTTAATGAAATGCAAGGGTTCTGACGACTCCACCAATTTTCAATATCTTTTGTTAGATATCTGAAATCTAGACTAATGAGCTTTTCTTTTTGAATTGATTGTCTAAAAAAATCAATATCGTTGTTTAACATAAACTTTTCCTAAATTTAATTGATATGCATGCTGATCTTTGGGCTGATTGTTAATTGCGATAGGCATTCGGTAGTTTTGCGAATGTTAGAGTGAGGGATAAAACGATCTTAGGGGTGGTGAATAGTCGGTTAGGCGTTAGATCAAATAACCGAATCAAGAAAGAAGAGAGGATTAATTATGAATAGTAAGTTTATTGAATGAGGAGAAGATTGGTTGCTAATTTTGTTAAATAGAGAGGAAGGGGTGGAGGGTGTTTGGTAGCATGCTGATTTTGTGTGCTTTTTTGACTGCCCCACGAGGACTTAAACCTAGGGACAATGGATCTGAGCTGAGTGTTTGATTCATACCAGTTTTTGTGACCGGCAAATCCATCACGAAAAAGTCAGGAGGTCGATTATTTCGAATTTTAGTCGGGTTGTCAATCTTTACCATAATCTTCTACAGCCAGCTTTGTTTTTATACTTAGCTCTTCCATTGGTAATATTGTGAACAGCAAGAATAATTTTTTCAATACTACTTTTAAGTTAATATCGCATCAGTTAAAGCGGGTCAGATGAAACTTCATGACTATATTTAGGAAATATCATCTGAACATCCCGTTAAAATTTTCAAGCTTATTTTAAAATTTATTTTCTTCATTTTAGACAAAATAATATCACAAAAGATGAATGCCTTTTTTTGAGATAGCTAATTTTATTTTTTATTTTTTTATTTCATAATTTCTTTTTTTCTTAAACATAGACCATATTGCTCTTACCATATGTCGAGCTAGCGACTGCACAGCTTGATTATGTTTTTTGCCTTCTTTACGTTTTTTATCATAATAAATTTTAGATTCAGCTGATGTATCAATATGTCTTGCTGTGGCGGTCATCATAGCCGCTTTAGCTCGGTAATTAACATGCTTACTTGCCTTGGTTCCTTCATACTTACCTGAGCTATTATCAAGAACTGCCATGCCAGGATAAAGCGCTAAACTTGCTTCAGATTCAAATCTTTCGATTGTCCCCACCTCGCCAGCTAGTTCTGATGCACAGACGTTTCCAAGGCCACCTTTATTATTCTTGCTTTTCTTTGTTGTGTCTATTTTTAGATCGGTATTATTTTATTAGTATATAATATATCAACTATAGCTATATGTATAGGATTCCTGAGTATCTAGAAAGGGGGAAAACTTAGATTCTCTAAGCTTGTAAGTTGTCACTTATGAGTTAAGAATGAATCATTCTCCTTTATGCAAAAGACTTAAAGAAGCTTGTCTAGCCGCTAAACTTTCTCAAAAGAAGCTGGGGATTGCTGCTGGAATGGATGAGTTTTCTGCTAGTGCTCGTATGAACCATTATGAAAAAGGGCGGCATACTCCTGATTTCCCCACGCTTCAGCGTATTGCAAAAGTTTTAAAGCTCCCGACAGCATATTTTTATGCTGAATCTGATGACTTGGCTCGATGGATACTATTATTCAGTAAGCTTAAAAAATCTAATAAGGTTGCAGCATTAAAAAGATTTGAATCGTAAAGCTCAAACTCCTTCTAAAGATGATATATGGCGCATTTAATTTCCCGAATTTATGGATAAAGATAATTATTACAAGCGGGTATTTATTCACTTGTTCAGTGGCTTTGCTGTCAAATCCCCATCAGTGCGCAGTGAACGTTGAAAGAACATGGATTAACACCATTAGGAAATATTGCCAGCACTGGACTCAACAAGCGTGGCTAAAAATTGTTATTATTGGACTTTATTTCAACATTAAATACCCTCTTATCATTGTTTTCTAAACTACTTGTTGTTAGTATCTGAGTCATAAAATGACCTTCTAGTAGTATCTGTACAAGCTAGACTCAATTTTATATAGATTTAAAAATAACAATGAAAATCACAAAAATGTGAATCTTTATTAGAAACGATGAGGGCAATCAAACAAAAATTACTATGTTGAAAATCAAGGAGATATTCAAAATGAAGCTTACGACTAACACAACTGTAGAGTTTAAAAATACTAGCAATCCTCCAATCCAATCAGTTAGCACAAACAATAGAGGACAAATGATTGCGCCCGGCGCATCTTCTTGTACGCTTGGTTGTTCATGCAGCTGCTCTTGTGGCACGACAAATAAACATCAATAACTCAGTACAAAAAATAGTAGCCCATTTAAAACAAATAATGGGCTGCTTATTTTCATCATTCCAAATAAAGTAAAAATAATGAAACCAAATGACACGCTTAAAAACTTACAAGCCAATATGCTTGAGCAAGCAACGTACCAGAATGGCTATTCGCCGTATGTTCCTTGGTCGAATTCAATAGGCTTTAAAATTCATTCAATGCGATTTCAAGAACAAACCATTAACAGCCGTCTTGCAGAAGACTTTCTAGTAAACCTAGGCTTCACTCGGAATGATATAGAAAGCGAATATTCAATTCGTTCCTTTCTTGAGTCTACTGGAACTGTGATGCTCTCTTTTGCAAATCAGGAAGATAATAATCATCTTGAAAAAGTTCAATTGCCTGTGAGCGTTCCCCTGAAAATGGCTCTTGATACTGTCATTAAGGCAAGACGAAGCATTAGGCATTACACGGGTGATAAAGTCCCTTTGGCGTATCTTGCCACCATCGTAAGAACTGCCTGTGGCGTCACCACAAGCAACGAGGTCGATTTAAACAATGGGAGTGCAGCCACACTACATTTTCGATCCGCAGGAAGCGCAGGGGGTATTTATCCCACAGATTTATATATTGCCGCGTTGAATGTTGAAAAGCTTGAGCAAGCGATTTATCAATACAATCCTATTGATGATTGCTTGGTGAAATTATATGACAAAGACACCACTAAAAAGCTGCTTGAAACTTTTTCCACGACAGAAGATCAAATTTCTCTTAACCGAGCTGGCTTCGTTTGTTTAATCATTGGCTCAGCTGCTAAGGCTATGCATAAGTACGGCAATCAAGGATTAAGTTTTACTTTGCAAGAAATTGGCAGCATCTCACAAAACATTCATCTTGCTATCACAGCACTAGGTTTAGGGAGTGTTGATTGCGCAAGTTATTATGCAAGCGAAGCTCATCAAGTCCTCAAGTTAGATGGGGTTTACAAACATTTATTTCACACAATTATCGCCGGTATAAGTCAATAAAGATTAATACGGAAAATATCACACAGCAGGTATTCATATGACTAACAAGAACCCTAGAATTAAACCACATTTCTCAATTATTGCGCATACACCTGATTCTCTTGAGCTACGATCTGGAGTTTGGAATCGAGTTAGCTATACAATTGATGATGAAACGCAAAGTGGAAAATTATATCAGTTTCTCCAACTTCTAGATGGTTCTCTCAGCTTATCGGATATTACAAAATCAATGCAGATAACTCGTTCTGATGCTGAAGGTATCATTGATCACTTGCAACAATTAAATGTTTTAGAAGATGGTTCATCCACTGCTTTTGATTATTACACTGATATCTATGCGCCTGCATTTAAGAGTAAGCAGCTTCCACATGAAAAAATAACAAGTACAACTATCTATGTGTTGTCTAATAATGAATTAGGGCTAGAGATTAAAGAAAGTTTATCTCTTAAAACACCGCTTAATAATATTGAGCTGATTAATAAAAATCACGAAATTATGGAAGTTTTAGTAAACAGCGATGAATCTTGGATGCATAATGCATTGCAATTTGAAGAAGTTTTACAGAAATTTACATTCTTGAAGAATAGCTTTTTAGTCATGGCATTTGATCATATTAATCCTGTCTTGGCAAAACGCTTCAATCGCATCGCTACAGCATTAGGTATTGCTTGGATTCATGCAGCAATTGACGGTCCTTTTGTTTTCATTGGCCCATTATTTGTAACAAACCAGACAGCTTGCTATGAATGTTTCGAAACAAGAATCGGAATGAATTTGAGGGAATATCATTCCTATCAAAAATACAAAAACGCTATTGCCAATGATCAAATCATTAGACAGTCAGCATTCCCAATGCTTGAATTGCTAAGAAATCTTATGATTTCGCATTTAATGATGGAAGTAATGAACTATGTTTTAACGGGTTGCAGCTTTACAAAAAATAAAGTCATGTCCATCTACTTGCCAACAATGGAAATTGCATTTAATGAATTCTTGAAAGTATCCAATTGTCAAAGTTGCGGATCACAAATTCATCGTGATGATCATCAGCTTTACTTTGATGTTCAAGGTCTCTTAAAGGGGGTTGTATGATAAGAACCACGCAATCATCACCCAGTCATGGATTGGAATACCGTACACACAAACTTGCTCAGCGTATGCTTAATCCAATTTGTGGATTAACTCAAGAGATTGGTTTTATTAAGCGTAGCAAGTTTGGCGCGAATGTATTAACTGCAGGCGCTGACATTGCGGGTGTGCATAATCTATTGAACCGAGATGATCCTGGGCGTGGTGCTTATCATACTGGCGGTGCAGGCATATATTTAAATGAGCCTATTATTAAATCACTAGGTGAAACCATTGAGCGTTACGCACAACTAACAGCAGAGTTAACAGAGACGCATGAATTAATCTTTTCCAGTTATCAGGAAATGCGTCAAAATCATCTAAATGTACTTGGTAGAGAATATCTAGACTTGTACAGCAAGCAGCAGCTAGCCAGACCACATTTCCCATTTCAAACATTTGATGAAACATTACCGCTAAGCTGGGTAAAAGTCAGATCTATTCATGCTGACCAGTTTTTTTATGTGCCTGCTCAATTCCTATTTATTGGATACCAACTAAAAAAACAATTGAATGAACCTTGGTACGGAACAGCTGTTACTACTGGCACAGCTGCGCACACCGATCTTGTAGCAGCGCTACTAGGTTCAATATTAGAGCTCATACAAATTGATTCAACCATAGGGCATTGGTATACCAATTATGAGATTCCAGAAATTATTTTTGATGAGCGAACAAAACCAATGGAAGCATTGCTCAAAAAATATGGTAACACTGAGCATAATCCACCACGTTTTTTCTGGTTAAAAAATCCAGACTTGGCTGGCATTAGTATCGCCTGTTTATTGGAAAGGCCAGAGCAAAGTATCCCGAGAGTTTCTATAGGCTTGGGTGCCAGCACATCGCTTAATGATGCTTTGTATAAAGCCTATCTTGAAGCAATAGGGGTTTCAAACTTAAGTAATATTCTTATCTTGAAGGAAACGCTTTATCAAGATCAATCTGAGCATGTTGATGCAGATGCAATATATGATATTGATAGGAATGTTGCTCGTTATGGTAAAGGCTATCACAACGACAGTATTCAGAAAAAATTTAACAGTCAATATACTATTCCTGCAGCAGAAATCTCACCAGATATTGCCGGCACGACATCAGAGCAATTACAGCAATTAGTTAAAAGTTTTATAACCTCAGGAAAAGAACTCTTATTTGTTGATTTAACAAATACTGAAGCAAAAGAATTAGGTTTTTATGTGCCTAGGCTATGGTCTAAGGACACTTTAAGTTTGTGCTTCCCCAGCGCTGCACCAGTTAAGCATCCTCGATTCGAAAGTTACGGAGGATTTTCGAATGATATTCCGCATCCTTACCC
>DHXK01000262.1:0-12423 GCA_002413665.1 Legionellales bacterium UBA5158 | reverse complement strand
ATATTCCGCATCCTTACCCATGACAATTATGCAATCACTAGCTTGGTTACATTAACCTTGGGAAGTTTTTTTATTTCTAATCATCTTTATGAGCGAGGACGTAATAAATTTAATTTGCAATTGATAGATGTAAATTTAATAACAAAATTTCTGATTGTTCTTCTGGGTTGTTCAGTAGTTTCTTGGCGTTCACTGATTGATGCTACACCCGAGATGCAACTTGTAGGCGCAGCGATAGGTATGCTTATTGGTTATGTATGTATTAAGTTGGAATCATCTATAATTTTATTATTACGAAACTCATTGCTTGCTTCACCAACGATTAGCAACATGAGTGCAATATCAATAAAAAATATTTTAGGTAATACAAAAAAAGAGTTTATAAAAACACCTTATCAGCCATCTTATTTTCCTATTATTATGGTAGGTGTGCTTGAAGAAATTCTGTATCGAGGTTTTCTAACCGCATTATGCATTAGCTTACTAAGTCCTAGCGCGAGCATATCTATTTTGATTGTTGTCACGTTTATATTTGCTTTAAATCATCTCAACCTAGGCAATGTACACATATTAACAAAGTTTATATTAGGTATATTTTGTTTGTTGTCTTTCCTCATCACTAAAACCATTGTGACGCCCATTTTTATTCATGCCACTTTTAATGCGCTTGTCATTAATAAATATCGGAAACTCGCGTATGACTAGTACTTATTTATTTACGACATTTCAACTAGGCTCTACCTTTTTAGTTACAATGATCATATTGATAAGTTTTTATTATTACTTCAAGACGAAAGTTTTTAAGTTGGCACCAGTCATCGCTCAAAAAACAAATTTAATTCAACACTATCCATTTAGCCAAGTGGTGGGTTCAATCGAGCTAACTATTGTTGCGGTTTGCCATGTTGCCTTTTGTATGTTGTTGTTACATTTCCTTAAGATAAATATACGAGCTATCTTCTTGGATGTAACACTTGCCGATTGTTTTTATGGCGCTCTTATCGGAATTGGTTCTGTAGGTATGTCAGTGTTGTTTTGCTCCGCTGCTATGAAGGTAGTTGAAACAGTGGCAAAAGATAAAGCACCTAGTACATTGGCGGGATGGTTGTCAGTATCCAATGCGGGCTGGATTCGACATCACAAACATACGATTAAAATATTTCCTATATTTTTAGCGGTGTTCATAATTACATTACAAATAGGATCGGAAGAAACTATATTTAGAAGCGTATTGTTTCAAGTATTTTCGCCATTCGGTATAAAAACAGCTTTTTGTATTTCAACGTTACTTTTTATTTACATGCAAACATTGCATATGCCATCAATGATCAGCGCTATGTTTCCTGTAATAGGAGCAACAATTATGGGGATCACGCATGGCCTGCTTTATATTTATCACCCATCACTGACTCCTCTCATTATTTCGCATCTCACATTTTTTATGTTTACCGTGATTTAACTTGAGGATTGACTAATGGATTTTGGCTTATCATTTTTACCCGACGCAAATCATGAGAAACTTTCTGCGCCTGACTACTTTAAGCAGGCAATTGCATTATCAAAATTTGCGGATGAAGCGGGCTTTAAGACGATCAAGATGACGGAGCATTATTTGCATGATTATGGCGGTTACTGCCCCAGTCCATTAATGTTTTTAGCCAGTGTAGCAGCTGTAACGAAACATGTTAGGTTGATGACGGGTTGCATCTTGCCAGCGTTCCATCATCCTATACAAATAGCAGCTGAAACCTCACTTTTAGATGCAATCAGTGAGGGCAGATTGGACGTAGGTTTTGCGAGAGCTTACTTGCCATATGAATTTTCAGCATTTGGTATTGATATAAATACTAGTCGTGAGCGATTTGAGCAAACCATTAGCGCTGTCAGAAAATTATGGACAGAAAAAAATGTTACTGTAGATTCTGATTTCTTTCAGTTGAGTAATGCTAATTCTTTGCCAATCCCAACACAGACACCTCATCCGCCCATCTGGGGTGCGGCAGTTAATGCGAGACAAAGTTTTGCATGGCTAGGTGAGCAAGGCTTCAGTTTGTTAGTGACTCCGCCTATAACGACTTTGCATGATCTTGTTGATAAGCTAGAAATATATCGGGAATCCTTTATACCAAATGAAGTGACAAAAAAATCAACTGTTGCCATCAGTCTGCCTTTACTTATTAGGCTTGACCAAAGTGAAGCCGAAGCTGAGGGAGATGATTATCTTTCCGAATACATTAGAGTGTGGGCAGATGCAGCTGATGCATGGAATACTTGTTCATCTACTAATTATCCTGGGTACACTGGTATGTCATATGCGCTACGCCAGAATACAGCCAACAAAATGCGTGACACTATGCAAGCATTTGTTGGTACACCAGAGTTAGTGGCTAAATTAATTAAAGAGCTTGTTGCTACAACTCATGTGGATCAAATTCTGTGGCAAATTGATTTTGGTGGGCAGCCTTTTTCTTCATCAATGACCACATTAAATTTATTTGTAAACAATGTACTTCCCTTACTTGCAGGCAAAAAGCATTATGAAAAAATATAATTTCAAAATAAAAGATTTATTATTTTTGGCGCTTCCATTAATTTTCTCAAACTTAATCAATGCAACCTCCGGTCTCATTAGCATGTATTTTCTTTCTCAGATAAATACAAATGCTCTAGCTGCTGGTGCAATCATTACTAGCACTTATGGCTTGATCGTAATGGTGGTGATATCAATGCTTTATTCTGTCAGCATTATGGTTGGTAAGATGCAAGGATCGGATCAGCACAATGAGATTGGTTCTATCGTTTTTGCAGGAATAATGATAGCAACTGTTATTGGTATTCCACTCACTGCCATTATGTTTTATATGGATGCTGTCTTTGAATTATTAGGGCAATCACATGCAATCAGTGTTCTTGCTTGTAAATACTTTGAAGGAACTGCAATCGGATTTATTCCAAGCTTAATAGGTGCTGTATATATGCAGCTCTTCATGGGTATATCACGAACAAAGATTATTTTATATATAACTTTTTTTGGTATATTCATCAATAGTGCATTGAGTTATGCATGTATTTTTGGCTATGGTTCTATCCCGCCTATGGGTATGTTTGGGGCGGGTCTTGCAAATTCAATTACGGCTTATATTCTATTAATCATGACAGTTGCATTCACAATGCTATCGCCAATATTCAATAAATATCAGCTTTTTAATTATGAAGCATTAAAGTTGAAATACATTCCTATCCTTTTAAAAATTGGAACGCCAATTTCCATTCAGTACTCTGCTGAGATTTTGGGATTTTCAGTATTGACTTATCTCATGGGTATCATAGGTATCGATGCCCTTGGTGCTCAACAAATTGCATTACAATGCTCAATGATTGGCATTATGATTATCATGGCCATTTCACAATCCGGCTCAATATTGGTTAGTCAGGCATTTGGGCAGAGTGATATAACGTCTATAAATAAAATTGCAAATTCTGCATTTCTGCTTGGCACATTATTTATGTTGGTAATTGGGATGGTTTATTGGTTCTTTCCGATGACTTTGATTGCTCTTTATTTAGATGTAAATAATCCTGCTCTTAATAATACTATTTATCTGACTAAGACTATTCTCTCAATTGCTGCTTTCACGCAGCTTTTTGACGGCGGTAGAAACGTCGCAGCTGGTCTTTTGCGTGGTTCTGGTGATACGAAGTCCAGCATGTGGACAGGCATAGTTTCTTGTTGGTTCATTGGTATTCCAGCAGCTATTGTTTTTGGTTTTCTATTACATTTTGGTGCTCCAGGTATTCGTTTTGGTATGCTGCTTGGTATCCTCCTTGGCTGCATAAATTTAGTTTATCGTTTTTATGCAATGAATAGGAGTGAGCCATCTGAGCTTGCCTATGCGAAATAAAAGGAATACATATGATTAGGTTGCTTAAAAAAGTGTTAAACAAGTTAATTCCTACACCAGTCATGGCTGACTCAAATTCCACTGAGCCATGTGAAATCATTAATGGTTCTTATCAAGTAAGTCAGTGTGTAATAGAAGGAAAAGTTAAAATAAATGGCGAAGCAGTTCTTGGGCAGAATACGCTAGTAAAAAATAATATAATTATCAATGGAAAACTGGAAGCATCAGGTGTGACATTTGAAGCGGATTTGTTTGCACATGGTGTATCAGTTCTCAGTCATTGTTCGATGAAAGGTAATGCTCACTTTAGCGGCAACGTAGCAGCTTCTGAGTGTCACTTTCACCAGGACTTACTCATGCTTGCTCATCAAGCTACATTTTCAAACTGTCAGATCAACAGCATAATGGTTCAGAGGCTACCATACGTTAAGACTGCTCAAATCATTAGCCTAACTAAGGATTGTGTTGTTACTGGAAATATAACGTTTGAATCTGGTTCAGGCGAAGTACATCTGGATAATTCAGCGCAAATCAAAGGGATTGTTAATGGCGGGAAATTTATTTTCAATTAATAAACCACGATCTGAATGGTACTCATATGGTTGTGTCGCAATTACATAGATGGTGTGAAATTAGCATCTTCTAAGTCTATTTCCACGTCGTCAGACTTTTCTAGTAAGGAGAGAATATATTCTCGAATTTCGATGCCGGTGTTTCGTGAAGACTCGCCCTTTACTAGATCTTTTAATTTCAGTTTAGAAGTAGTCATCTTCATTAAATCTTTTTGGTGTTGGCTGGTTTGTATATACGTTTGTTGCGTTAAGTTGACTATCTATTACCCATTCTAGCACTAATAATGTCCCAGCTCATGTGTAATTAATATATCTGGTATTGCTAACTCCTTGCAAACATGAAAATAATTCATTTCCTGAGATTAGTGTATATGAGCCACCACATTGTGACATCAGGTCTTTGGCGAGAGTTAGCCCGTATCTAGAATGATTATTATTCGGCTTGCTAGTGCATCAAAACAATACTGTAACGCCAAAAGTTACCGTATTTTGCGTGGTAGGGGAGCCGTCATTATTCTGGTAATTTTTAAACGAACCATAATCCTTCTCATGCTCATACTCAGCATACACATTCAATCCTGGCATTAAGCGATAGTATGGCCTGAGAATATAACGCATTTGATTTAATCCACTTCCGATCTCAGCTTGTGGTACAGATTTAGAGGCTAAAATGCTACGCACTCCCAGTCTTACAAAGAAATTATTTGTTATCTGACTATCGCGTGATAACTCCACATCTAGTTTCGCACTACCTTCGTGATAATACCCTCTTACATCAGTATCGATGAAATACGGCATCAATCCTTCGATGCCAATACCTGGTTGCCAGTAAGGTGTATTTGCAGGGCGATAAGTATAATTGCCACCACCTTTAACCGCCCAAGATTGGTTAATCAAATGCCAGTAAAATATATCAATGTCAGCATCTTCAACCTTGCCCTTATATATCTCAGCGTCATTGGTGAATAACTCTAGTTTATTGTAATCCGACCCGTACAAGCCTTTATATGTAAGTCTCTGCGCATTATGAAACGGATCAGCACCGACATCTAAAAATGTTGATAACCATAAGCCTGTATGATGCGCCATTGGATGCATAACAAGCATTGGATCAATTGGCCGAACTTCATCTATTCTAACAATTGGGCGATTGTGGTATGCGGTTTGTTTTACAATATGCTGAGGCTTTTCTTCTCCGTTTGTTATCGCAATTAATGTTGAATATTGAAATACGCGCGACATGCCTGACATCATATGATAAAGAAGATGGCAATGAAAAAGCCATTGGCCACTTGCATCTGTATCAACATCAGCAGTGATCGTAGAGCCTGGCGGCACATCTATTGTATGCAGCAACGGATCATAAGCACCCTTACCTTCACGCAAGATAAACCAATGACCGTGAATGTGCATTGGGTGATGCATCATCGATGTATTCGTGAAAACAAAACGATAACGTTTACCTGGCTCTAGAATAATAGGTTTCGCTTTATGCTCTGGAACACCATTGACAAACCAAATATATCGATCCATATAACCAAACAATTCCATATTAATAACTCTAGCAACAGGTTTACTTGGATTATTCGTTTGAACAGCAGCAGTTATATTTTGATATTTTGTTCCTGATGATGTTGCATATGAGGTACTAGAGGGTGACATGGTATCGCCTATGATGGATGACTCTGTAGGCATACTCATATCCATAGAGTGACTCATAGACATGCCATGGCCTATTTTCATACCGCCCATGCTTGTATTACCTGATATTTTGGTCATCGAGGCCATATCATGTGAAGCATTGTGGTTCATCTTCATTGAATACGGCGCAGTTGAAGACATTGCCATAGAAGCATGAGGTTTTTTGTTACCTGTAACTGTTTTATTTGCTGGTTTTTGGTTATCCATTGACATAGAAGAATCCATAGGCATGTTATTATCCATCTTCATATTTGGATCCATCTTCATCTGCTTAGCCATTGATAGATGACTAGAACGATTATCAGCTTTATGATCTATTGTCATTTCATGTGGCGTGGAAGTCATCTTCATGTTCTTGGCGTGAGTCGACTTATTTGTCTTAACAGACGACCCCATAACCATAGCCGCAGATGACGATCCCTGATCCATCTCTCCCATCATCATAGCCATCATTTCTCTTGTCACCGGTAATGGCTCAGGAAATGGTGCGACGTTTTTATAATTTACAAATTGGTGCGGCGAAGTTATCAGGGCGCCATAAGCTGCTCCAACCGTATCAATTGATTCCGCGTAAATAACATAAGGCTTATTTTTTTGAATTTTAATTAACACATCATACGTTTCGCCTGGTGCAATTCTAAAATCGCTGACGGGGTAAGGCATAACGTCATTACCTTCCACATGTACCATCTGCATAGTAGTGCCAGGTATTTTGACATGAAATATAGTACTGCCACCGGCACCAATAAATCGTAGGCGCACCACATCACCGATTCTTACAGGAGCAGTCCACGGGGAACATTTTGGCTGGCCATTGAGCAAAAACGCATCGTAAGCCACATCACTGATGTCATAAATACTCATGCGCATTTGCTGCATCATTTTGTAATCAGCAATTAAATTTTTACGTTCACCTACCGACGCCTTACGGTAATCATGAATGAATTTTACAAGTGAAGGTTGCAGCGGGAAATCGGGAGAATAATAGTCACCTTCTTTTTTCAAATTAGCGAGAATCTGATCTGGGTTAGTGTTACTCCAATCAGATAAAACAATAACGTAATCTTTTGTATAGTGATACTTGGGATGTTGCGGTGGATCAATAATTAAAGCCCCATACAATCCTTGCTGTTCTTGAAGTCCAGCATGCGCATGATACCAATAGGTGCCTGATTGGTGCGGAGTAAACTGATAATGAAACACGCCCCTTGGCTGAATTCCTTGCTGGGTCACACCTAAAACACCATCCATTTGCCAAGGTAAAATCATACCATGCCAGTGAATCGCTGTTTCTTGATCTAAGTGATTATAGACATTAATAGTGACGTGATCGCCTTCTTTGAAATGCAAAGTAGGTGCTGGAATTTGATCATTTACAGCAATCGCTTTGATTGCCTTTCCTGCAAATGAGACAGTTTTGTAACTCACCGCAAAATTGATTATTCGATTATCTGCAAAAGTACTTGATACGGTGAAGAACGCGACCACAAATATCAACAATATTTTTCTCACTAAATACTCTCCAGAATCTTATTCAGAATGATCATGATTATCATGGTGCATTGACGGCATAGTTGAGTCATTCATCAGCATCACCATCTGCTTTAGGTAATGACATCACGCCCAAGCTTGCCGCTCATAAACTCCTACTGTGAGATGAACGAAAACGGGGTGTCAGTTGGGTATAATTTCTTACATTTATCCATTCATGGTTAAAATTAACTGCATGATGCCTGCGCGTCACATAATGCTATACTGAGAAACATTACATGTAATTACAAGGAGTATCACCATGTTTATGTTTCATGCCGCATTCTCACTTGGGTTAATCGCATTAACCGCTGGTAAAGGAATGCCAGACGGGCTGATGAACTCACCTAATATGAACAATACTGATCAAACTAAAAATCACGCATCACATCATTCTCAATAAGTTAATACAAAATATTATAGTTCACCCATTAATGGTTTAATGGGTGGTTCATTTTTTGCAGGGAATCAGCATGAAGACAAATAGTTTTATTTTCGTACTGACAGGCGTCAGGTGTGCTAGCTGTGTTGTGAAAATAGAGAGCGCATTACAAGCGGTACCTGGCGTAACAGATGCAAAAATGAATTTTGCTAACCACACCGTTTCCGTATCAGCAAATGATACTGTGCCTGTTCAAACGCTCATCCAGGCAATCGAGCAACTTGGCTATGGTGCCACCCTCATAGAAGGATTACAGCAGAATGAGTCTCAGAAAGAAGCACTTGAACATCGTTATTACTCTAGTCTAATAACTAAAACAGTTGTCGCCGTCATTGTAGGTGTCCCTTTGTTTGTCCTTGGCATAGTCGATATCGTCCCCTCTTTACAAACAGAGCTAGGCTACTGGACTAACTTTGCTTTCGGATTGGCGACATTAGGCGTTTTAATTTACTCCGGCGGCCATTTTTTTGTTGGTGGATGGAAAGCCTTGCGGGTACATACAGCCAATATGGATACACTCATTGCCATAGGCGCTGGTATCGCGTGGCTCTACTCTATGATTGCTATTGCATTTACATCTCTGTTGCCACCCATGGCACAACATGTTTACTTTGAGGCAGCCGCTATCATCATAGCATTAGTTAATCTTGGCGCTGTTCTTGAGCTTCGCGCCCGTCGTCATACCTCACAAGCTATTCAACGACTTATGAAATTACAACCAAAAACAGCTCGTCTGATACGCGGTACAGAAGAAATTGATGTTCCCATTGAAACATTACAAATTGGCGATCTGATCCGTGTTCGGCCTGGAGAACAAATCCCCATCGATGGAGCTTTAACTGAAGGATCATCTTACGTTGATGAATCCATGTTAACAGGCGAACCATTGCCAAGTGAAAAGAAAATGGGAGATAAGGTCATTGGAGGCACCCTCAATAAAAGTGGGAGTTTTATATTTAAAGCAAGTCATATTGGTAAAGAAACGGTACTTGCTCAAATTATCCAAATGGTACAGCAAGCGCAAAATTCAAAGCCTGCATTAGCTCGCTTAGCTGATAAAATATCTTCTTATTTCGTACCGGCAGTTTTAATTATCGCTATAGTAACCGCGCTCATTTGGTTCAATGTAGGTATTGAACCTAGGATTGCGTATATGCTAGTTACATCCATGGCCGTATTAGTAATCGCATGCCCATGCGCATTAGGATTAGCCGTCCCCATTTCAGTGACCGTTGGGATTGGTAAAGCAGCCGAGTATGGAATTTTGATTCGCCATGCCGATGCTTTACAGCAAGCGGGACAACTGACGACTATCGTACTAGATAAGACAGGAACTATTACTCAAGGACAACCGCAAGTTACTGGCGTATATCCAGTACATGATCACGACACAAAGAAAGTCTTAATGCTTGCGGCTAGCTTGGAGGTAGGCTCAGAACATCCACTGGCAGAAGCCATTGTTATTGCGGCGAAAAAGGAAGGGATTGCTTTACTAAATGCTACCAATTTCCAAGCCATTACTGGTCAGGGTGTCAGCGGTGTGCTCGACGGTCAACAAACTTGGTTAGGTAATCGCAGTCTGATGGAACAACAACATATCGAGCTAGGTGACTTAAAACAGCAAGCAGATCAATTTGCCATATCTGGACAAACACCCATATTCGTAGCTATAGGACAAAAAGTTATCGGTATTCTCACTATTGCAGACCCAATTAAACCTGATTCTAAGAGTGCCATTCAACGCCTGCAAAAAATGGGATTAAAAGTGATAATGATAACGGGCGATCATCAAATCACTGCACGTGCCATTGCATCACAAGTTGGCATCAACGATGTTATGGCTGAGGTTTTACCTAAAGACAAAGCAGGAAAAATTATAGAATTACAAACAAAAGGTGAAACGGTCGGTATGGTAGGTGATGGTATCAATGATGCGCCAGCGTTAGCTCAAGCTGAGGTAGGTTTCGCGATTGGAACAGGTACAGATATTGCTATCGAAAGCGCAGGGATTACTTTAATGCGTGGATCGTTACAGGGTGTCGCTGATGCGATTATTATTTCACAACAAACTATTCGAAATATGAAACAAAATTTATTTGGCGCATTTATCTATAACATTATGGGCATTCCTATTGCGGCAGGCATTTTATTTCCTTTCACTGGGCTACTATTAAACCCAATGATTGCAGGTGCAGCGATGGCTTTATCATCAGTCACGGTTGTTACCAATGCCAATCGATTACGCTTCTTTAAACCAATGGATGAAAATTCATGATTACATTACTGGTAAATGTAGTAGGACTAGCTCTAGTCTGTCTTATTATTTGGTGGTTCTGGATTAACAAATCACATGTTGCCACCATAAAAATAGATAATCTTATAGAAATTAGAGTTAAAGATGGCGTTTATCAACCATCAAATATCGAAGCAAAAATAAATCACCCTATTACATTACGGTTCACTCGAGATGACGCCAGTCCTTGCGCAGAAACAGTTATATTTCAGTCACTAAATATAAGCAAACAACTGTCCCTGCACGAACCAGTTGATCTTTCTCTAAATATAAAAAAGGCAGGCGAATACGAATTTACGTGTCAGATGGGAATGTATCGAGGGAAATTAACAGTTAAATAACTTAATGACAGCTAAATGCTGTGCTGAGGTTGAGTGTAAATAACACCAACGATCAGCTTTAAGACATTTGGGGTTTTTAGTGAAAAAACCCTCATAGTCCTTAAGCTTGTCTCCAGAAAAAAACATGCTCCAAGGAATTATAGATTTGTGATGTTATGATCAGTCATTACAATCTTGTCATTTTAGATCTATTGATATTCGCATCCGCAGTGTAATCAAGAACTGTCTTCATGCTCGGTTTCGAAAACTCTGTAAGTTGTCCGTCTTCTTTTATAGAGATTTTAAAATATTCACTTTTAAATGCTTCTTCCCGCTATAATGTAATGTTACATTATTTTATTGCAGTTATTCTGTATATCGATATATGATTCAAAATTAAAATATTAGGAACTTAATAAATGGCTTCAAAAACTAGACCGCCCACACATCCAGGCGAAATTTTACTCAAAGAATTTTTGGAACCTTTGGAGCTATCACAAAAACAATTGGCTGAACATTTGGGATGGACATATCCTCGACTTAATGAAATCGTCAATATGCATCGTGGGGTGACAGCAGACTCAGCCTTGGCATTTTCGGAAGCTTTCGGAATGGAACCCGAATTTTGGCTTAATCTTCAATGTAATTGGGATTTATGGCACGCTAGAAAAACCCATCTACCAATAAAATTATTAAAGCAGCTAAAAGAAAAAAAGAAATAACAATAAAGTATTTTACCTCGTATACCGGTATATGATATAAATTGTTCTTGAGATGAGACGCTGGATTATAATTGGTTTTATATCATACAATTTACTTAATACTCCTTGCATAGTTTTTTGTATCCTTAATTATCAAGATTGAACGTCCAGATGAAGTTATACATTTTGCTATTTGGCCTTTTAAACAGCGCCTTCCTCTCAACAATTTTGGCAAAAGCTGCCTAACCTGACTAGCTTGTGATACATCCATAGTGTCGCAGTGACTTACTTGCCAAAAGATTTTTGTCAACGCCATCATCGTGAGAGGTTCTAGAATGTCCAAAATGATATCCCAAACAGATAATAAGAATACTGTTCATCGTAATTTACCCGCAAGAGTATTATTTGATCTCGCTTTGTCACGTAAAGAAGGAAAGCTTGCAAAGAATGGCGCGCTTTCCGTCACTACAGGCAAGCGTACAGGACGCTCACCACTCGATCGTTTTATCGTTCAAGATGAAGTTACACTTAATGAAGTGGATTGGGGAACTGTTAATCAACCCATTTCACCAGAAATCTTTAATAATCTATGGCAACGTGCAGAGGAATATTTAAAATCCCACTCTCATTTTATTTCACATTTAGCAGTAGGAGCAGATGCTACTTATCAAATTCCAGTAACAGTTATTACTGATTTGGCATGGCATCAGTTATTTTGTTATTACGCATTTATTGCAACTTTTTCACCCGCTGACGATACTAAAACCTGGACACTCCTCAATACTTCTCAGTTAAAAACTGATCCCGAACGAGATGGTGTAAAAAGTGATGCGGCATTAATTATTAATTTCAAAGAAAGAAAAATTTTACTATGCGGTTTGCTTTATGCTGGTGAAATGAAAAAGGCAATGTTTGCTGTAATGAATTTCTTGCTTCCTCCGCGTGATGTTTTGCCTATGCAC
>DHXK01000104.1:2126-2597 GCA_002413665.1 Legionellales bacterium UBA5158 | reverse complement strand
CAAGATCGGTTAATAATCAGACCAAAGCGCTATATTCACAGTTCTATGCCAGACAGCAATATTCATGTAAAAATTTGTAAAAGTGACGAATGTAACTATTTTTTGTCGCGTAATTACCAAGTACTCCATTGCAATGAACCGCGAGGCGCTGCTGGCAAGAGGTTCTATATGTTTTGGTTTTTGGCTGACTACCCATTTGATCTCAGGCGAGGGGTTAACGAAGACTGACCCAGAGTCGAGCCGCGTAGAACGGAGGCTTATTGAGGATGAGAGGTTAATGCAAATACTCTCAGAAAATTGTCAGCTACCTGATGTGCGGATAACAAAAAATTACCTGACAATAATAACGCCGCATGAATGCGACGTTATGTGTCGGCTGATGGGGTGCCGATTTAGCCAGTGATTGATTACTGACTTAGGTAGCAACTAAAGATGATTAATCATTGAAGTGTCGATAGGCGTCTCCCATTA
>DHXK01000104.1:0-1993 GCA_002413665.1 Legionellales bacterium UBA5158 | reverse complement strand
GCTTCATGAAATAAGAACGCCGCATTAACGCGGCGTCTCGTCTCGGCATATGGGATGCCAATTAGGTCAGTCATAGAGACTGAAGTGGGCAAAAACTATAGGGAATCAATTCTCGAGGTGTCGATAGGCGTCTCCCATTAACGGTAAACCTTTACGAACGTGTGACTCGAGAACCATAAGTAATTTATACGCTTAATTTTTGGTAAATTCAACTAAAAAAATGCGCTAGTCACCGTTAAATATTCAGTACTTATTCCAGATAAATATACTGCTTTATTTAATATCTCTAAATGTAATTTAAAAGTTTTTTTGAGGATGCCGTAGATATGTAGAGCTTATTTTCAGTTAATACACACACCGGCTTAATTGTAATAATAACTACATAAAAGTTTGTTAAATTCTCCTTAGTTTAAAAAATAATAAAGGTTGATTAAATGAATGCTCTCCAAATAAATTCAAAAGCTGGTTTGACTGAAATAGAAGCAGAATTTATTGCAAGAACCCTCCTGATTGATGTGCCGGTTATCAGCACAGCTCAAACTAATGATGATGTTTTTAATATATTCAAAAAATACAAAGATATCGTTGGTTTACCTGTGGTTGAGAATGGAAACCCTGTTGGACTGATTAACCGTAATATTTTTATGGATGGAATGGCCAAACCGTTTCATAGAGACTTGTTCAACAGAAAAAGCTGCATTGCATTCATGGATAAGGAACCGTTGGTGGTTCCTGAGAGTATGAGTATCCAAGACCTTAGTTTTCGGGTGGTGAATTCCGGCAGAAAAACACTGAATGATGGCTTCATCATTACTAACGACGATGGCCAATATTTGGGAGTTGGTACAGGTGAGGATTTAGTGAAAGTCGTGACAAATCTACAGGCTGAAAAAAATCGCTTGGTCATGGAGAGTATCAACTATGCCAGCGTGATTCAAAAATCGTTTTTACGTAGTTCAAAAGAGGATATGAACGCCTGTTTAAAAGATTTTTATATGCATTGGGAGCCGAGAGACAAAGTAGGTGGCGATTATTATTTTTGCAAAAAATTCGATGATGGTTTCTTTTTTGCATTAATTGATTGCACCGGACATGGCGTGCCAGGCGCTTTCATGACTTTGATTATGGCCTCGTTTATTGATCATATATTGCTGGCAGATAATCGCCATGACCCCGCTGGTGCCTTGTCCATTATGAATAAAAAAGTAAAGACCGCTTTGGGTCAAGTTGAAAATACCGAGTCTTTGCTAGCCGAAGAGTCAAAGTTTGCAAAAATGGTGACCAAAGATGGCTCGGATGATGGCATGGATGCGGCGTTCTTCTGGGTCAACCAGCAGAATGAACAAATAATTTATGCCGGGGCAAAAACGCCTATATTTTATATTGGGCAAAGCGATGAAGAAGTGTCTATTGTCGATCCGGATAGAAAAGGCGTTGGCTACGTAGATACGCCTTATGACTACCAATGGACCAATAAAGAGATTCCGATTGTTAACGGGATGAGTGTATACCTGACCACCGATGGCATTATTGATCAAATAGGCGGGCCAAAGAACATTGCTTTTGGTAAGAAACGCTATGCCAACCTTCTGTTAGAACATCGAGCAAAACCCATGATAGAGCAGGAGGAAATTCTAATGACTGCTTTTTATGAGTATCAAGGCAAACAAAAGCGACGCGATGATGTGAGCTTAATGGGCTTCAGGCTTTAAATTGGAGGTTATGTGGAAATAGATCTATTCAATACTTTTCAGGACGATGCGGGCAAAAAGGGCATTGTTTTTTATTACAGCGGCGGGTTATCCCAAAACGTCATAGCAACTATGGGCGACATTTTAAAACAGCGTCTTGATAACAATGATGCAAAAGGCAGTGTGACTAAGAAATTGTTTTCAAGCTTTATCGAAATGGTCCAGAACGCACTGCATTATTCTCCTCTGGTCCCCGACTCAAGCTTTGAAAAAATTGGTGCTGTTGCCGTAGGTAAAAGGGA
>DHXK01000016.1:1214-2610 GCA_002413665.1 Legionellales bacterium UBA5158 | reverse complement strand
ACCTAATGGTAATGGCGCAGGTGTTATCGTTGTTTTTAAAACGGTTTGTAATCCCGTTGTTGAATTAAAGCCTACCCCATAAGCCACACCATATTTTTTAAGTGTTGCTGCATCTAAACCAACATAACTATCAAAATCTTTAATATCATAACCAAATATTTTTGAATTTAGATCGTCCGCAAAAAATAATTTAGACCATCTAGTTAATACTACATCGTTATCATTGTTTAAATCCGCAGTTGTACCTGGGACTAAGTTGGTGGTTTTTTCCCAAGTCTTACCATTCCAAGTAAACCACAAAGTACCCACAACCGTTCCTGGACGACCATGTCTGTCGCTCACAACCCTAGCCATGGAATCAAAAAAAGGTGCGACAGTTGTTTTTGCAACAACATCACCTTGATTAGGTAAGCCATCTACTGCTCGTATAGGTAATTTAGATATTGCAGTTCCGTTTGCTCTAAACCAAGTTATGCCACCATTATTTGAATAAGCATAAATAATTCTATCATTTCCTACTAACGTATTATTGGCGTTGATGCTGGCAGCGAGGTGTAATCGATTGTCTTTATCGAATTTGATATCTGACATGAATCCTTGATACCACTTTTCAGGTGCCATGCCTGCATTTTCCCACAAGATAACTTTGAAATAAGTACCGGGTCTCGTATCTTCGGCATTAGCGCCTAATGCAACCCATGCTTTTGTATCAGCATTATATTTGTAGAGTCCTAAACCCATTTCACCACTGACGTGACCACCAAAAATGGCTTTAACGCGTGCTGAATAATAGAGTTCGCCGTTGCTATCTGTAAAAAATTTTCCGTATGACCAGCCTGTGCCTGGCAGTGTAGTAGGTGCATCCTTTCCGCCCACAAAACTAAATCCTCCGCTGATATCTGCGGGTTTGTTAGACTTCCAGTACAGCATCCCTTGTTTTTGATAGCGAGCTGGATACGGCTTACCTGCGCCTTGCTCTACGGTGCTGTAAGAATAGTTATGCATGTCACCCGTAATATGGATATAACCATTTTTATCCATGCCCATACCAAATCTATTATGGCCATCTTCTAGCACGGTATAAGAAGGATCATCGTCTAATGGTACTGTTTGTTTTTGGCCATTCGTAATTTTAGTCACCATGGGTCGCAGTTGAGCATCAACCCAGACAAAAAAAGTGCTGTCATTGAAATGCCAGGCAGGGTTGTAGAGAGAGTCCGATCGCATTTTCTCGTTCTGGGTAGGGGTGACAAATTCGCTTGTCGTGTTGAGCACAACTCCAGAATTTGAAAAGGCAAGGGCAACATTAGATGTGAAAATGAAGACTAGAAATATAAACAGTTGTTTCATGTTAATTCCTTTTTAGAGATTTCTACAAATTAGGATAGAATTGAAC
>DHXK01000016.1:0-1162 GCA_002413665.1 Legionellales bacterium UBA5158 | reverse complement strand
TCTTTACACTTACTGTTTTGTCTTAGCTAACAAATATGAATATTGTTAGCTAGTTTCTACGACTGAAAAATTATTATAGCAGTTTTATTTGTTGTCTATATAGAATTAGGCGTTCTGTTTAGGTAAACGCCTATGACGCGAGAGAGTTATTTTATTTATACAAGTCTGTATTGTATTGAATTCGTGATTATGCGATTGAAAGTAGTTTGAAAATTATAATTCTTTTATACAGGTGGTAGCTCGTGCCAAGCAATTACGTCTTCTCCAAAGTCATGAATTGGAAGAATTGCTCCATGGACTGACCATGTGTTGTCGTTCTTCTTATAACTTGCCACTAATATTTGTGGATGACCACCAAAGCCTAAAACCCATTCTTCTTCTGATGTAATGCGAACTAAATATACTCCATCTAGAGGAGGTGTATTGCCTTCATGCCAGCTACTTTGATTTTCCATATCGTTATCCCTAAATTATGTTTACTTTTTGTTTGTAATACTTGTTCATGCTTTTTAGTGCCTGCATCTACAAGCTATTTTTTGCAGTTAAAGCCTTGAAAAGCTAATGTAATTTCTTGATTTGTTTTCATTGAAACTTTTTTTGCATTTTTTGGCAGAAAATCTTTAAAGCTTTTTGATTTATCTATCAATACGCTTTTCGGTTTAGATTTCAGCTCGTTAGGTGTCATTAAGTTTTTAATGGCCGTACTAACATTATTAACATTTCCAAAATCATCACGATCACCATTAGTACAAAAAAAACGATTTGATTTGGCTTGTAAATTAAGAGTAGTGCTTGCAGTTTTTACGATTTTTCTAAACATAATTTTCCTTAAAGTATATTTTAGTGGATTACATGAAACAGCGGTAACAATACCACGATGATTGCTAACAGGTCTAAACGTTTTTATTGATAGTTTTACCTAAAATATACGGTTTCTGATAATTCATTAGCTCTGATCTTGGAATTCATTTGTAAAGATATGTTCGGAGATTTTTTTGCTACCGCTGGTCGAAAGAAAGTTGCTGAGGATTCCTTTATTACATCATTCACATGTAGAGAATGTTGATGTGACTTTATTATTTCAGTGACGTGATTCAAGGGATAATAGCTCATTTTTATCAGTGATGAATAGTTATTAGTAAGTTTAATGTTATTTTGATAC
>DHXK01000034.1:1060-16216 GCA_002413665.1 Legionellales bacterium UBA5158 | reverse complement strand
GCTCCATAAGCCAATCCCACACTTAAAATTTTCACTGCATCTTTTGGATGTTTGCACACAATCAACAGTAACAAGATGCCAAAAATAAATGATGTATAAATAAAGGTAATGAGGTGGGTCGTAATCAATAAATACCAAGCAGCAGTCGATAAAAAAAAATCTTTTATTTTCTGATTTTCATAACACTGAAGCATATAATACATTAAAGCCGGTAGCATGCAAAAAGCAATGGTTTCAGTGAACGCGCAGATATGAATAATACATATTAAATTATAAGGTGCTGTTAGATATATGACACTAGTTAAGATAGATGCCGTTTCAGACTTTATAAATTTTTGTGCTAATCGCTGCATAAATATTCCAGCAGCTATGAGCGAAATCCATAACATTAATTTATAGGCGATGTATGGATTCGACGGGGTAAACCATCGATATAGATATCCTGCGATGGTGTAAGGAGTGGGAGAATAAAATTGAAATATCGGATATCGAAGGCCGGAAAGATAATGTGATATTTCTCTAATGGGGAACTGGCCTTCTGCTATAGCTTCTTTTGCTTGAACTATTAACTGAAGATGGTTTATAAGGTCCAAGCTTCTTGGAGCATAGATATTTGAAGCTAGAGGAGCTAAAATTGCAGCAGCAATGAAACCATAAAATATGAATAAAAAAAATGGATGGCGATAGTTTGTTAAAACTATTTTCATCTTACTTTTTCCTTTTTAAGAAGAAATGTATAAGAAAAAAAATCGATAGTGATATTATTCCATACCAAGCGATAGTACTGATAAAATTTGCTAACACTAAACCTTGGAAACGTATTTTAATAATATTTATTTTGCCAGGCTCAGGCTTGATTGCAGTCATCGCGCGTTTCTCATCAAGGATGCTGGTATAAGAAATTTTGTTATCATTTAACGATACATTTAATAAGCCTGGATAATAATAGATAGGTAATTGAATTAGTTTGATATTTGGAGTCACATTCACGCTGCATAGGGTAGAGCTTTTTATTATTTTGCAATCTTGTTGAGTTAAATTAAGGATATCTGAAGAGTTGAAAAAACCGGTTAACATTAGTTTTTTTACAGTAATGACAGTTTTTGATTTTACTTCTTCTTTGTCTATTTTAAATTGTATAGTGAGGTTTTGATTTTTAAATTGAATAGGTAAATTATATAAAAGTATATTCCAGTCTATAGCTCCTGATTTTAATCTATGTTTGTCAATTACGATTCCATTCACTAATGTAAGTAGAAAGGTGTTTTCAGTGTTTGGTAACAGAATACTTCCTTGCAATGTAATAGCAGGTTTTACGTTATAGTTAAGTAAAAGGCGGGGAATGATATAGGGTTTGTCTAACTGTAGGATTGAATTTATCACTATCTCATCTAGCGATAAATTTTTGATATTATTTATTAAATTAGGATTTTGTCGGGCATCTAATTGATAGGCATCAGGGTTGTAAACAATAAAGGGTTGAATGAAAAACTTAGACAAAGAGACAGTGTTTAAATTGATAATAGGCAACCATGGGCTGGTCATAATAAATATAAGTAAGGTTCCTAGTACGACCTGCCTAATCCCTATTTTATTATTAGCAATATGTAAAATTGCCCATCCCGACAATAAGGCTCCCATCCAGATCATTTGCCCCAAGAAGCGCCACGAATATTGTCCTACCATGAATGATTGTGGTAACCATTGCCAGAAATTAAAGGGTGTCCATACCAGGAAAAATGTTAGTGCAAAAGTTGCTATAAAAATTGGCAACCATGGGTTCATGCGACACTGCACGACTATGTTCTTTGTTAAGATGGCATATAGACAAACTCCTGCACTGAGTATTAGCGTCCATCCGATAGCAGGATTAAGCTGAGGTACGAGGTGCAAATTGCCGTTTGCAGGTTTTAAGAAATTCGCATTAAATGAAAACAAACCTAATAGAGGAGTGTGTAATTGAGTAAAAGAATTAAATGATTTATGAATGATAAAAAGTTTTTCTAATATTAATATTGGAGCAAGAAACCACGTTGCTAACAGACATGCTAGAAAAAAAGCGAGGCCTATGTAAATTAAATCTTTCCACTTCGTGTTATTTTGAAGCGTTCTTAATGTAAATACAATGCCGATTAGCAGGGCACTATAAATAAAAGTAATTAGATGTATTGTTATTAATAGGTACCAGCTAAGAGCGATGGGGATGAAAGCATGGAAAGTGCGAGAAGCAGAAAATCCTCGAAAATTATAGTATAAAACACTAGGTAATATACCTAAGGCCATACCTTCTGTGAATCCAAACATATGATCCATCACGATTAAATAATAAGGTGTCGTCAGGTAAATAACACTAGCTAAAATAGCTGCTCCTTTAGACTCTAGAAACCATAGACTGAGGCGATACATATAAATAGAGCCAAATACTGATGTTATCCAGAGTGTAATTTTATAGGCTGTGAACGGGTTAGAGGGAGATAAGAATTGGTAAATTAGGGCTGCAAATGTATAACCCGTGGGAGAGTAAAATTGAAAAGCTGGGTATCTCCAACCATTTTGATCATACAGAATTTCTCGTAGGGGAAATTGTCCTTCGTGTAGCGCGCTTTTTGCTTTAATGATGTACGCCAGGTGGTTCAATAAATCAGGTGAGTCAGGAGCAAAAGAATTTAAGGCTATAGGTGCAAGTAATGTAGCAGCAATAAAACTAAAGAAAATAAAAATCAATAAAGGTTGTCGACACATTTTTAAAGCGACTTGCATATACATCCCTGTGATCAGCTTTGCAGGATAGAGTATCGCTGTCTTCATGACGGCGTAATACTAGCGGATTCCATTGTAGATTAAACTTTGAGCGTGATTATAAGCTTATCCGTTTGTTGCATGCAAGCGAGGTGTAATGATTAACTGGGTTGTGATCACAGGTAGCACGGTATGCCGTGCCACCTGATCTGTTAAATTGAATTCGTAGCAGGTTCATGCTTAGATTCAGTTGATGGTGCATCATTTAAAGATTGATAATGTGATTGATCGACATGTGGAAAGAATCGATTACGTAAGCGTGTAAAACAAGAAGGTGGTTTTCTCCATTCTTTTTCTTCCTCTAGAAAATATGTTTGAGTGATAGCTTCAACTTTTTCTATTGGTGCTTGTGTTATCCATTTATCCATTGCTGCAACTTTATAGACTTCCTTATCAGTTGATTCCGGAGCTGCATAAGCCGTTTTGATAAAATCAAAGCCGCATTTAATGGCTATGCCTGACATAATGGTATTAAATAAAATGGCGCCTTTATCTGATGTGAAAGTTAAAAATTGATTTAAAGTGTTACCAATAGTCGGTTCTAAATCACATTTCTCATGGAATAAATATTTTGATGTAGCACTAGAATAAAGTGCTAACCAGGATGAAATACCTATGGTTATGACTAATGACGTTACTAATTTCTTTTCACGAGGGCTTAAAGTAATTGTTTTGTTGCCACGCAAATATTGGCAAATATCCGCCAAGTCATTAACTGCTGTTCTTCCCAAATCTACTCCTGAAAGAAGTAAGGCAATGGTGATATTTGGCAGCATAGAGAGCACACCTAATGCAATGCCGCTATTTGGATCACCGACTAAATGTTCAAGGTATCTGCTTGAATTACAGATATAGCCTGTATGTGCGGAAGCTAAATTAACACCCATCAATACGCCTACAATGTTGCCAGTCGTGAGGGTGGTATTGCTATGGACTGGTTCTAATCCGTTATGTAGCGCTAAATTATTTTGTAAACTATTTTGCAACTTGCTATGCAAAAATGAGCGAGCTTGTGGATTATTTGTAAAATAATTTATGAATCGATTACATGCTGTGTACATCCCAAATGTATTGCCAAATAAATTGCCTAGCGCATTGAAAATTGCTTTTTCACGCTTATTTTCTTCGGATAAATCATAAGTTGAAATAGTCGAAGGGGTGGTGGCTAATATTGCAAAACCGATTGCTGGTATTAAACGAGACCAAGAGCGATCTGGCATCGTAATGAAGAAATAAGTCAAAATATTATAAAGCATGTTTTGAGTAAAGTTATCGATGACACTGCCAGCGATTGAATAGGGGCCATATTTTTTGCCACCTTCAACATAAAGAAAGCTAGCTAACACTGAGCAAGTTAAAGCGAACAATACCGCAGGAGTATGTTGGGAGCGCAATTTAAAGCGGGCTGGCAACGGCGCGAGACTAGCTATCTCAGCTAACCACTTATTTTCCTCGAGCCCAAGGATTTGCACCAGGTCTCTGTTTTCTCTTTCATAAGCCTCATTAGCCTCGTTTAAGAATGTCGCAATAGGATCAGTATGGATATCGATAGGGACATTCTGGCAAGCTGCTGCAGGGCTGTCAGCAACAGTGGTTGACGAGTTGGATTTGGGCAATAAATGTTCAGTTTTCATATTGTAAGCTCGACTTTAAGATGAATGGGAAGTCAGGTAATAGGAATCACAGGATGAGAAATAGTTGATATTAACAACGTTTACTTTGTAAGTGTCAATGAATACTTCTAATAATTTATTATTTCAGGTGTAAACCCTAATAAGAGTCTGATCTTTTTATAGAGTAAAATTGGACCTGAGCCGCTGATATTACTCAGAATGATGATAGTGTAGCGTCCATCAGGTGCGGTGGCGAAAAAAGCAGAAATTCCAGCGGCTCCCGCTGAGTGTCCTAGTAATAGAGGTTGTTCCCAGACTGCCAAACCAAACTTATTCCAAGCTCCTGCAAACCCATAGGGGCTGAAATTTTCAGGTATTTCAATACTGTTTACTTTGTAGGGCCTAATTGAGATTTCAACCGCGATGTCATTGGAAGGGCGAACTATGTTGGCTGATAATAGCTCATTCGTAAAAACAGGATTAAGTAATTTATGTTGATGCAGAGCTTGTGAAAATTTAAATAAATCCTCTATTGTGGAATAGATTCCTCCAGCAGAAGATCCACTAAAGGTAGCGTTAAAATAATTGTTTTTCCACTGACACTTACCTTGATTACACAAATAAATATATCCCTCCGCACGATTAGGTACGGCTTCATCTAGCATAGAGATGTCAGTATTTTGCATGTTTGCCGGTTTAAAAATTTCATTTTTTATATAATTTATATAGGGCAATTTAGTGATAGTTTCAATAGCAGCGCCTAATAAGATGTAACCGTTATTACTGTAACTCTGACTTTTTCCAGGGGAAAATAACAGAGCCTCTTCAAGAAGAATAGGTTTGTAATCGTTTATATTATTAAAAAGACCATCATCCGCACCCTTAATCCAACGTGTATTCTTTAAGAAATTTTTTAATCCAGAAGAATGAATGAGTAATTGATCAATAGTCATTTGCTTTGCAATTTTCGCAGGCAGCCATGTTGAGGTAATTTCATAGACAGGAGTGGTTAACGAAATTTTGTGATTTTGCACTAATTGAGCAATCGCGACAGATGTAAATATTTTTCCAACTGAGCCTAAGTTGAACTTTGTTTCCAACGTATTTTCTACATTAAAATTCCGATTAGCCAATCCGCAAACATTTTTAAATATAATTTTATCATCGATAGCGATTAATACAGCACCTGAAAAATGTTGGTACTTGCACATTTCAAAAAAATCGCTAGAAAAGTTTTTTAGAGTAGTTGGGTTGACATCTGAGTCTGCAAATATAGCGATATTACTTATGAAACAAACTATGAAGCATAAAAATCTGTTAAATAAACGCATGTAATTCGGGACCCCAAAGTAGTGTTACTTTTTTTATATTATATATGATTTGAAGTGGCTGGGGTTTTAAAATGTTATATAGTGCGCATTGTGATCAAACAGTTGGCTATTGCGATTTTATGTTGCATTGAGTAGTAATAATGTTTGAACCACGTTGAAGTAAAGTCACTAGTAAAAATTTATCAGCAGATTGATGTAGCGCGAGTTTGCCATTCACACATATTTTCGCATTGGGAAAATAGCTCAAAGGAAGTTGGTACAACCCTTGAGTATAGGCCATCGCAATCGCATGAAAATTATTTTTATTTTTTTCAACGTAATAATTTTCAGGAATGCGAAACCAATTTTTATCACCAATTGCACGATATTGATAATCAGTTATGATCGCAGATTCAGAAGAAGAGGATTGAAATGTAACAACATGATGGGGATTTAAACCAGCTGAAGGATAGACTGAAAAAGTCAAAATAGTTTTACCTTTCACTCTTTGTTGTAATTGTTGAGTCTGATTATTATCGACCAACACTTTTATATTACAAATTTTATCCAGACTCAATCTCGTTTCGAAAGGTACACCTTCTTTGGGTAATTCGAGAGGAGAATTCAGTTTTAGCTTTCCATCATGAAACCAATTTAATGACTTATAATTGATACCAGCCAGTGTATAGCCTGTTGTTGAGTTGGGTGCAAAATAATGAAAAGATTTAATGTTAGCAAGAGTTTGTGAGTAATGTGCTGTACTGATTGTGTTATAAAAATAAGGAAGAGAATTTAGTATGATTAAACACGATAAAATGACTAACCAATTTTTGCAAACAATCTGATTACAGTGAGATAAAATGTGAGACGCAGCTAAGGCAACAGTAAGTGCTGCAACGATTGCAAGTGTCATGATTAAACGATACGACCATTGTAGGGGATGGAATAAATAAAGCAATAAGCTGTTAGGATAAACATTAGATGCAGAAGTTAAAATGAAAAGTAAGCTCACTAATAATAAAAGCACTAAATTACTAAATAAATTATTTTTACGCACCATAACAGTAAGGAATAAAGCAGATAATGTAATATGCACCCCGACTTGCGGCGCCCAATGAAAAAACTGTGATTCATGAAACCAAGGAAATAACACAGTCCAGAGTGTGGTATCAGCAGAAAAAAATGCCCCGTATTGTATAACTTTAATATTAGAAAAATTTTCTAAAATGGGTAACCAAAACCAGCTGGTTAAAATTAAACTGATTAAAAAAGCAAACCCCATTATTCCTAGTAGTTTCATTTTGAATAATTTTGAGTCGTCTAATGTTAGATTGTATATCAATAACAAGAGAGCCAGTACAAGACCCATATAGAGCGTTTGAATAGGATGACAAGCAATAAAAAAAGTCATACAAAAAATTGAAAATAATAAATATAACATTATAATATGCAATTTTTTATCACGCAGACTGTTGCACAATCCAATTAAGCTATAAAAAGTGATGGCCGCGTATTGTAATGCAATCCATTCTACTGCAGCGCCTCTCGTGTATAAATCCACTAAAGAAAATGTGAATAGTTGAAACGTTAATGCACCTATCCAAGCAGATTTTTTATCACAAAGCATGAGACTAAATGCGTTGAATAGGCTGATAGCAGCAAAAGATGAGAGTAAAAAAATAGTTAGTTTCAGAGCGCTATATTCATTGATGCCCAGTAAGCTGAATAAAGCAGGAAATATATAAGCAGTCCCACTGTAGTATTGAAAAAGAGGAATGCGAATTCCGCCGTTGAGTTCGGGGGCCACCAGCGGTGGAAATTGGCCTTCAAGTATTGCGAGCTTGTATTCATAGATATGACGGACATGATTTGCTAAATCATTTGAAGTGGTAGAAATGATATTGGTGGGCAGTAAAGGTGTAATGATTAAAAAAGCTATGACAAAAAAAAGAATATAAATATTCAACGTTGCCATTTCATTTTCTTTTGCAATACTCATCATCTTCATTACCATCACTAGACACTAAGCAGTAAAATTAGATCGTTTTTTTAAGCCTTAATTAAGCAATATGTGAAGTGTTTGCTTTTTTTAATAAATCGTCAAATAGTAAGTAAGTAGCGTTAGTCCAACCAAAGCCTACCACGTTTTCTTCATAACCTAATCGTATACTAAAAGCTGATGATTGTTTGACTACATTATATTTTTCATAAATTTTATGTTTGCTTAAAAAATCATTTTTGATGGTTTGATAAAATTTTTGTGCTAAACGTGTTGCATCATTTTTATAGCCATACTGATTCAATCCTTGAACGGTAAGCAATTGTATAGGTGCCCACCCAAAAGGCTTATCCCATTGCACGCCTGTATCTTGATCACTCATGGCCAGGCCACCTGGCTGCTCAAAAAGAGATAAATTTTTGACTAGGGCAGCAGCTTGTTTATGAGAGGCTAAGCCCACCCAGAGCGGATAGAATGTTGTAGCGTAATGATAGGTAGATTGTTTTTTATTAACGAAATCATAATCTACAAACATACCGGTTTTTTTATTCCATAAATATTTCAATATCGCGGCATGTCTTTGGGTGGCTTTCAATTCCCATTTTTCTGCTTCATGTTTCTCACCTAATAATGTCGCAATATGTGCAAGATCTTTTTCTGTTTTATAAAGTAAGCTATTCAGACAGACAGGTGCAAAGTAATGTGTTTTTCCACCAAATGTACCAAAGCGAGAAGTTATATCAAATCCAGAAGCGCGCAAACTGCGTTCCCCTTGGTAGAAGTCACTACTTAATAATTTTTTATTTTTGGGGTCGGTATAAAAAGGAGAAATATCTGGATGTTCCTGTATATAGGTTAATATTTTTTCGTAGTAACTGGAATAAGCTCTCTCTTCGACTAAAGGTTCTTTTTCCACGTCGTAATAGCGTGATAAGGTAGTTTTTCCAGCGAGAAAAGGCTTGCTTACCCATTGCAAATAATCTTTTTTTGCATATTTATAAGCATGTTGCAACCATGCTTTTTTATGGGTTTGTTGATTGTTATAAATAGCTAAAATAGCTGAAGTTAAAAAAGGGGGTTGTGAGCGACTTAAATGGTAAGTGCGATTTGCATTTAGAATGGTCCCGTAATTTTCAATTTCAAAAAAATAATTTTTAAGCATATTGTTCGCAAGTTGAGTTTCACCATCATGTAATAAGCCTAAAATAATAAAGTAGCTATCCCACCCATACATTTCATTGAAGCGCCCGCCAGGTACGACGTAAGGAAAAGGTAAATACAACAATCCTGCTGAAGCTAGTTCAGTTGTTTTCACATCTCCAATATTTTTTATACGCCTAGGTAAGTTCGCTACATTAATGTGGCAACTATATTTTAATTTTTTTATTTCGGGAGTCATGGTGTAATGATAGGGTAAATATAAAAATGGCATGTTAGCCACTTTGGTATCTTGATAAGTCCCGCAGTTGGTAGGAGTACGTGTTAAATCATGCCAGCTGTTATGTATATATTGCAGTATGTCACTACTGTCCGGAGTTGTTGCTGCAGAGGATGCAAAACAACTATTGTTAAACCCTAGTACTAAACAGGCAATATAAATAAAAATAATTAAACAGTTTCTAGCGTAGTAAAAGCATTTCATTGCAAGCGAGTCCATAATGTTGGTGTACTCATGATTTGGAATGGTGTGCTTTTATAGCAGTATTCGGAGAAATAGCCAATCACGTTTTCTGATTTTGCATTATCTATAGGGATGCTATAACATGCTCATCTGCTCATAAATACGCTTAAACCTAGTGGATCTGCATGAAATTACAACAAACTGGTTTTTTTGTTACGATATTATTATTTGTTAGCTCGATTGCTATTGCTGCTGATTGTAATATGAATACGGGCTGTTCATACACGGTAAGACCCGGATCAAAGGAAGTGATTAGGATCTTACATTTAGAAAAAAAGCATGCCTATCTGTGTAAGGTTAATGGTGTGTTGGGTGAAATTGATATAGATCAAGATCAAGTTCATGCAGTGGGTATTATGGACGCAAGTGTGGCTAAGTTGAATGCAATGGATGCTACTTTAGAATTTTCAACCCAGACAATGAATGTCGATGATGGTATATTTGTTTATCATCATATTAACTATAGCGATACACCTAGCCAACTAAATCTTTCTTGCAGTCAAAAAAAATAATAGACTTCAATCTGACATTTAGCTAAAAAATAAAGATAATAGAATAACTTAAAACCTATCACATGGATGTGACTAATGGATTTCAAGCAACATTTTCTTTCTGCAGTTCTTGAAAGTATGACAGAAGGTGTTGTCTTATCCGATTCTAAAAATATTATTCTTTCAGTTAATCCTGCTTTCACCGATATTATGGGGTACCTGCCTGAAGAAATTGTCGGTCAGTCTGGTAATTTTCTACGTTCAGGTAAGCATGATGAAAGTTTTTTTTCTGATTTATGGAAATGTGTCCAAACAGAAAATAAATGGAGTGGTGAAATGTGGGTTCGTCGCAAGAATGGCGAAATTTCTCCAGAGTGGTTAGTTATACAATCTATTAAGAATAACGCGAATGAAATTACTCATTACCTGTCTATTTTCTCCGATATCTCACAACGTGTGACTTCAGCTGCGCGCATTTCTTTTCTTGCAAATTTTGATCCTCTTACGAATTTACCTAATCGTGCTCATCTTTATAATGAGTTAGGGCAATACATTGCAATTGCAAATGCGGCGCATGAACAATTTGCTTTATTTTCTGTAAATCTGGATCGTTATAAAAATGTAAATGCGTCTTTGGGTTTTCCTTTAGGCGATGTAGTGATACAGGAAATCGCTAAACGGCTCCAAGGTTTATTTGAAGGGCGGGGAATAGTTGGACGTCTAAGTGGTGATAAATTTTTAGCTATTATGTCATCTGTATTGGATGTGCAAAGTGCTGCCCATATGGCAGAAGAAATTTTAACTGTGATTCAAAAATATTTAGATGTCGATAATAAACAATTTACCCTCACCGCAACGGTCGGAATTAGTTTATATCCCGATGATGGTACAGATCCTGAGAGATTAATAGACGCCGCTGAATCAGCCATGTTTGAAGCTAAACATATTAGTAGCAATAGCTATTTATTTTTTGAAAAAAATATGAATAATGCTGCTAAAGATCGTTTAGTGATTGAAAATAATATGCGTCTGGGTATCGAGAGAAATGAATACGAGCTATTTTATCAACCCCTAGTTAGTTTGAAAACAGGAAAAATTAGCAGTGTGGAAGCGCTGGTACGTTGGAATCGCTCCGAGGAGGGGCTCATCTCTCCTGCTACATTTATTCCAGTAGCAGAGGGTTCTGGTCTTATTCTCCCGCTCACTAATTGGGTGATTAAAAAAGCATGTGAAGATAACCGCATGTGGATAGATGAGGATCTTCCATTTACACCCGTCGCTGTCAATATATCAGCATTATATTTTGCTCAGAATGATTTTAAAGAACGTATAAAAAGTTGTTTGATTAGCGCTAAGGTAGATGCAGCAAGCCTTAAGTTAGAAATAACTGAAGGGGTTGCGATGAAAAATGCTGAATCTACCATTACATTGTTAAATGAATTAAAGTCTATAGGTTTAAAATTGTTGATAGATGATTTTGGTACGGGGTATTCAAGTTTAAGTTATTTAAAACGATTCCCCATTGATGAATTGAAAATAGATCAATCATTTGTCCGTGATTTGGTTACAAATGCAGAAAGCCGTGCAATCATTAAGGCTATCATTAATTTAGGCAAAAGCTTAAATCTAGGAATAATTGCTGAAGGCGTCGAAACAAAAGACCAATTAGACTTTTTGAAAGAGCATCAGTGCGATGTAATACAGGGATATTATTTTAGTAAACCTCTGCGCTCTGAAGATATGATGCAATTACTTAAAAAAAATTCATTCTCTGATAAAATATAGTTTTTTATCTTCTATCCTCTGTGTATATTATACATAGCCTAACTGTTTAAAATCAGAGTCCCGTTATTTGTTGTGCTTCTCAGATCCGCTTAGCATTTTTTAAAGAGTAGATTGGATATGATTTTATTTACAATGGAGTAAACATGATTGCCATCAATGAATTTAAAAATTTAAGACGGCGTGCTGAAGAAGTACTTAAAGAACAGTCAAACCAAGAAAGTTATCATCTCATAAAAGAATTAAATCTACACCAAGTAGAACTTGAAATGCAAAATGAAGATCTGATGAATGCGCAACATGCGCTTCAGTATTCTAAAGATAAATCTATTAGTGTGTATGAGTTGTCGCCTATTGCTTATTTTACTTTTGACTCTGACGGTTTAATTTCTGAAGTCAATCAAGTGGGATCCAACTTATTAGGAATAAAGAAAGAATCTTTAATAAATCGATGTTTTTCTCGTTATGTTTTAGCAGGATATCAATCTGTATTTTCGCAATGCTGCATGCGCGCGTTTAATGAAATGTCAGCTCAGACCTGTGAATTAAAGTTATTACGATGGACTGGCCCAGAGTTTTATGCCCAAATTGATTGTAAAGCTATTTATAATTTGCTGTTAGGGAAAAAAGAATTATTAGTTTTTATCACTGATATTTCTGATCAAAAATCATCAGAAGAGTCTAGGAATCAAGAACAAAAAAAAATGGCTGCACTTGATCGAATGCAATCTATGAATGAATTAATTAATTCTATCTCAAGAACTCAAAATCATTCACTGACTGTCATAAAAAATTATGTTTATGGATGCATACGTCGTATAGAAACTAATAACTTTAGTCTAGATGATCTGTTATCTTCCTTAAAAAAAGTGTCAGAACAGGCGCGGTTGCTATCGGAAGTCATACTGAGGATGAAAAGTTTTACGTCTAAGGGCATCTTCACTTATGAGCTAGGGAATATTCACTCAATTATCAATGAAACGGTAGCGTTAATTAATTTTGAAACTTCAGAATTTCCTATCAGCTTAATTTATGAATCATCAACTGTTTTTCCTAGTACTAAACTAGATAAGTTACATATCCAACAGATTATTTTAAATTTGGCGCGAAACTCTATTGAAGCTATGCGGGATGCGCAAGTTGCTGACCCTAAGCTTGTGATTGAGAGTGTATTGTTAAATGATGAGTTAATTGAAATTTCGATGTGTGATAATGGTCCTGGGTTTAACGATGAAAATACAGATTATTTGTTTGAGCCTCATTGCACCACCAAGCCTTATGGAATCGGATTAGGACTGTCAGTGAGTCGTTCTATTATAGAAAAACATGGCGGACAATTAACGGCTAAAACCAACCCTACTGGAGGGGCTTGTTTTTTATTTACCTTACCGATTGTAGAGTCTATTAGCTGATTTGGAAATTCGATAGGTATGCACAAAATTGGATCATATTGTTTTCTTACCTGAGAGCTGTTCTAATCGCTTTCTTTGATCGAGGAGTTTTAAGTAAATGAGCGAACCTAAAGAAACAGATAACCTTTTTACCAGTCACCCACATTCGTTAGGTGAGACTTATGGTCAACATTTTCGTTATGCTATGTTAACGGGATTGAAGATTACCTTTGCAGGACTTGCTTGTATTATTCATAGCATATTTCCTTTTATGTTTATTACTACGGCCAGTGATAGTTTGAAAGAAATTCATCAAAATATTGCTGATCGAAAAACCCCACCCATGCCGCCTAAGGAATAATTTTTCCGTTAGTCTAATTCTAAACGTTGAAGTCTTTCATTCAATAATGCGAGATATTTTTTTTGCATGTCGGCGGACAAGAAGCTGTGAGAAATTAATTCTAACCATTGAGGTTTGGCATCTTGAATGTCAGTGAGAATTTTCCCGATAATATTTTTATTGAGTTGTAATTGTTGTTCAGCAAAGTAATCTAAGAAATCTTTCTTTTTTAAGTTATTTCTTTTGCCATTTAGAGGTAACGCTAATTCTTCTTTTGTATTTTGTTGAGCGATTGTTGTGTTTAATAAATCATAAGCTGGGGAGAGTGTTACTTTATTATCGCGCACTATGAGAGAAAAATTTTTTAAATGCATATCTTCATTGCCGATCAGAAAATTAAATAAAGTTAGCTTGAATAGTTTGGCTAACTCAATTTTAGGAAAGCTGCAATAATCTTTAATGACCTTTATTACTTTTTCCATCGAGCTATCATATTTTGTGTCACGGCTAAGCTGTGATAGTTGGGCGAAGTCTTCCACTGCAATTTTTTTATCACGACCTATGCGATCGAAGCGTTTTATAAAATAGGTCATGCTGTTATCTTTTGAATAAAGTAGACCGTGTAGGGGGACATCAATATTAATTATTTTTGCAAGACTCATGGTGAGAGCTTCATTTTCGGGTAATTGCAAATAGTGCTCATTTTGTGGCTTTAAAATAAATTTTCCGTGTTGATCTACAATTTCAAATTGACCTTTTGTGATTCTTAAAATAGCGCTTAACTTAGGTTGTACTCCTTGCACAGACATTTTTCCTGCATGAGCAATGGCTTCTGCGCGTTGTTCTGCAGCGCTATAGTTTAAACGATCTAGGTGAGTTATTTTTGTAGATAATAATTTTAAACCTTGTTCTGAATACAATTGATTTTCAGGAATGGATTCATAAGTAATAGGACAGCGCTTCATATTACTTCCTCAATATTCACCGCACCGACTACATCTGCACCTACTTGAATAAGTTGACCAAAATAATCTTTTTTATCTATTTTATATTTTCGTAACAAGGCTTCCAATTGTGCGCCTTCAGGTAATAGACCTTCAAAAAAAGGTGGAAATTGTTTAAAGGTGTAAATTTTTGTGATGGTGGGCATGGTTAAAGAAACAGGTGGTCCGGAATAATTTGATTCGTAGGTAAACTGATAAGTGTTATCCGTAAATTCTTCTAAGACGCCGGCTGGGTTGTTGTTGACTAGCACTCGAGCTTTTCTCATAAATCATCATGCTCCGGCATTGCATAGGGAGTTTCAAATTTTAATTTGATATTTAATACCTCGAGAATTTTTAATAAGCTGTTCAGCTGAATTGTTTCTTTACCTTTTTCTATATCGAAAACAACCGTCTTGCCTATACCTGCTAGTTGAGCGAGTGCTAGCTGTGATAAGCCACTTTGCTTGCGGAAATATCGAATCATAGTCGCTATCTTTTGGGTGTTCATCGATTTGCCCTATAATTACTGCCATAACAGTAATATAGCATATTTTTTGATGATAGTGACATGGGAAAGCAAGTTGATGAATTATTTTACTGTTTGAGCAGTAAATATCAGATGTTTTATTAATAAATCGAAGATTAGATCTGAAAGTGGAGTTAATTACTGTTAAAGCGGTCACACATGGTCGTCTGGATAAGTGTTGACCCGTCATTGCGAGCGAGAGCCTGTTCAACCATTGGTGGGCACACTTCGCTTTGCC
>DHXK01000034.1:595-821 GCA_002413665.1 Legionellales bacterium UBA5158 | reverse complement strand
GGCAAAGCGAAGTGTGCCCACCATGGGTTGAACCACCCTCTCGCTCGCAACTCTAAGTGAAAATTTAGGCTATAACTTATGGCCTCTTTGAAGCAGGGTTCTGATCCATAACAGATTCAACCGGTTCAATAGGAATAGTATGCCGCATTTGCTTTGCTTTGGTTTGCATATAAAAATGCATTTGTTTTGATTGTGGTTGGACTATGCAAGAGATGGATCCACTGAT
>DHXK01000034.1:0-305 GCA_002413665.1 Legionellales bacterium UBA5158 | reverse complement strand
ATGCAAGAGATGGATCCACTGATGACTATCCCTAGTTTTTCCATAGCTTCAACTTTGCGAGGATTATTGCTGATGAGTCTAATGCTTTCTATTTTTAAACTTTTTAATATGTCTTTTACAGCTTGGTATTTGCGAATGTCGTCGGGAAGGCCTAATGCTCGATTAGCTTCGACAGTATCTAAACCCTTCGTTTCTTGTAAATTATAGGCTAACATTTTGTTACCCAAACCAATTCCACGACCTTCCTGATTGAGATAGATAATCATGCCGCCATGTTCGGCAATATAATCTTTAGCCATTTCTAA
>DHXK01000253.1:3240-3897 GCA_002413665.1 Legionellales bacterium UBA5158 | reverse complement strand
AAATAATCACTTCCATAAAGAAAACTTTATTTGAACTATGTGACTTGGATAATTTGACTGCTACCAAATCTGAAAATAAATATAATTACCATGAAAGGCTTGTAAAAAAGGTTTTACAGCGCCCCCTTAATCTTAAAAGGGCTAATATATTTACGACCAATTATGATTTGGCATTTGAAAATGCGTTTGACAATCTCGGGGTTAATTATATAGACGGTTTTTCAGGGTTTCAAAACAGGACGTTTAAACCTGAAACGTATGACTATGATATCTATTATCCCGGCTCTACTACGCAAGGAAAAGTAAGTCGGATTGAAAAAGTAATTAGATATTATAAATTGCACGGTTCTTTAACATGGGTAAAGACACCTGCATCATCTGCGAATATTTACGGTATTAAAGAATATCCCATTGATTTGATCAGGAAATTAAAAGACGAGCCCAAACAAACATTAATTGGAGATATTATGATTTATCCGTCTGCAACAAAAAAATCATACACTCTCGATTTTCCATATTCCGAGCTATTCCGACAATTCGCTTCTGCCATAACGCAATCTCAATCGGTGTTATTTACATATGGGTACTCTTTTTCAGATGACCATATAAATGATATTATTTATCAAGCTTTATCAATTCCGTCTTTCACCCTTATAG
>DHXK01000253.1:460-3132 GCA_002413665.1 Legionellales bacterium UBA5158 | reverse complement strand
CATAAATATAAACAAGCTTAGAGAACTTAATGACCCACGAATAATCATTTTAGAAGGATCTCAATTAGGTGATTTTCTCTACTTCACCCAATATGTAATGCCGGATTTAGTGGAATTAAATACGGATGAATTGGTTGCTGCTACTATGAATAAGATATATAGTTCTGGAGATGATAACAGGAATGGAGATGAAGGAACAAAAGCTGAAGATAATACTACAATAGGGGTTGGCCAAGCTATAGAGGCCGTTCAAGAAACTCCTCCGACTGTTGATTTGCCGGATGACGACGACTTACCTTTTTAATGAAAGAAAATGTCAGAAAGAAAAATTGGAAAGGTAATATCGGTTGATAGTTTCCGGGTTATTATACAACTTGAAGATGATTTAAAAAGTTTGTATAAAAGCGGTTTTCATGATATTTACGAAATTGCCCGAATAAATTCTTATGTAATAATTCCTGTCGGCGCAGATCGTATTGTGGCAATTGTAACAAGGATTAAAATCCAGGAAGAATCCGAGATTGATCGAAGCAAAGGTTCAATAACATTGCCGAAAGCGGAACGCTATTTGGTGGCTTCTATGATTGGTACAATCGAAAGTGGAAACTTAGAAACTGGTGGCAAATATCTTCAAGGCGTTTATAATTATCCAATCTTAGACAATCCTGTTTGGTATGTGGTTAAAGAAGACCTTGATATGATTTTCGACCAGCAGGATAAAGAAACTTTAGATTATACAGAAGACTATTTTCTACCAATTGGAACTTCACCGGCTTTTACCGATTATAAGATTAAAATAAATCCCGATAAACTTTTTGGTAAGCACGTAGCTATATTAGGAAATACAGGCTCCGGCAAATCTTGTACTGTTGCTTCGTTAATACAAAGTTTATTTAATTATGATTATGATGGTAAGTCTTTACAGAGTGCTCACTTCATAATTTTCGATACCAATGGTGAATATAAAAAGGCGTTTATTGGCCACGAAAAAACAGGCAATACCGAACAAGAAAATGAAAAAGTAACTTATTCAAAAAAAGAAATGGTTAATCCATTTCATATAGACCAGTCCGGCATGAAAGTTCCTTATTGGTTTATGAATTATGATGATTTGGATTACTTATTTCAGCCGAGCCCATTAACCCAAACACCGGTATTTAAAAATGCCATTGGATTAGCGAAAGAAGGACAATCTGACGAAATTGGAAGTTCTATCCCCAAGTCCTATGAAAGATTTATAGCTAAAATAGGTGATTCGGATGATCTTTTTATGCAAAAAAATCATAAGATTAATAATGCTTGGGCATTTAACCCTCAAAACGAAATAATTTTATTCTCCAATGAAATTACTGTTGAATATGATTCTATCAAGCAACTTGTTAAACAATTAGGTGAAGCGCGTGACAGAGTTACTGAAATGAAGTTGCAAGAGGCCCTTAAAGTTGCATTTAATGAATATTTAAATAGCAAGGAGGAAAGTAAAATCAAATCGAGCAATTCAATTGACTTGCCTAAATACTTCAATTTTAACGAACTGATTTCAAAATATATTGAAGATTCAATAGAACAAAGTGAAGGTTCGTCACAAAAACTGCGAGAGAATATATCAACCTTAAAACTAAGGCTTCACTCATATTTAACAGATGAAAGAATAGGAAATCCTTTAATCTTAAATCAAAAAGAGGATATTGAAGAAGGCTTAGCAAAATTTCTGGCTTTTATTTTAGGAAACTTTTCAAAAATTTACAACGAAGCTGATATAGATATTTTTACAAAATACTATAGCAAACAATGCGATTATGAAAGCATTGATAAGGTCACAAAAGGAAAGGTAAACCAAATCACCATTATTGATATGTCTTTATTGCCATTTGAGGTTTTGGAAACTATAACTGGCTTAGTTGGTCGTCTAATATTGGAGTTCGTGTCGCGATTTGACAGTAATCGGGGTAAATTGCCAATCGTGATGGTTTTAGAAGAAGCGCAAAATTATATTCCAGAGAGAGATAAAGGTGATAGGGTTTCAATATCGAAAAAAATGTTTGAGAGAATTGCACGTGAGGGTAGAAAATATGGAATTTCGCTATTAGTTTCAAGTCAACGACCATCTGAATTATCTAAGACCGTTCTTTCACAATGTAATTCTTTTATTATACACAGGCTGCAAAATCCGGAAGATCAAAAATACGTAAGGCAATTAGTATCAGCAGCAAATGAAGATATATTGCAACAATTACCAATATTACCTCAACAACACGCAATAATTATGGGCGACGCGGTGCGAACACCTGTGCAAGTTAAAATAAACAATGCCGATCCAAGACCAAATAGTGATAATCCTGAATTTATAAACAACTGGTTAAAAGAGTATAACCCAGAATTTCCCAACTACAAAGAAATAACGGAAAAGTGGAAGAGCGGTGACACTACGTTTGAAAATGTAGAACCAGGTACAATTAATTTAACAAAAGAGTTATCTGCCTTGGATACAGAAATTCAAGGAACAACAACCCCAGATGACGATGACCTACCTTTTTAAGCAAAAATGATCCCTAACTGAGTGTCTGAATAATAGCTTGTTTATATCCAGTTTTTATATTTATAAACTGTAGAGCAAAATTTTGAGTGGCGTTTCGGTCATGAGAGATCACAATGTTTTCATTGTTATACTG
>DHXK01000253.1:0-251 GCA_002413665.1 Legionellales bacterium UBA5158 | reverse complement strand
AGTACTACAACAAATATGTAATTTCAGACGAAATAAATAAAACTGACGAATAGTGGCTAAAACGAACATTATAACAAAGGAAGCAGTAGGTTTCTCTTTTATTGTACTGGCTTACCGCGATTATATAGCTGCTCGGTTTTTATTGAAAAATGGATTTACTCTTCAAGGATTAACATTGGCCAGCAGCGCAGTAGAAAAATATCTTAAGGTGTTACTTATTCTCAATGGAAAATCAAAGAATGAAATAAACG
>DHXK01000191.1:18882-19997 GCA_002413665.1 Legionellales bacterium UBA5158 | reverse complement strand
TTTATTTGGTAACGATATACGCCAAACTTTAGAGCCCCAACTTTATTACACCTACATACCTTATCGCGATCAAAGCCAGATACCTGTATTTGATACGATAGCTACCACGCTCACTTACGATCAATTATTTACCTACAATCGGTTTAGCGGCATAGATCGAATAGGCGATGCCAATCAAGTGAGCTTGGGGCTTTCTACTCGCTTTATTGATAATGATACCGGGGTTGAAAAAATTCGTGCAGGCATTGGTGAAATTATTTACTTTAGGAATCGAGTAGTCACCTTATGCACATATAATTGTCCATCTGATTTACTTCCTAAAGATAATAAATTGCGACGATCCCCTTTATCAGCAAGCTGGACCTACCTCTTAAATCCAGGCTGGACTGCCAGTGGAACCACTATCTGGAACACACAACTTAACGAAATGACCAACCAAAGCATCGCCGTTCAATATAGCCCAGACCCTGCACGCATTATCAATTTAGGTTATAATTTCGTCCGCAATGGTGACATTCAACCCAACTTACCGGTAAACAGTAAGGGTAACAACTTAAAGCAAGCTGATATTTCCTTTGCTTGGCCGATTATTAATCAGTGGAGCATGGTGGGCCGCGTGACAAAAAGTATCAACGAGGGGCGTTTCCAGAATCTACTATCTGGTTTACAATACGACAGTTGTTGTTGGGCTGTTCGATTTGTTGCGGGACGAACCTTTATTAAGCTCGCTCCTCCCAATGCTAGCCCTCAATATAACAACGAATTTTATATGCAATTTGCATTAAAGGGATTAGGTAATTTTGGCTTTGCAGATCCTAGCCAATTACTTAGCAGTAGCATCCCAGGTTACAATTCCAACTTTGGAAAGGATTTTTAAATTTAGTTAAAGTTATTAATGTTAAACAACTGGTATTCTTATGACTCATACATCAAGTAAAAAAATATTATTAACATTCTGCGCTATGTCAGTAATGTGTTTCAGCTCATCCCAACTTACTTACGCTGTGACACCCACAAAAAGCAATGAACAATCATTAGATAAAATCGTCACCGTTATAAATGATTCCGTCATTACAGAAAGCGAATTAGACGAAGCCATGAAAACAGCCAAGAGG
>DHXK01000191.1:3861-18785 GCA_002413665.1 Legionellales bacterium UBA5158 | reverse complement strand
CCAAGAGGCAAATGGCTTCCAACAATATTACCCCCCCCTCTCCTGACATTATTCGCAAACAAGTATTAGAACAATTGATCAACCGCAAATTACAATTACAATTAGGCGAACAAGCTGGGATAAAAATTGATGACGCTGCACTGGAGAAAGCCATCACCAACATTGCAACGCAAAATAAATTATCCGTCAAACAACTTTATGAACAATTAGAAAAACAAGGCATGGACGTAAAAGCTTATCGTAAAGAAATTCGTGATGAGATTGTTTTACAACAAATCCAACAACAGGAAATTGGCTCACACATCATAATTACACCACAAGAAGTAGATGATTTTATGCGATCAGCTTCTTGGCTAGCCTATAACAATAAAGAATATCACTTAGAAGACATTTTAATTGCATTGCCTGATGTTCCTACATCTCAGGATGTGGCAAATGCAAAAAAACAAGCTGACATTGTTCTTTCAAAAATTCATAAAGGAATGAGCTTCCGTGAAGCGGCTATGAGCGATTCTGGTAGCGCAGGCGCACTACAAGGTGGCGATTTGGGCTGGCGTAAACTGCCACAAATTCCCTCTGCTTTTGCCAGTGAATTAGTGCATATGAAACAAAATGATATAATGGGGCCCATCTTAACGCCTAATGGTTTCCACATCATTAAATTAAGTGGCCTACGCGATTCCGAGAAGTCTGGCAATGCAGCAGAACAGCATAAGCAAGTTGAACAACTTCTTTATCAAAGAAAATTTGAAGAAGAATCACAAGCCTGGATTGCTAAATTACGTGGCCAAGCCTTTATTCACACGAACCTTGAGAAATAAAAAAGTGAAAAAAAATTTCCCGCGCATACTGATCACACCAGGTGAACCTGCGGGGATTGGTCCTGATATTACGCTGAAAATATTACAAGCCTCCTTTTCAGCTGAATTAATAATTGTTGGAGATCCGGATTTATTTCGCGCGCGCGCGGATCTATTAAAATTGCCCATCACTATTCGTATTTTTGATGAAGCCAAAAAATCAACCGCTCATCAATCAGGCGAGTTAAACATAATTCCCATAGCATTAAATGAAACATGCGTACCTGGTCAGCTAAATGTTAATAATTCAAAATATGTTATACGCTGCATAGAAACCGCTACACATCTTTGTCTACAAAAAAAAGCGGATGCTTTAGTCACAGGCCCCGTACAAAAAAGCATAATCAATGACGCCAACATTTATTTTTCAGGTCATACTGAATTTTTAGCGCAGCTTTGTGGTGTCAAACATTCCGTTATGTTATTTGTGGTAAATGAAATAAAAGTTGCATTATTAACTACACATATTCCTCTTGCGAAAGTGCCTGATGCTATCACCCACGAAAAACTTTTAACTACAATTAGATTACTTCAACAAGAGTTACAAAATAAATTTAATATTCCATCACCCAAAATTTTAGTATGTGGACTTAATCCACATGCTGGCGAAAGCGGTCATATGGGACGAGAAGAAATTGATGTTATCGAACCTGCTTTACAAGAATTGCGCGCTGAGGGGATACAAGTTGTCGGGCCACTGCCCGCCGACACGGTTTTTCTGGAGAAATATTTAAAAAATTCAGATATTATTTTAGGGATGTATCACGATCAAGTTCTCCCTGTTGTGAAATTTTTAGGATTTCACGATGCTGTCAATGTCACATTAGGTTTGCCTATTATACGAACCTCTGTAGATCATGGCACAGCATTAGATATCGCAGGAACAACATCAGCAGATGCTAGTAGCTTAACTGCTGCGGTGAAGCTGGCTCTTGAACTCACAAGGATTGCAAACTCTCGCACTCATTAAGATAGACTATATATTTTTATATTTGCGAGCCACCAAGGAAAAATCGTCATGAAAAAAAAATTAGCCTTTACGCTTATTGCTCTTTTAAGTTTGAGCATCAACGCTCAAGCAAGCTGTAATTTACTTTACATTTATGAGCAAGCTTTAACAAGCGATCCCATCTATCAACAAGCATTAGCACAACGCCTTTCAGACAAACAAATTGTGCCCTTGAATGTAGCTCCTCTTTTACCTCAAGCTTCAATTTATGGTGGACCCTCCCTCAACAAACAACAATTTTCAGGTGTTGCATCACCATTCCTTTCCAAAACTTCACGAGGTTATCTCATCACCTTAGCCCTCAAGCAAACCGTATTTGACTTCAGTAAATTTTCTGCTGTATCAGGTGCAAGAGCGATTAGCAAAGAAGCCGATGCAACACTCAATGTTGCCATTCAAAGTTTAATGTTACGAGTCTCTCAAGCTTATTTTAATGTTTTAAAAGATGAGGATAATTTAGCGTACAGCCTGTCGAGCAAAAAAGCTTATGCAAAACAATTTGATCAAGCTAACCAAGAATATAAAGTAGGCTTAAAAACAATTACAGATGTTTATACTGCGCAATCATCTTTTGATCTTGCAACCTCAAATTATATTGCCGCTAAAACAACTTTGGCCATAGATAAAGAAAATCTTCGCGCAATTACTGGCTGTATTTATCCAAGTATCGCAAAACTTAGTGAGAAATTTCCTTTGATTTCACCTCGTCCCGCGAATATGGAAGCATGGGTACAGACTGCTTTAGCGCAAAACTGGTCGATAAAAGCAGCTCAATTTGCAAGTACTGCTGCAATGGAAAATATAAAACAACAACGCGCAGGACATTTTCCAACGTTAAATTTAGAAGGTAGTTATAGCAACGGATATAATAATAATTTTGCTGGCACCGGCATTGGTACAAGTTTTTCCAATAGTTCAGCCCCAGGAGTATTTATCCCAACCAGCGCGCATACAACAAATAAAAGCGTGAGTTTAAATTTAGGTGTGCCGTTATCATCCGGTGGTTCTGTGATCGCTCTTACAAATCAAGCTCAGTATAATTATCAAGTCTCGACTCAACTCTTGGAACAAAATATACGGGCAACAGAGAACAGCACCAGGCAAAGCTATTTAAATATTATTGCGGGCATCCAAAAAATACATTCAGATAAGCAAGCTATCAAATCTACTATTAGTTCTTACGAGGGATTAGAAGCACGTTACAATGCAGGCACGGAAACACTAGTGAATGTGTTAAATCAACAAGAAAAGGTCTATGAAGCACAAACGAATTACGCAGCTGATCGATATGCTTATGTTAATAATTTGCTAGCCTTGAAACAAGCAGCTGGAACGTTGTGTCAGGATGACTTGGTGGCAGTTAATAGTTGGTTAGTAAATTAAAGTCTATTACATCACGCAGTAAATTAATGAGTTCTTCACTGCGTGAACTCTACAAAAATATTATTTTTTCATCCAAGAACCATTTAAAAATAAATTAAATCCACTTCCACCAATTGAATAGTCCGACGAATCACCTGTAATACTTTGAACTCCAAATGCAGTGTCAAATCCAATTGTCGCTATTTGTCGAAATGATGAATTATCAACATATACTCGTGCTAGGCAATGTTTTTTATTATAGCCACACGCTTTATTAAACACGGCTTCAGGGACGACTTTGATGGAGTGAGCTTCTACCATAAAATCAGTTGAACAAACATCTTGAAAACATAACTCTAAATCGTTTTTTGAATTATTTGCAAGACTAAGATTCCCTGCACTTGCAGCTAAGGATACCATCAACAATCCCGCACTCAATACTACCGAGGCTATTACTGCATTTTTTTTCAATTTCATAAAGATCTCCAAGTTATAGTTTACATCATCTTTTTCTAATCAAACAAACTACGTTAAATTCCAGGCGAATTATAAACAAAAAACAGGCGTGAGGTTAGTTCTATTATTTCTCGCGAAACTTTATAGATTTACAATGACTTTTGGACTTCAGGACTTTGAAGCTAGGGGATCCGTGGTGAGTTTAGTGTATTTTAGTAATAGTTGTTCTTTGGTCTCTACATTATCCGTATCGAGTGGAATACAATCTACAGGACAAACGACTACGCATTGCGGCTCATCAAAATGCCCGACGCACTCAGTGCAAAGATTCGGATCAATTTCAAAAATTAACTCACCTTGATAGATAGCCTTGTTAGGGCAAACAGGCTCACAGACATCGCAATTGATGCATTCATCGGTTATTTTTAATGACATAGGCCAGCCCTTATTTACCGAACTTATTACGTAATGCAGTGAAAACAATCTCGGGAACAAACTGTTGTACATTGCCACCTAAGGCGGCTATCTCACGCACTAACCTAGATGAAATATAAGTATAATTCTCTGCTGGCATTAAAAATAAACTCTCGATGGCAGGCGCTAGACATCGATTCATGCTGGCAAGTTGGAACTCATAATCAAAATCAGAAACAGCTCGCAAACCGCGCAGCAAAATATTTGCACCTTGTTGAGTGGCAAAATCTGTCAATAATGATTCAAAACCCTGCACTTCTACATTTTTATAGGTTGCTAAAACAACTTTTGCTAAGCCTACTCGTTCTTCCAGTGTAAACAAAGGCCCTTTGGCAGAATTTGGAGCAATAGCCACGATAACTCTGTCAAACATACGAGCAGCACGATCTACCAAATCGACATGCCCATAAGTAATAGGGTCAAAGGTGCCTGGATAGACAGCTATATTTTCCATTATTATTTCCTCATTTTGCAATTAGGGCTATTATAAGCCATAAACAAGCATTACGCTGCTTGCTAATTTTAGCAATGCGATTATTCTAATATCCCATCTATAACAACCTTGAAACCGCCATGAACACTCAACAGCTAGATTATTTGCAAGCGATGGGCATACAAAGCTGGCAGCTGAAAAAAGCTCCCTCGGCTCTTAAACTGATGGTCATTGGCACTTCGCCGGATGATAAAACTCCTGCAGGACAATTGCTATATAAAATGCTACAGGTATTAGAGATTGACAACCTCTGTATAACTTCTGTGCATGTCGCTCTAGGCCAGCAAATTAGCTCAGCTATGCCTCAAGTGTTATTAGCGATGGGCAATGCCGCTGCTCAATATTTATTAAATAGCCCCTCGTCGTTAGATCTATTCCGCGATAAAGTTCATGAATACGGCGCAACCCATATTCCTCTGATTATAACTTACGATCCCGACCATCTATTACAACATCCAATAGATAAACGAAAAGCATTTCAAGATTTACAATTAACGTTAAGAACCTTACAAGCATTGTGAGAGCAAAATGGAAAAACTTCCCTCTGTCAAAATGAAAACCTATTCTACTATACGGCCTGAGATACAATCTGGCGATATACTACTTTGTTCTGGCAATTCCGCTTTCTCTAATATGATTCAACACACCACAAAAAGCATGTGGAGCCATGTTGGATTTATTTTAAGACTGGATATCATTGACAGAATCATCGTACTAGAAAGCGTAGAAAGCATAGGCGTGCGCGCAGTCACATTAGGAAGTTATGTGCGAGATTATAATGGCACAGGAAAAGGTTACCCCGGACAAATCATGGTCGCCCGACATGCTGATGTCAAGCCGGAAAACATAATTAACTTATCTCATTATGCGACCGGATTATTAGGTTACCCTTACGGCACACAAGAAATATTACGCATCATGACCCGCATTAGCATGAATAATATTGGATTAAATCTCACTCATCCTGATGCATTACCCACGCGAGAATTCATCTGCTCGGAATTCGCCTATGTTTGTTTTAAATCGATAGGAGTTGAAGTTGAATATGATTCTTTAGGATTTATTGCACCGGCAGATTTTGCTCGCTCACCCAAAGTGAAACCAGTGAATTTCATTCACGTTGAAAATGAAGAAGAAAATTATATTCAACCTAGTATTGTTGAAAACGTCTAAATAGTACTTTTAAAATAGAGAGGCACTATAAAGAATTTTGATTAATTTAACGACTTTAAAAATTGTTTTATAAAACGTGAGCGGTTAATTTTTTCGGCTACTCTTATTGAAGCACCGTTGGCATTATCAATTTGAGTGGCCCCCACTAAGGATTCTGGCTCTTGCTTTATGATTAATAATTTTTTACTAAAAGTAGTAAATGATTCATCACTAGCAATAACAGCCGCCAAAGGATCCCAAAAATACCATTGCTTATTTCGCAACATCTCTTTGTTATGTTCTAATAATTCAAAAACAAAATTAGCTTCTGCCGTGTCATGAGTTTTTTGTAGTTGGTGATAAAAATTTTCATCTACTGGCATTTGCTGTGTTAAATCTAAAGGAACCAAAGTAATAGAAATGCCAGATTGAAACACTCTTGCCGCAGCCATTGGATCCAAATAAATATTCCATTCTGCTACGGAATTTTTTAAATGAGGGTCTACGATTTTTAAATTTCCTGAAACATCGATGGCTCCACCCATTAAGTAAATCATTGAAATTTTATTTTTGATAGAAGGATCTTTTAAAAGAGCTTCAGCAATATTAGTTAAGGGTCCTATTGCTAAAATAGAAACGGGTTGGGTAGATTCATGTAAAGTACGCACTAATAAATTAACTGCATCATGTGATGCGGACTGCATGTTTTTCGGTAACAAATGCGCAGCACCTGCCAGTGTATCGGATTCTAGAAGTACACTTTTAGGAAAATGTCGATGGCCTCGCATAGGGAAACTAGGGCCACAAGCAACAGGAATATTTTTTATTTTGAGTAGCGATAACAAGCCTAAAGTATTAGAAAATGCAGGCGAACAATGTGCATTACCATCACTTGCAATTGTGATAGCAAGAACTGTAATGTCAGGACGTTTCAGTAAATACAGCATTGCCATGGCATCATCGACACCCACATCAGTGTCAATAATAAATTTACGTTTATCGGCGTAACTAGGCTGCATAAGTAAACAGACAAGAATCAAAACACAAACATTTGTTATTATTTTTAAATAATTATTTGTTGAGCTGAACATCAATAATTGCCTTAGCCTGAGCGAGTTGTTTTGCTAATGATCCACGATTACTGGCAACCACTGATTCAGCATTCTTACCCATTCCTTTAAGATACTTATCATCTTTGAAAAGTTTTATGAGGGTGTCTGCTAATTCTCCAGCATCTCGCACTTTACACATGCCCTTTTTTTCTAACAACATTTTACTGATTTCAGCAAAATTATGAAGCTGTGGTCCCGTCACAATAGGTTTACTTAATACAGCTGCTTCTAACATATTGTGGCCACCAATTGCAGCAAAACTTCCTGCAACAAATGCAACATCACTTGCCGCATAGAACAACATCATTTCACCGACAGAATCACCTAAATAAATTTCTGTTGTAGATAAATCATTATCATTTGCACTTCGTTTTTTAATCCGAAAATGTTGTAACTGGGCCAAGGTAAAAACTGCGTTAAAGCGATCAGGATGACGCGGAACTAAAATCAATAAAGCTGTTTGGAAAATATGACAAACCTTTTTTTGCGCTGCCAATACAATTTCTTCTTCTCCTGCATGTGTACTTGCAGCTATCCAGACAGGCCGGTCTGCGCCTAATTTTTCACGCAAGGCTTTACGTTTTAAAATTAAATTTTCTGGCAATTCAACATCAAATTTTATACTTCCACTGACAAAAGCTTTTTTACTCTCCAATCCTAAATCAAGAAAGCGTTGCAATTCTGCCTGTGACTGTACAGCGATTGTGTGAACATTATTTAGCATTTGTTTTGTTAAACCTTTAAAACGTTGATAACCAGCAGCTGATTTTTCTGATAGACGCGCATTGACGACAAAAATGGGAATCTGATTTTTTTGACAGACAAAAAATAAATTAGGCCATAACTCGGTTTCTACCACGATAGCAATGAGAGGATGTGTACGCTTTAAAAAACGTTGAAGAAAACAGGGCAAATCATAAGGCACATAAACTTGTTTTACCGTGTCACCAAACGTAGTCTTTATGTGCGCGGCACCCGTAGGTGTCATATTGGTCACAAGAATAGGTATCTGAGGATATAGCTCTTTAAGTGCTTTAATTAATGGCGTCACCGCTATACTTTCACCAAGAGAGACTGCATGAATCCAAATACACTGATCTAAATGATAGGGGCAAAATCCAAAACGCTCCTTAATCCGTTTACGGTATTCGGGCAAGCGGTATGAGCGCCAGAGTAGCCGCATCAAAACAAATGGCAATACCAAATAAAACAGTATCGTATATAAAATTCGCAAAATATTACCTTAGCTTAATCAAATAGGGGATGGAAGATTATATTCATTCTGATGGAAACAAACACTAAAAATTAGTAGTATGAAACCAAGTTGGTTGAATAATAATAGGAAAAAATATGACATATTACATAATAGCGCCTTCTTTGTTAGCGGCTGATTTTGCAAGATTGGGCGAAGAAGCCGAGGCAGTTCTTGCAGCAGGCGCTGATGTTTTGCATTTAGATGTTATGGACAACCATTATGTCCCCAATTTAACAGTGGGTCCGCTAGTATGTGCAGCACTACGTAAATTTGGCATCAAAGCACCAATTGATGTGCACTTAATGGTAACCCCTGTGGATCATCTTATAGATAAATTTGCAGAGGCGGGGGCTACCAATATTTCTTTTCACCCTGAAGCCTCTCTTCACGTTGACCGTAGTTTGGATTTGATTCGCAAGAATGGATGCAAAGCAGGTCTTGCTTTAAATCCTGCCACTTCATTAAATCATTTGGATTATCTTTGGGATAAATTAGACATGATACTGATCATGTCGGTTAATCCTGGCTTCGGAGGACAAAAGTTCATCTCCTCTATCTTAGATAAAGTCTCTAATACTAAAAAATTAATTAACGCTAATAATAAAAATATAAGATTAGCGGTTGATGGCGGCATTACAATAGATAACATTGCTACTGTTGCAAAAGCCGGAGCTGATATGTTTATTGCAGGGTCGGCGATTTTTAATCAGAGCAACTATGCAACCGTGATTACCGAAATGCGCAATCAATTAGAAAAAATAATTTTTTAGTAACAGATAAAAATTAAAACTTAAAAAGAGTATATTTATGCAAAAACCCCAACCTACCAATGGATTACATCATGTAGCACTCTTCATTAAACATTTCGATGAGTGCGAATATTTTTACACACAATTACTTTCTATGAAAATTGATTGGCGTCCCGATGCAGATAACCTGTATTTAACGTCTGGGAATGATAACTTCGCATTACATCGTGCACCTGTCGATTTTATGCCTGCAAAACATCAACGCTTAGATCACATCGGATTTTTTCTAAGTTCACGGGCGGAAGTCGATATATGGTGCGAGTACTTACGCGAAAATGGTGTCGTTATTAAAGCAGAACCCAAAGATCATCGAGACGGGACACGCAGCTTTTACTGCGCTGATCCAGATGGAAATAATGTGCAATTAATATATTATCCTGTGACAGATAGGCCTCTAAAGCCATGATAGTTTTCCTTCTCCCCTTGTGGGAGAAGGCGAAAAGCAAAAGAAAGTGTGTGCATATCTTAGGTGTAATGATTAAATATTTTTAATATAATTATTTTTTCTCATCATTCTTTGAATCTTTAACATCTTTAAAGGATGAATAAGGTATCCCACCAGGCCTAGGCGCCATCTGCAAAGGCGAAGGACTAAATACTTGCTGACTACTTTGCTGTGAACCTTGCCCTTGCGAGCTGTCTTCATTGGAAGAATTCCCTTGCTGACTAAACTCTTCCATTAAGTCATCAAAATCATATAACTGATAAGTCGCATTTACTTTATAGGTCGCATCCCACTGCATTTTAGCTTCAATAAAAAGCTTAGCATCATCTTGGTCTTGAAATTGAGCGACTGACTGTTCGACACCGCGCTGATATTTTTTGGTAACTTTATAGGGCAGCATTTGCTCTCCTGATTCATTGAATTTTCAAAGGACGCAGTATACCAAAAATTCCTCACATAATGAGCATCTGTCCTTAAACTCTTATATTTCATCCGAAAAATCTTTTCCAATCATTTGCTTAAGCCTAGCTTAAGCTTGCTTGTGTATAATGTATACAATATCAAATTGGGGAGTAGTCTTAAATGTTTAGACAGTCTAATAAAGTCAAAGACTTACAGATAAGCTCTCTTCAGGAACAAGTGCGCAACATTTTTTATATTAATGCCAAAAATCAAACTCGGCAGTTAGCGGCTCTCTTAAATCCGTATTTAGAAAAAAATCAAGAACTAGAAACATTATTAAATTATGCCAACGCATCTGTCGCTGAAATTGGAGAATTGGTTAATAACGAATTGTCCATCTCAGATCTTAAAAAAGGTATCTATCAAGTTAAAACATCCCCTGTTAAATTTGATGCATTATTAAAAAATATTTTAATGGCCGCCATTGGTCGAGCGAAAGAAAAAGGCATAAACGTCAATTTGATACTCAATGGAGTTCTGCAAAATGAAAAGACATCTACTCCCGATTCATTATGGATTAAAAGTGATGCTCAATTATTAAAAACAATTTTTGCAAATCTACTTTCTAACGCAATAAAATTTACTGAAAGAAATGGTCATATCGATATTTCTATCACACTGACAAAAAAATCAAACGGATTATCCTTACAAGCTAGCGTAAAAGATTCAGGCGTTGGTATGAGCCCCGCTGCAATCAGCAATCTCTTTAAAGAATTTCAACAAGTGCACACTAACACGGCTGAAAAAGATTTTGGTGGAACTGGGTTAGGATTGTCGTTTGTAAAACATATGACAAACCTAATGGGTTGCGAAATCAGCGTTGCCAGCCAGCAAGGCTCGGGATCAACATTCAATTTATTTTGGGATAATATTGATGAACCATCAGAATGTGAAAAAGAATTTTTCTTAGCGGAAGATAACACCCATCCTTTTTTAGTGACGCAAGACGGACATAAAGATACCGAAGAAAATATTCAATTTATCTGCCATGAATTACGAAATTACTTTGCTAATATCATATCTGTATTGACAGAAGTTAAATTAATTACTCTAGATAAAATGCAAGCAGATATATCAAGATTAATAGAAGTGGAGTCCAAAGCTAACCAGGCTATTGTATCAGCAGAGAATGCATTAGAATTATTTAATAATTGCTTGTACCTTGCAAAATATCTAGCTCAACTTAAATCACGTACTGGTACTATTTTTAATTTGAATAAACTACTTAAAGAAATTACATCTTCTTTTACTTTGAAAATACAAATGAAACATATCAAACTAAATTTGACTTGCGACATCGAAGACAATTTTTTTGTAAAATCAGAATATGAATTCATAAAACAAATATTTATCAACTTAATCTCTCATGAAGTTAACGGCGCCCGAGAAAATAGCTTTATTACTATCAATCTTACAGTGCAAAATAACGCTAACTCATTAGTGCTGACTACCAGCATTAAGAAACACAATAGCGAAAACTTAAGTTTTTTAACGCATCTTTCTAACAACTCACCAGAGCTTAAATTAAAACTTGAATTGGAAGGTATCAAAGTAGCCCTACAAGTTGCGCGTCCTACGTTGGAAGAAACACAAGTATTTATGTTGAAAGCTATCGAAGTATCTGCTCAACGACCACAAACTCATAGCAAAAAAGTGTTAGTAGTAGACGATATGAAAATAGCGCTTCGATTAATGACTAAGATGGTAACCACATTAGGCTATACTTGTGTAGTCGCAGAAAATGGTGAACAAGCCGTTGAGCTCTTTGCTGAACACAAAGGGGATTTTGCACTAGTCTTAATGGATGAATGCATGGAGCCTATGGGTGGATTCGAAGCAACAATTAATTTACGAGAAATTGAAAAGAAACTCGGAAATAATCCATGTATGATAGTGGGTTTAAGTGGTAATACGGGTGCTGAATCTTTAGAAGAAGCAAAGCAAGTCGGGATGAATAGTTTTCTTAGTAAGCCATTAAAAAAAGAAACATTACAAAGCTTGCTCCCTAAAAAAACTAAAAAAATACTAAACGCCCCAATCTCTATACAGCCAGTTCCTTCTGTCCTCCAAAAACAAGTTCATTCTTACCCTATCCCTTTTATTTCGCAACATTCGGCCTCTATTTTCAAACAAAAAGAAATATCAGTCCATAAACAGGAAATGGAAGTGATTGAACAATTACCTGCAACCCCAAAAGAGATACCTACACAGCAAGCATGTTGTTCGATTCAATAATTAAAAACAAATTAATTTAAAGATGAAACCTGGCTTAATAGATTACGCTAAGAATAGTTTAGTGCGATTTTCGCATATTGGTTTGCTGACGTAGGTTATTTAAATTAACAGAATGAATAAATTAGATTGTTAACTCTCCTCGCAAATTTTCTTGCAGTCGTAATTTGATGTCAGCGACTGATAATGTCAGACTGAATAAATAAAATAGTTTTGCTAATGCAGCCTCTACAGTCATATCGCCCCCCGAGATAACACCCGCTTTTTTTAAAGCGGCACCCGTTGCATAAGTACTCATTTTTACTTTTGCTATAGGGCATTGACTACAATTCACGATTACCATTCCAGAATCAGTGGCAGTTTGAATAATCTCTAAAAAGTGCTGATCTTCTGGTGCTGTTCCTAATCCATATGTTTCTATGACTAAAGCTTGCAAAGGAGATTGCAAAATTTTTTTTAGAATAACATTAGACATGCCAGGAAAAATTCTGAGCACAGAAATAACGGAATCAACAAACGGTTGCAACATCAACTTATTGCTATTTAAAGGCCGCAATAATTGCTGCCGAATATGTATATCAATACCCACTTTTCCTAACGCTGGAAAATTTGGCGAAGCAAAGGCCGCAAAGTGACTGGCATCCATTTTTTTTGAACGATTTCCACGAAATAATTTGTTATTAAAATACACGCACACCTCTGGTATTTCATAACTGCTTGCTATCAACATTGCATTAATTAAATTTTCTCGTGCATCATTACGTGTTTCAAATAAAGGTAATTGGGATCCCGTCAATATGATGGGTTTATTGAGATTATCAAATATAAAAGATAATGCAGATGCTGTGTAAGCCATCGTATCGGTACCATGCAAAATGACAAAGCCATCATGATTATTATAATTTTTGAAAATGCTATTTCCTATTTTCTGCCAATCGCGTGGGGTCATGTTTGCAGAATCAATGGGATGTTCATATTCCTCTATCGTATAATCCGGCATATCCGGATTTTTTAATTCAGGAATATTTTTCATGGCTTCTATCATATAGCCTGGGTTTGCAGCATATCCCTGCACCGTTTTTTGCATGGCAATAGTGCCGCCAGTACAGAGTATATAAATCGATTTCTTATTTTTCATTTTAGGTTCTCGATCAAAAAAAATATTTTTAGTTTGCGTAAACTATATTTTCTTAACCCCCTGCTCCGTCACTAATAATAATATATCTGCAGTACGTGCTGCAAAAATACCGTTTGCCACTGTCCCAACTATATTATTTATTTTTTCTTCTAACTCTAATGGATTTAAGATTTTAAAATTATGCACATCTAAAATGACATTTCCATTATCGGTCACAAACCCTTGTCTATAAACAGGATCGCCACCTAACTTAACAAGTTGTCTTGCAACATAACTTCTTGCCATGGGGATAACTTCAACAGCGACAGGAAAAGCTCCTAACAAATCAACTTGCTTGCTTTGATCGGCGATACAAATAAATTTTTTGGAGCATGTAGCAATAATTTTTTCTCTAGTCAGTGCGCCACCACCACCTTTTATCATCTGCCTATGAGAATTAATTTCATCTGCACCATCAACATACAATGACACTTCTCCTACTGCATTTAAATCTACTACAGAAATACCGATAGCTTTTAATTTTTCAGCAGTGAGATTTGAACTTGCAACGGCTGAATCAATTTTATGTTTTACGCTTTTCAATGCATCTATAAAAAAGTTAACTGTGCTACCACTACCAACGCCTAAAACAATATCATGCTCTATATAATCCAGCGTAGAAATAGCGACTATTTTTTTGAGATCTTCTTGATTCATGACACATCCTTTTTAAGATTTAAGGAGCAAAGGTTCTAGATAACCTTTCTTGAGAGTGATCATTCTGAAGCTGTGGAGTTACCGGTCGGAAAAAATTACCGCGCAAAACTTGACTCACGGGAAGAGATTTCAATATAGCCGAAATTTTTTCAAGGGCTCCTACAATATCGGTAGTGCAATTTTCTAAATCTTCTAAATCTTCTTCTGTTCTTCCTCCAGCAGGTATTAACTTGATAGCTTGAAATGCTTTTTTATTAACTTGCATCACGTCTTTATAATAATCCAGTGCAACGCCCCATTCGCCTTTTTCTTTTTTTCCTTCAGCCAGCGAGCTCAGAAAAAGTGCACTATAACCGTAGGTTTTTGCGATCTCACGATAAATATCATACTTTTCTGTTACGAACTCTGACATATCATTTGCATACTTTAAAATATCAACTAAACATTCAACGCTACTATGACAAAAACTCAGCCCTTCTACATACGTTTGTACTTCAGTCGCTTGCTCAATGAGAGTGACGTAATACTGATGCGAAGCTAAATATGATTCTTTTATAGTTTGGTAGTAGTACGCTATGTTTTTAATATCTGCTGGAGTTTTATTGCTTTTTTCTTGAAGCTCTTTCACCGCTGCTAATGATTTTTGAATTAAGGTGTTGTATAGCTCTAAATGAAGCTCCTGAAGCATGAGGGTACCTACTTTATGAATGATAAATTATGCCCTCATCGTAACAAGTATAATAAAGAAAATAAAAGAATTTATAAGCCGTTACTGCTGACTTTGCTGAACACGATTCAAGTAGTCTTGCCAATTTGCTTTATAATTCACACCTAAGGTATACAAAGTATGCCAGCTGTAAATTCCCGAACTATGCCCATCATCAAAAATTGGTTTAATCGCATAATTCCCAACTGGCTCTATTGCTACAATCTCAACGTCTTGTTTACCTAGTACCAATTTTGCATTTC
>DHXK01000191.1:0-3742 GCA_002413665.1 Legionellales bacterium UBA5158 | reverse complement strand
TTCCCACACCATGCCCTCGCACTTCTGCTGATGGTGAAAAAACACGAAGATATTCAAAAGGTAAAAGAAAACGCTCATCAGTTGAAAAAACAACCTCGAGCGTTTTAGTGAGTTTATGCAAAATAAGCTGAGTAGGAACTTGATCCATCATTAAAGTATGTAGCGACTTAAATCATCGTCTTTAACCAATGCTTGTAAATATTTATCAACATAAGCTGCGTCAACAAACACTTCTGTTTTTATCTGATCAGATGCTTCGAATGAAATTTCTTCCAATAAACGCTCTAACACCGTATGCAAACGACGAGCACCAATATTTTCAGTACGCTCATTCACGTGCCATGCCACTTCTGCAATACGTTTAACACCGTCTGGTAAAAATGTCAGACTCACATTTTCAGTACCGATAAGAGCAACATATTGCTCGGTTAATGAAGACGTTGGTTCCGTTAAAATTCTAACAAAATCATCTGTGCTTAATGCTTTTAACTCTACACGAATAGGTAAACGGCCTTGCAATTCCGGGATTAAATCAGAAGGTTTCGCATAGTGAAAAGCACCTGATGCAATAAATAAAATATGATCGGTTTTGACCATTCCATATTTTGTAGTAATGGTTGAGCCTTCAATCAATGGCAATAAATCACGCTGCACACCCTCACGCGAAACATCAGCGCCAGATTGTTCAGAGCGTTTTGCAATCTTATCGATTTCATCTAAAAACACTATGCCATTTTGCTCTACGCTTTCAAGAGCACGAGCTTTCAGCTCTTCATCATCAATTAATCTTACCGCTTCCTCTTCACGTAAAATTTTACGCGCATCGGATATTTTCAATTTCCGCATTTTTTTACGTTCTGACGATAAATTTTGAAACATACTCTGCAATTGATTCGTCATTTCTTCCATGCCAGGAGGAGCCATAATCTCCACGCCTATAGGGGCTGCTGACACTTCTAATTCGATTTCTTTATCGTCTAACGATCCATCTTGTAATTTTTTGCGAAACAGTTGACGCGTTGTGTTGTCAACAGGGGCAGCCTCATGAGGCTCACCTGCAAAACTTGCACGAGGAGGTGGCAATAGCGCATCAAGAATACGTTCTTCAGTAGCTTCTTCTGCCAATGAGCGCACTTTTGCCATTTCTTTTTCACGCAACATTTTAATAGCAACATCCATTAAATCACGGATGATAGAATCTACATCTCGCCCTACATAACCCACTTCGGTAAACTTTGTTGCTTCTACTTTTACAAAAGGGGCATCCGCTAATTTTGCCAAACGGCGAGCAATTTCTGTTTTACCTACGCCTGTAGGCCCAATCATCAAAATATTTTTAGGCATAATTTCATCGCGCAGCGGAGAAGACAACTGCATACGACGCCAGCGATTACGTAAAGCAATGGCGACAGCACGCTTAGCTTCTGCTTGACCTATAATATATTTATCTAGCTCACTGACTATTTCTCTTGGGGTCATATATTTCATATGCATTTCACTCTTAGTACTTCGATTATCGGCAAATCTTTCTTCACGTAATAACATAACAGGCGCACCTTTGTTATTTGATACATTAATCTTCTAGTGACTCAATCGTGTAATTTGTATTAGTATAAATACAAACAGACGCAGCAATACCCAATGATTTTTCTACTATGGAGCGCGCATCTAAATCGGTGTTCTCTAATAATGCCTGTGCTGCAGATTTTGCATAAGGACCGCCAGAACCAATCGCAATCAGATTATCCTCAGGCTCAATAACATCACCGTTCCCAGTAATAATAAGAGATGTCTTACTATCTGCTACCGCTAATAACGCCTCTAGGCGTCTTAACATGCGATCTGTACGCCAATCTTTGGCGAGCTCTACTGCCGCGCGTAATAAATGGCCTTGATGCGTTTCTAATTTTGCTTCAAATCGCTCGAAGAGTGTAAAAGCATCAGCTGTACCACCTGCAAATCCTGCAATGACTCGATTATTATACAAACGTCTGACTTTGCGTGCATTGCCTTTCATTATAGTATGGCCCATGGTCACTTGCCCATCTCCGCCTATTACCACTAAACCATTGCGACGAACTGACACGATGGTAGTACCACGAAATTGTTCCACCCTATATCTCCTATTATTTTAATATTTATTCACTTGTAGCCATTTTTAGGCCCTAAAACTTACATATGGGGGTATTTTATGCATTTGCAAGGCTAGCTCACTTTCTGTATTACGCTAGTCACACCTCTTTTTTGCAAACGGCTCTTGGTTAAAGTAGCCATCTGCAGAGTAGGAAAAGGTCCTTGCTGCACTTTGTAGAGCTCATGCTTGCCCGTACTATTTTTCACAATGATAGGATTAAAACCTACCGAGACCAGCGCCTCTTGTAAAGTTTTTGCCGCTTGTTGAGTTTCAAAAAATCCAAGCTGAAGAATATACTGTGCTTTTTGTATTACCTCTTCGTCTATTAAGCCTGTTAATTCATCAGGATGAATCACTGGAGCTGCAACTGGCGTTGGTACTGCCTCTGAAGCTGAAATGGCAACTTTTGAAACTAAAGTCGAAATAGAATCACCTTCAGGGTTTTCAGCAGCGGCTAAACGGGATTTTACCCCAACTTGGTAATGAGTAGATGGCTTTTTGTTTTTAGGACCTGGTGCATCAGGGGTTTCAGTCAGAGTAAGCTGCATGTTTGGCAATTCAGAGTAGAAATCGAAATGAACAGGAGGCGGAGAATTTTCAGCCGCTTTTGCGATTTTTTTAGCAGTAGCTCCAATCAAACTGTCATTTTTGTGCAGAGCCACTAAAATGACTTTAGAAATAAACTCATGTATCGCTATACCACGATGAGCGACATCACTATTTTTTTTCATGACTAAAAAGAAATACGCAGACGCTATACACACAAACATTAGGAAAAAAATTGCAATAAGAATGCCAGCAAGCCTTTTTTTCCGTTTTGGCTTCCTTGATTTTGATGGAACAAATTTAGCGTAATCTTTAGCCATCACATATTTTCTGGCGTTGAAACACCAATCAATTGTAATCCATTTGCTAGCACTTGGCGAACGGACAAAATTAATGTTAGCCGTGCAGCACGTAAACTAGCATCCTCAACCAAAAACTGGCAGGCATTGTAGTAAGCATGAAAATCATTGGCCAACTCGCGCAAGTAAGTCGTTAGTTGATGCGGTTCATGCAAAGTCGCCGCACTCATAATAATATCTTTGTAGTTCGCTAATTCTGTTAACAGCCTTAATTCATGAGCTTGCGTCAACAATTTTAAATGCGGTAAGCCTTCTTCCGCAGTAAATGAGATTTGCTTTTCTGCTAACTGTCGAAACACGCTACAGATACGCGCATGAGCATATTGAACATAATACATGGGGTTTTCATTTGATTTTGCTTTCGCCAAATCTAAATCAAAATCCATAGGCTGTTCACATTTACGCATAACATAAAAGTAACGAGCTGCATCATTACCGACTTCTTCACGCAGCTCTCGTAAAGTCACAAATGAACCGCTACGCGTGGACATTTGAACTTGCTCCCCAGAACGATATAGCATCACAAATTGCACTAACAAATAGGTTAATTTTCCAGGCTCAATACCATAAGCTTGCAAACCAGCTCGCATGCGTGGGATATAGCCATGATGATCCGAACCAAATATATCAATGGCCGCTGTAAAACCACGCTCAAACTTATGAATATGGTAAAGCAAATCATTTGCAAAATAAGGGCGGTGCC
>DHXK01000248.1:6871-12187 GCA_002413665.1 Legionellales bacterium UBA5158 | reverse complement strand
TAAGTCTAAGGTGAAGTTGATCGATAACGATGCGGTGGTTTGATAGCAGTAGAGTCCTCAAGAATTCTAGGCAGGCTGCGAGAAAAAATACGAAGGTGAGGAGACGGTGCAGGAGATATCTGTTCCCGAAATTCGGGGGGAGCATTAAGCTTATCGGTTGAAATATTTCTTGGCAAATGCCCTGAATGTAGTGGAATAGAGAGGGGGACTGAATGAGATTGACTAAATATACCCATTTGAGAGGGCTGAGCTGAGTTAATTAGAGCAGGTTGCGAAGGAATAAGAACAGGTTGAGCCGCTGAGGACACTGCTACAGGAATAGAAGGATGAAAACGTTGTTTTAATTTATCAAGAAATTGAGCGGAAAATATTTTTTCAATAGTGTCTGTGTCTAAAGCATTAAAGTCATCTAGCAGTGAATCAAATACTAAATTAGAAAATGTATTAATTAATATAACAAGTTTTTGCTGCTTTTCAGGGAGAAGGTCATTAAAAAAAGCCTCGGGATTCTCATGGGCTATAAAATCCTCTAATAATTGTCGATTATAAACGTTACTAGCTTGATTTAACGAGCTATCAAGTGACATAAAACCAATGGCTGTACAAACAATAGTGGCAAGAATTCCGTTAGGGACTTTTACAGTGTCTATAAAGGGGTACAAATAACCGGAGCCACCATTACTTAAGCCGTATCCTATACTAAAAGTGGTTAAACCTAATAACAGGACTATCCAATTTTGCCAAGTGAATGAAGCAAAATAATGACTAAAGCCTTGTGAGTGGACATTGTTACCTATTTTTTTCAATGCATTAAAAAGTCTAGAGCAGGCGATGGAGTTAATGGCCATGTTGACATAAGCCGAGGGGATTCCAAGAATGATTGCGCCCAGTAAGAACCCGGGAGAATAAAGCCAACTTGGATCACGATACACTTCTGTCAGATCTGTGGGGACATTTAAACCACATAAGGCAGGGACTTTAGTGGCAGCTTTCCAATTGATTAAGCTGACAAGGCCACCCAAAAATAAACTGACATATTTAATACTGGAAGATTCACTGTGAGGAGCCGAAATTTGTGCCCCAGAAGGGAAGGCATCGAATAAACTGTTAAGTACATTTTCTAATTGTGCTTGAGGATTATCAGTATCTCTATCACAAATGAATTTAATTATTTGGTGACGGCTTAATGTTTGTATATAATCTGCACTATTACTTTGAGCCAGATTATTTAAGCGTTTTTGGGCATCTAAAATTAAACGTATAGCCGGAATGTCTTTATGACCTTTTGTATTTTTTTTGCGTTGTAAATAAAAATCCATGTTGGCACCTAGTGATGCTAATGCACGGAATGCACAAATTGTCCAAATAAGCCCGTCATCAGAACCTTGAAAAGCATTCTTACCCATGACTATGGACCCAAAAATGGTAGGTAATACAACAGCCAACGGTGCGGCAATTTTATTTTTTTGTTGCCACAATTCTTTTTTTGAGAGCCGGTTGATGTAACGTTTAACTTTAATTCCGAGGGTTAGATTCGAATTCAAGGAAAATGAAAACTGCGCTAAAATAGCGGGTGTAGCAATGATCCATGTTGAGATGGTTTTTGAAAGAGGGGCGGCAGTTGGAAAAAACCCTTCGACGATATTGGTACTAAAATATAGTCCTGTACAAGCAGAAGAAGCAGCACAAAGCAAAGCTCCAAATGCTACGCCAATTTCTTGTCCGTTTTTCCAGTCTATACTGTCGGTTTTGTCATTAATCGCATGTAAAATTCTTAATGCAGTAACATTTGAGTTCTCAGCAGCGATTAATGGAATAGTAAGTTGTAATGTATTGGATCTATCAATACCTATTTCTAAATCAGGGGCTTGGATATCAGGAGAGTTTAAAGTATGAGTAATATCAGTCAAAGCAGAATAGGCTGAAGACATTGAGCTGGGTGAACTATGGCTTCTTGTGTCGCTCAAAGTAGGCGCACTCCTCGTGAAAATGCTAATAACGTTATTCTTGTTATATCTAGTGCGTGAATCTTAAGCGTTTTATCTTAAGCTTTCATTAAGAAGTTTATAAAAATAGGCTATTTGTTTTTTTTATATACAAGCATTTAGGTCTGAGAGAGTGTTTTTAGTAACTACTCTAGCAGGGCAGAAGAAATTCAGGCAGAATCTACCTCTATTTGAGGCAAGATAGCAAGGGCGTATATGGAAAACGAAAACATTCAATCTCAATTACCGAAAACCACGCATCCACGTGGAATATATCTATTGCCGAATTTATTTACTACTGCTGCATTATTCGCAGGGTTTTATGCGGTGATTGCTGCGTTTAAGGGATATTTTGATGCAGCTGCTATTGCTATATTTGTTGCTATGGTTGCCGATACATTAGATGGGCGGATCGCTCGTTTAACCAATACGCAAACAGCTTTTGGAGCAGAGTACGATAGCTTGTCAGATATGGTTAGTTTTGGTGTGGCCCCTTCATTATTGGTTTATACCTATTGCTTATCTAATTTAGGGAAGGTCGGATGGTTGGTAGTTTTTTTGTATACTGCTGCAACAGCATTGCGTTTGGCTCGCTTTAATACTCAAGTGAATGATCAAGATAAACGCTATTTCCAAGGAGTTCCCTGTCCTGCTGCTGCAGGTGTATTAGCTGGCGCAGTTTGGCTAGCTTCGTCATACCATTTTTCAGTAGGTTTGTTGACAGCTATTCCACTTGCTGTGTTGACTGTCTTTGTTGCTGCTTTGATGGTCAGTACCATACGATATTATAGTTTTAAGAAAATTGATTTAAAGGGGAAAGTTCCTTTTATTGTCGTCGTATTTGTCGTTTTAATTACGGCGGGTATAGCACTTGATCCCCCTCAAATTCTGTTTGGAATATTTTTTCTTTATGCTTTGTCAGGCCCTATCTTTACTCTTTGGCATTTGCGTCGCATGAGACGGATAGCTAAATTAAGAAAGAGGCATTAACATTCAGGAATGTTAGCAGCCAAGCCACCCAGCGATGTTTCTTTGTAGATAGACATCATGTCCTTGCCTGTTTGTTTCATGGTAGCAATAACTTTATCTAGAGAAACATAGTGTTGACCGTCACCTAATAATGCTAATCGTGCAGCATTGACTGCCTTGACAGCTCCCATGGCGTTACGTTCTATGCAGGGTATTTGAACGAGGCCACCAATGGGATCACAGGTCATACCTAAATGATGTTCCATTGCGATTTCTGCTGCATTTTCTACTTGATAAATAGTGCCTCCCAGCAAACCCGTTAAAGCTGCGGCAGCCATGGAGCAGGCTACACCCACTTCACCTTGGCATCCTACTTCAGCCCCTGAGATGGAAGCTCCTTTTTTATATAGGATGGCAATAGCACCAGCGGTTAATAGAAAATCAATGGCATGTTCGGGTTTTGCTTCTGGATAGAAAGTTAGGTAGTAATGCAACACGGCTGGAATAAGCCCAGCAGCACCATTGGTAGGTGCTGTAACCACTCTACTACCTGCGGCATTTTCTTCATTCACAGCGATAGCATAGAGGTTTAACCATCCCATACTGTCGGTGTATTCGTGTGATTGGGGCATTGTTTTAAGCTGCATTTTTTCTAAAATGCCAGGGGCTCGACGTTTGATGTTTAAGCCGCCGGGCAGTGTTCCTGGAGATCGCATGCCTTTGTTAATGCACTCGCGCATGACTTCTGAGATATGCATTAAACGAGAATTGATTTCCTCAGCTGAATGTACACTTTTTTCGTTTGCAAAAACGATGTCTTTAATCGACAGATGGGCATCTTCGCAATGTTTCAATAATTGTTTGGCAGTTGAAAAAGGATAGGGTACGTCTGGGTTGTCATGAGGCATAGGCCTGAGGGTCGCTTCGTGTTCCTCTAAAATAAAGCCACCGCCAATAGAATAAAAAATTTGGGAGGTGAGCAATTGATTGTTTTTATCGACAGCAGAAAAACGCATGCCATTCGTGTGAGCGGGCAACAAATCTTGAAAGTTGAAAATAAAATCCGCATCCATTTGAAAGGGAATAGCATGCTTGCCAGCTAAATTAAGAGTATTTTGCGCTAAAATTTCCTGATATCGAGGTGAGATGATATCTGGATTAATAGTGTTGGGCGCATGTCCTTCTAGGCCTAGTAATATGGCTTTATCAGTACCATGTCCTTTGCCGGTGTAAGCTAAAGACCCAAACAATTCCACTTTTATTCTGCTAACCTTTGTTAGGTCAACTGAGGATGCAAATCGCAAAGCGGCCTTCATGGGACCGACGGTGTGGGAGCTAGAAGGTCCTATACCTATAGAAAACAAATCGAAGACGCTAACTGGCATAAATAACCCTCTATAATTCAACAATATTTAAGTTATTTTATTACGGTTAGGATTAACTAGCTATTAACGTTTGCTAACATGTGATTATGGTAATACTTATTATTTCGGGTATGAAATCCGCCTAGTTGATGGTAAAATAATGAGCTAATTTGGCTATTTTTTAGGTTTATCATGTTTAAGCGTTCGGTTAACTCATTGTTTATCAATCGGAATCTTTTAGCGGTCTTGTTCTTAGGATTTTCTTCGGGACTACCTATTGCTTTAACAACCTCGACTTTGCAGGCGTGGTTTACCCAATCTGGCATTAATTTGATTGCTATTGGAACATTGTCTTTTGTTGGAATGCCCTATGTTTGGAAGTTTTTATGGGCACCCATCATGGACAGATTTATTCCTCCAAAGGGGGGGAGACGTCGGGGGTGGATTTTTATTACCCAGATAGGGTTATGTATAGCTCTTTTGATCACTGCCACCCTAAGTCCAAATCATCAGCCTGTCTTAATTAGCATAATTGCCGTCTTTATTGCTTTCTTATCAGCCTCACAAGATGTAGCTATTGATGCATATAGAACAGATATATTGCTACCTTCAGAACGTGGAATAGGGTCTGCGTATTATATATTTGCTTATCGTATGGCTATGTTAGTGTCGGGTGGATTATCGTTAGTCTTGGCGGACTATTATGGCTGGCGTTTTACGTACCAATTAATGGCGGTTTTAATAGGCTGCACTACGATTGCAACTTATTATGCCCCTGTTCCTGAAGATGACGTGCCGCCACCTAAAAATATTATGGCTGTAGTGAGAGATTCTTTTGGCGATTTATTGAAGCGTGATGCAATAGGAATAATAGTACTTTTTGTTATCTTTTATAAATTGGGTGATGCTCTAGCCCTGTCATTGATGAGTAATTTTTTATTGCATGGGTTGGGTTTTTCTCTGACACAAGTCGGTTTGGCTTACAAAACTGTGGGGTT
>DHXK01000248.1:0-6826 GCA_002413665.1 Legionellales bacterium UBA5158 | reverse complement strand
CTGTGGGGTTGGTTGCTACTGTTTTGGGTGCTTTTATTGCTGGCGCTTTGTTAATACGACTCACTTTGTTTAGAGCGTTGATGTTTTTTGGGATCGCACAGGCATTTTCAAATCTGACATTTATGGCTCTTGCCATGGTCGGGAAAAACTTTAGTTTTATGGTCGGTGCTATTTTTATCGAAAATTTTTGTAGTGGCATGGGTACTGCTGCCTTCATGGCGTTTTTAATGAGTTTATGTAATAAGCGTTATACCGCTACTCAGTATGCAAGTCTTTCTGCCTTATCATCGATAGGCCGCGTTTGTTTAGGCCCAATTGCAGGCGTCATGGTGATACAATGGGGGTGGGTTAATTTTTATGCTTGGTCGTTTATACTTTCGTTTCCGGGTCTGCTATTGTTGGCCATGCTTCATGGTAAGGTGAGCTTTAATGTTAAAATTGCTGAATGTTAAAATAATACTGATTAGTCTATTCCTATTAAGTTCATCTGCGTGGTGTGCTACCTCTATTACGCAAGATAATTTATATATTGACAGTACTAAGTTAATTTCTCAACAAACTGATCTTTTGAAAAATCGATTAGATCAAGCTCAACAGCAGTTAACCTTATTGGAATCACAGCAAGATACTCCTCTCTCAGATGCAGCACTCACTAATTACACGAATAAACAATTACGTAGCCAAGCAATACTTGATACGGCTGTTGCAAAGTCTAATGTAGATAGTATCAGCATCGAGTTATCCGAATCACAGCAAACGTTGGTTCGCTTAGAAAAAGAAATTCAGGAAATAGAAAATCAACTCAATGTGTTTAGTATTTTTGGTGTGAAGCTGATACGTAATGAAGCTTTAAACATCACGGGTCTTCATGCTGAGATGAAGTATAAAAAAAATCTCTATGTGCTTGAAAAACAACGCGCAACTTATCTCTCAAGTTTAGAAAAAATCGCAAAGAATATTTTACAATTACAAAAATCCAAATATGTTCATATTAATGTTTTATTAAAAACACACATCATTACACAATTAAAAGAACAACAAGCGCAATCAGAAGTTAATTTTCAGCAACAACAAAGTTATTGGTTGCAACGTCTCAATGTTTTATATGGTGAGTTAAATCAAAGTAAAGAAAAACCTAAAAGTACCAATGTTGAAAGAGATATTTTTTATGCGAATGAAAACCTGAATTTTACGTATTTACAAATGTTGATTGTGCGCTATCAAGATCAATTGCAACAATTAAAAGTTGCTATTTCACACAGTGGTTCGATTACGTTGTTGAATAAAGCTAGCGACCAAGTTCAAGTTCTCACTAAGCAGTTAACACGCGTTAAAGAATTATTAAAAAATCGAATAGATATTTTAGATCGCCGCCAGGCATTTTTAACGCAAGACAATGAAAGTCAAGCTGAAGAGAGAGCTGATCTATTTCGATTAACTCGTCTAGCAACCCAATATCAATTAGTTAATGACAATGTGAATGGGTTGGATAAAAAATTATTAGTATTTCACTCGATGCTGGATCAAGCATTGAAATATGAATTATCCACAAGACAAGGTTTGCCAGGATTAGATGCAAAAGCTTGGTTTGGTTTGGGTGCGGAAATATGGTTTGTGCCTACCTTAGCTTTTCAAGTAATAAAAAGTTTAAGCTCTGCTTGTCTCTCAGCATTACAAAACATGACGATGAGCATGGGAGTTTTGTTGGGATTAATAGAAGCCGCTTTAATATTGTTGTTTGTTCATACTAATCGATTTTTAGGTAAGTTAGTGTCGGGCATGGCAGAACATGAATTTGGTCATATCAATTTAAAACGTTTAAGTATATTGATACTCAGACGTAACTTGATCGATATAATGGTCATAGCAAATATTATTGCATTACTGAAGTTTTTTGATATTCCTTCTCAGAGCTCGAGTTTTTTAACTAACTTAGCATTAGTGTGGTTGTTTTTTAAAGTCATCTTTACTTTAACGCGAGTTTGCTTAGTTGAAACAACGCACGATAGAGCGGGTCATGATGTACGTTTATATCATAGACTCAAATGGACATTTTTAATGGGTGGTATAGTCACTGCGCTAACTATATTTGTGCATCAACTTCCCGTTATTTATGAATTGAAAGATTTTTTCAATCGTTTATTTTTACTCTTTCTTTTAGTTGTCTCAGTTTTTTTATTGAAGTCTTGGGACGTTGTTCCCGGTTTAATTTTACCGCATATCGATGAACGCAGACTTTATCTCAAAAAAATTGTTCAGATGCTTGGATTACTTATTCCATTAATTTTATTGAGTAACTCTGCTATTGGATTATTTGGCTATGTTAATTTAGTGCTTACTATGTCGTGGTATGAAAGTATTTTCTTGTTGATATTGGTGGGTTATTTAATTGTACGCGGCTTATTAATTGATGGCATGGTGTTGTTATCTACTTTATTAATTCGTCACGTGGGAAATGGTTGGCTCTGGACTGAGGCCTTTTTAAAGCCTATTGATAGAGTTTTACGCATCTTATTATTTCTGGCAGCATGGGTTGTATTGTTCATGTGTTATGGCTGGAATCAACAATCTCCTGTGGTAAATCAGCTCGATAATTTATTGCATTATCATTTAGTGGATATGTTGAATACGTCTATCACTGTGCTCAGTTTAATAGAGTTGGGGATTATATTTTCTCTTTTACATTGGGCGGCAAGATGGTCACGAGAATTTGTATATCGTTTACTATTATCACGCACAAAAGATTTAGGATTAAGAAATAGTTTAGCTATCTTCAGTCAGTATATGACAATAGTGGTAGGGGTGTTTATTTGTTTGCGAATCTTAGGAATTGATTTCCGAGCTCTAACTGTTGTGGCTGGTGCATTTGCCTTCAGTATAGGTTTGGGGTTACGTGATTTAGCGAATAACTTTGTCTGCGGATTTTTATTATTAATAGAAAGACCCGTGCGCGTCGGTGATACAATTACTATTAACACTTATGAAGGTGAAGTGACACATATAGGTGGGCGTGCTATTACATTGAGGACATGGGATAACTTAGAAGTTTTTGTCCCTAATGCAGAAATATTTAGTAAATCATTTACTAACTGGACTGCAAAAGATCATGTAGTACGGACTATTATTTCTATCAAAATTAATCCCAATGATAGCCCACCTAAAGTGCAAGAAATTATTAAAGAAGTATTAGCGAAAGAACCAAATGTTCTGACAGATCCATCAGCTGAAGTCTATCTCAAAGAATTAAGTGATGCATTGATTGAGCTTGAAGTGAGATACTTTGTAAATCTTCGTCAAGTGAAATCGCGCAGTAGTTTGCGATCTGATGTGTTGATGGCTATTTGGGAGGCTTTCAAGAAGAATGGAATACAACCGCCTTATCCGTCTACGGAAATACACATGCGAGATACCGCGATGCCAAATCCTTCACTCGCTTATAGTGAAAGTATTATTCCCCATGGTAGCAAAGAATATATTGATAAATAATAATTTTAAGGTGAATAGATGTCTAATTTTCTTCAAATAGCTCGCGCTGATTTGTTAGATCCTGCTGGTTTAACAGAAAGTCAGTTGCATCGAGTGTTAGGTTCCATTCTAGGGAAGTCCATCGATAATGCGGATTTATATTTTCAATCTACCTATTCTGAATCTTGGGTATTAGAAGATAGTATTATTAAAGGTGGCAGCTACAATATTGATCGCGGTGTTGGTGTACGCGCGATGAGTGGTGAAAAAACAGGTTTTGCTTATTCAGATGACATCATTATGCCTGCTCTTGAGCAAGCTGCAATTGCTGCGCGTAGCATTACGAAACAAGAAGGTACGCAGGCTGTTCAGACATTGCGTTGGACCACAGGCCATGAATTATATCTTCCTGTGAACCCACTGATTTCTTTAAGTGAAAACGATAAGGTAGGTTTGCTGCAACGTGTGGATGCTTACACTAGACAATTAGATTCCCGCGTCATTCAAGTTAGCGTTAATTTAGCGGCTGAATATGAAACTATTTTGGTGATGGCAAGTGATGGTCATGTAGCAGCAGATGTGCGCCCTTTGGTGCGCTTAAATGTCAGCGTGGTAGTCGAAGACAAGGGTAGGCGCGAAAACGGATATGCAGGAGGCGGTGGACGTTTTGATTACCGACAATTATTGGATAATGATAAAGCGTTTGAATATGCACGCGAAGCAGTAAGACAGGCTCTTGTGAATTTAGATGCAATAGATGCGCCCGCAGGAATGATGCCCGTAGTTTTAGGACCGGGTTGGCCAGGTGTGTTATTACACGAAGCGGTGGGTCATGGATTAGAGGGTGATTTTAATCGCAAAGGCACTTCACTATATAGCGGTAAAATGGGTGAAAAAGTTGCGAGTTCACTTTGTACTATTGTTGATGATGGTACTTTACCAAACCGTCGTGGATCTTTAAATATAGATGATGAAGGTACGCCCACCCAGTGCACTGTATTGATTGAAAATGGAATTTTAAAAAATTATATTCAAGATAAACGAAATGCACGATTGATGGGCGCTGAATCAACAGGTAATGGTCGCCGTGAATCCTACGCACATATCCCGATGCCACGTATGACAAATACCTATATGTTACCAGGACAGTCTATACCTGAAGATATTATTGCTTCCGTTAAAAAAGGTATATACGCAGTCAATTTCGGTGGAGGTCAAGTTGATATTACTTCGGGTAAATTTGTTTTTTCTGCGAGTGAAGCTTACTTAATTGAAAATGGAAAAATTACTGCACCTGTAAAAGGCGCAACATTGATTGGTAATGGTCCTGATGTATTAACTAAAATTTCTATGGTCGGAAATGACTTACAATTAGATTCTGGTATAGGAATTTGTGGAAAAGAAGGACAAAGTGTTCCTGTTGGCGTAGGGCAGCCAACCTTAAAAATTGATGCGTTAACAGTTGGTGGAACAAGAAAAGATTGAGCTCTAAATCGATGTTGAGTCAGAGTTTTTATTTTTTATTAATGGGCTTTATAGAATAAATTATTGGTAGCTTTTCGTCTCTTTCCTTTGGGAGAGGCGAAAAGAGAGAGGCTATCATTTTCCAATTTTGCTTTAATTTTTTTATGTTTTCAACGTAAAGGTTTTTGTTGAAACTAGTACCTAAATTTTTGGGTGTTTTAGATATTCACATTCTTTCCAGGCATATTTTTTTATATTCTATAGTTAGAGTTAGATATAATTTCGAAAGTATTGGCAATTTTTATTGATGAGATTCAGCTAGTTTTCAGAATTGAAATTTAGGGTGGATTAGATTTATCTAATACTTTCAGGTTGTTATAGTTAATTTTAATTGTTTTTTGATGCTTTTGACATATTTTCTAATGGATTATGTTTTCATTTATAGACTTATAAAGCCTTGAAGTTTAAGCTTTTTAAATAAAGATTCCTCTTCAGTTGTCTCTATACTAAGATAGGAAGTGAATACAGGGAGCTTTATGGCTGATAGTCGAGCAGACAGCAGGAATTTGGATTCTATTTCTCAAGGTTTTGTTAACCTTAAGGGGGATAGTATCATTTCTCCAAAAGTCATTTCCTCTTTCAAACCAGCATCTGCAGTGAGTTTGCGTCCACTTCTGGACCATTCCATGATTAGTGTCTCTCTTCCTATACAGCCCATAGAAAGCAAATCTATCGATAATTTTAAGATGGGTAAACCTTTATTAAGAACTACTTTTCATCCTGTATTTAAAGCGATAGAAAAAAATGAAACTGCAATGCTTCCAGTGTTTTTTAAAGAGAATCCTCCAGAGTCCTATCTGTCGGAATTAGAAGCCGTTAATGCAGGATATTACAAATTTATTGCGCCAGATTATATTCCAGATACAAGAGCTGTCTATGAAGAAAAAAGTGGAATCTTAGCTTTTAAAGGCGTGGTTTCTGAAGAAATTTTTGGGTTTCAGCCTTCTTCAGTTGACCCTTTGAAAGAAGAAGATCTTGATGTTGCACATTTAGCGAAACATAATTTATTCTTAGTGCTGGATAATATAGAAAAAGAAATTAGAGTACTAGAGAAAAGTTCCATAGAGATTGAACGCAAGACTCAAAAGTTAGATGAGGAAGAAAGGTCGTTTCATGATAGGCTCAAGCACTTAGCTGAATTAGATAGTGCTAGCAGTATCGCCGAGATTGATGAAATTTCTCATAAATTTCAACTCAATTCCCAAAGTAAAAACAACCAATTTGTCGACAGTTGTAAAATAACTAAAAAGTTATATGATCTTTATACTAAGATGTTTGTTGAACATAATGTTTCAAAAGTTGAATTTGAGAAATATAGGATTGTGAAAGGTGCGGCAATCGGTTTGACCGTAAGTTATATTTTCATGGAAGATGATTTACATCAAAATAATATGACTAAAGATGGTAAGCGTATTGATTTTGATATGTCCCTCTGGCCTATATTATTTGATTTTAAAAAAAATGGTGTGATTGATGTTGCTTTTCGAAAACCATCAATAACAGCTTATGATGTGACTAAGTATGACATTGTTCATTTCCCTCATATAAAAGATATTGTACCGTTTTATTGGCCTACTAATAGTCCACATATTCTTTCTGAATCAACTACAGCACTTTTGAAAAATTTCGTTCCTGTCTCAACTAACCCATACTCTTTACAGATTAATTCTATTTATCATAAATTAGAAAAAAATCCGGTGTTTGTTTATCATAAATTTTCGACGATGTTGAAATACATTCTTAGTAATGCAGATACTTACAGATACATTGCGCAATTACACATGCGTAAAGAATGTGTTTTTCAATCTAAACCAGTGATTGAAATACTTGCGCAATG
>DHXK01000131.1 GCA_002413665.1 Legionellales bacterium UBA5158 | reverse complement strand
TAGTGCTGTTAAGATATATTGATCATTCTCCATGGTTAGCATATTTTTTATGGCATTCGAAATGTCATTTGTTACGTGTTTTTTTAGTAACGTATCTAATCTGCTTTCTTCATTGGTAATGGCGGAACCAATTAAATCTTGTAATGTTGAGTAAGCCAACAGCATCAATTTATGCTGGTCCGAGTAACATATTATCTCATGAAATAAATATACTGGGCTATTGCAAAGCTGTGTTTTGGTTTCTAATACTTTAGATAACTTTTCCTTAATCGCAGTTTTGTCCGCTTGGTAGCCTAATAAATTAGCTATTAAAGCTTGGTTAGACTGTCGAGCCTGCTTTGAGATATTATCTTTACGTATCTTTGCATTGAGAAAGTATTCTTGTAAAATAAAATCAACGTCACTCTGCACTTCAGAAAACTTACAATTGTAAAATTGTGATGCCGCTTTAAAGTAGCCAAACTGTAAAATGAAATGGACTTTTGATGCAAGCGAACCACGAGAAATCATGATGCTATGTTCTTTCTTATTGAGAGAAAAGTAGGCTTGTTGTTCGCTGACGGTGAATTGGGGAATGTCATACAGCTCATTTATTTCTGCTTTAGAGAGTATCTTTAGACGTCTACAATTCATGACTATACGCTCGATGGCTTATTGTAATTGTCCTTAATTTCAAGTAAGATACCTCCTTAATAACCTGTAACTATTATTACAGGCGGTGGAGTCTACCAGATAAAATGAGCGTCAGCAAACGAATACCTAGCCCTTTATTTGATGGCCTTCAGCAAATGTTGGCTGATGAAGACTACAAGCCTAATCTTAGCGGCGCATCCTTACACGACTACCAGCACGCTAGAAGTTTTCTACTTAGCTATCGCGGCAGCTTAGATACATTTAATTCATATCGAAGGGAAATCGAACGATTCCTCCAGTGGTGCCAATTAAAAAATAATAAAACGCTAAAACAAATTCGCCGAGAAGACGTTGAAGCATTTTTAGATTTTTGCCAGAAACCCTTGAAATCATGGGTCACAGTTAAAGTTGAAAACCGATTTATTGAAAAAAATGGGTTACGACTGCCCAACCCAAAATGGCGTCCATTTGTCGTTAAAATTTCTAAGATTGAAACAAAGGCAGGGAAACAACCAGATAAAGATAACTACGCACTTTCTGAGAAATCATTTAAAGTTGTATTTGCTGTGCTCAGTAGTTTTTATAATTATCTTATTCAAGAAGGATACACGCTGGTTAATCCCATACTTTTAATTCGCCAGAAAACTAAATATTTCAAAAAACAACAAACCGCTACAACCATACGCAGGCTTTCGGAATTACAATGGGGTTATGTCATAGAAACCGCTGAAATGATGGCCAATGAAAACCCTGAACAATACGTACGTACTTTATTTATTATGAATGCATTGTATGGCATGTATTTAAGAATTTCTGAATTGATAGCTACATCACGCTGGACACCCACGATGGGTGATTTCCATCGAGATTCAGAAGGTCGGTGGTGGTTTTTGACTGTGGGTAAAGGTAATAAAGAACGTAAAATTTCAGTTAGCACAGCGATGTTAAAAGCATTAAAAGAATACCGTAAATTATTAAACCTTCCTCCCCTGCCCTCACCAAATGAAAAGACGCCATTACTCGCAAAACATAATGATGGTAAATCTTTAAAAAGCACGCGTTATATACGTGAGTTAGTACAGACATGCTTTGATCGTGCAGGTGCAAGATTAATCGATGATAACCAGCATGAAGAAGCCGATCAGCTTGCAGCAGTAACCGTTCATTGGTTGCGTCATACGGGGATCTCAGACGATGTTAAAATTCGTCCTCGTGAACACGTTAGAGATGATGCGGGACACAGCTCTAGTAGTATTACTGACAAATATATTGATATTGAGCTGCACGAACGACACAAGTCTGCGAAATCTAAACGAATAAAGCCTGAATTTATTGAAAAAAGTTAAGTATCAGTGCGTTAGGTACCAAGTTAGGCATAAAATAGGCGATTCAATAGAAACCTTAGATATATACATCAAATTCGACACAAAAGCATTACGTTTTTGCACAAAAAATGATGTATAATCTCGTGTATAACATTATCTGAACAGCTTTAGAGTGGGGTATTAAAATGCAAGCTAGAGATTATTATCTACAAGGTTTGTCTAAAAAAGATAGGCATGAATATTTAACTGCTATAGATGATTTTAAACAGGCAGTTTTATTAGATAACAATTTCATTGAAGCATATGAGGAATTTCTCAAATTGGTTCGTCGTATTGATATTAAAGGTGTTCAGGATTCTGAGATAGAAAATATGTCGGAATATGCTTTTAGATTGGGCGTGCTTTATCAAGCTAAAGATAAAATAGCCGAATCTGTTGCTCACTTTGAAGATGCTAGACTACGTGGTGGTGAGCGATATTTTGTTGCATGTAATATAGATCAAATGTTAGATGCAAAAGATTTAAATTTTTTTCCTAAAATAGGATTGCCCTCAGCTATATATGCTTTTAATAAATATATAGAATTGCAACCGGAAAGAGTTTTACCTTATTATAATTTAGCGCTAGTGTATCAGAAGAATAATCAACCGGATCAAGCATTAATTGCTTTAACGAAAGTTAAAAATATTTTGCCAGTATATGCTTCCCGTTCATTTTTTCAAATTGAGTTAGCGAATGTATATTTATCTCTTGGTCAAATAGAGAATGCAGAAGCTACGTTTATAAATGCACTAAAATTAGAACCAACTGCTCAAGAAGCTTCAAAAGCACATTTTGAGCTTGCCTTAATTTATCAAAAAATGAAACAAGCCGTTAAGTCTAAATTTCATCAAGATGAAAGTATAAAGCTTATAGGCCGGCAGTCTGCATTGATTTACCAATCTATTTTTCAATCTGCTGAACAACAAATATCTAAGCTTTCAGAAAATCAACAATCTCAAATTCAAGATCTTAGGGCAACCATAACTGCTGATAAGTTGACTGCTGAACTAAAACCAGAAGCTTTTTCCGAGCTAGGGAATATTTATACGAGCTTAAGTGCATGTCTTAAAGTTGGCGCCACACAATCAGATTTAACTGCTGCTATTCAAAAAATAACTAACATTAAATATATTCCTAATGATGTTGCTGTTAGCAAGATTTTAGAAGAAGTCAAAATAAAATTAAATACGCTGCTTTCTTCAGAGCAAACATTCTCATCCACCAGTCATCCTAAGCAGAAAAAGTGACATATCGCCATGATAATTGGCTTGAGTTACAGCTATTAAATTGCTAGATCAGCTTAGAATACGCACAATTAGGCACTTTCGAGGGACTTCTTACAGGACCCTCATTAGATCTTTATCAGCGCCTACTCATCGAGATAAACAAATATAAGGACAT
>DHXK01000058.1 GCA_002413665.1 Legionellales bacterium UBA5158 | reverse complement strand
CTCGTCGGCAGCGTCAGATGTGTATAAGAGACAGCCACTAAATAGATAGGATAAATCCTTGCAAAACGGTTCACTATATAAGCTTTATAAGTACTTTGGCCTTTAGAATAGCGATGAGTCAGCACAAACCCTGAAAGCATAAAAAATAAACTCATGCCAACCGCCCCCTGTTCTAATATATTTTTAAAAAAGGGATAAGCAACTAAAGGCCAGCGAATTTGTATATGAAATAAAAAAACATATAAAGCTGCAACAAAACGCAACCCTGTTAAGGAATAATATTCCGTTTCATCTTTTAAGTTATTTCTATGACCTGAGGCTATATCTTTATTGTTTATAATCAGAAATCGCCTATATATATCATATATTGATTTAACGGTATTATATAAAATTTTCAGCCAACTGCAAAAGAGTATTGGTGCCCACAGATACAATCAATTGACGAAATACTAACATCAGATTTTTTTCCACATCGACAGATAGATGCTTCTATACGTGCAGGATTACCATAAGCTAAAGCATATGCAGGTACATTCTTTGTAACTACACTGCCAGCACCAATCATTGCCCATTTTCCAACAGTGATGCCTGGAAGCAAAGTTGAATTGGCTCCAATACTACAACCCTGTTGTAATAATATTTTTAAAAAGTTTTCAGGGTAACTTCGACTTCGAGGGTGCTTATCATTAGTAAATGCAACACAAGGCCCTATAAAAACATCATCTTCAATTTCAACACCTGTCCAAATATAAACACCAGACTTAATTGTAACCCGATTACCCACAACAACTTTATTTTCTATAAAAGTATGATCACAGATATTACAATCAGAACCAATAATTACATCAGGAAGTATGTGCGAAAATGCCCATATCCGAGTATTCGACCCAACAACAACACTATCTTCTATAATTGCCTTAGAATGTATTTTAGCTGAGGAATCAATCATTATTGACTATCCATATATTTTAGTCTAAAAAATAAGCGTATCGTAAGCTATTTGCAAACTCAAAGATACTTTAACTTATTTATAGCGAAATCCTATTTAATCCGCACCGCGCTTCGCTCACAAGGACGGCGCGGATTAAATAGGATTCCGCTATAAGTTCATGATTGAATCAGACAACCTGATAACTGCTGACGCTCTAAATATATTAAAAAAATTTAAGAAAAATCTGTTAGAATCGTTTTCTTTAGCAAATCCAAATCAATACTGAAATCGTAATGAATGCCAGGCGTACCATTAAATGGCTTACCCACACCCAACATATGTTTTAAATCAATACCACAATGACTAGTCCATCCGTGAAACATATTATAATTATTTATCTTATTATTATTAATTAAAACTAAAACGTTACAGCCCGCTGGAGCAAAAATTAGATTTGCTAAACATGCACCGCCTTGACTTACTACACTTTTAGCTTCTGAAAATAATTTAACTTGATTGCTAAAACTTAATAATTCTGGCGCAACTATCTCGAAACCTAAGTCTTTCATCAACAGCTTGACTTCATTTGAATTTATAATCAATCGCAGAGTACTATCTCGAACAAGATATAATTTTCTAAATGGTTTGGTTTTAATATCACCTGTAACTTTAGATAAAATAGTCTCTCGTACAAATTTAATAGCCTGTGGTGAATAAATCATATCTTGATCATATCGTACAGGTGAATAATGATTATCATGAACTATAGACAATGAAGAAGGATAATATAACTTATCAACATGCAAAGCTTGATTAAACGGAAGCGAAATGATTGGGTTTTTATCTTCATTAATTAAATTCAAAGCATCAAGATGTTGCATAGTAAGATCAGCATCTATAATAATAGGTACCGAGTCTAAATGGGAAAATTTCTGGATAATAGCTAGTCTAGGTAAGCATTCGATGATCCAGTGGAAATAATTTCTAGAATGATCTTTTACAAAATGAATTGCTTCATTAATACGTAACTTATCTTTAGACGGGTCATAATTTATTGATACCCTATTCCCTGTATGTTCCAAGATAATTCTAGATTTCAAATCGTAGTATGATGGCTCACTACAAGCAATTTCATCATAAACTACTTGTCGCCGTTCTTCATCAAAGACTAAATCAGTTCCACCAAAAATAGTAACATTTTCAAGCTCTGCTAGATAAGCTTTTGGTAGCTTTACGAGACCTGTATATAATGACTTTTCTTCTCTTAATTCCGGATTGATAAAGTTAGGTGCTGTGAGCATAAGAAGCTTATCAAAACCTAACTGATTTATTAAATAGGATTTTTTCTTACACCATACTTCCATTCCATAAATAGGATAAAATTTATTTTCATAAATCGATGACTCTTGCAACAATAGCTTAGGTGCCTGCTCTTTATTTAACACATCAAGAACTGATTTAATTAACTCTTTACGCCGTGACTTAAAACGTTTACTAAATGGATTCATTAATGAAAAAATATCATTAAAAAGCAAAATACAAAGTTTTGTGCGGCTGTGATTTTCATTATTGATAGGAGAAGACCCAGGTGATACTACAGACGATCTTTCACTTAATTTTTCTATTATTGATTTAGTAGCATTATGTCTATTTAGTATAAAATATTCTTGAGATGGATTTAAAAATATGGCTATATTTATAAACGTAAGACCGCAAACATTTAAAACTAAATATCTACTTTTAGAAAATAGGGATCCAACTTTATTAAACAGATTTGGTAACCTGTATTTTCCAACACCCAAGTTTACTATCTTATCACGTAAAGATGGTAAAGAATCATTTTCAAGTTTTACAATCCTATCAGATCGCATCAGGCAGCTCACTATTAACAACTACAGTTGATTTAAAGCTAGAAAGCCGAGATATTATTTGCGCAAAACATAACATAGCAGCTACAGCAAAATAAAATTTCAGAACAAAGAAATATCTTACTTCAAAATGAGCGAATATAAATATTATTGAATAAGCTATACAAAGGGAGGAACTCATCCAATAGTTAATTAGTGAATAAGGATTCTTCAAGGTAATGAATGAATACAAAAGAGTAAAAAGAATACACCCTAAAAAGAACATATTTTCAAGCAAGCTGCTAATATTATCGACACGACTTAAAGCACCAAAACTATTAATTGTTATAAACCAATATTTCGGTAAGATCTGAAACTTTAGTTTTATCCATGTCACTGGGTTTTGTAAAAATGTTAAGATAACACTCTTACGCAAATCAGGTGAAGTGATAGTATGATTATCTAGTTTACTTTTGATCTGCTTGCATTTATCACTATCTATTATGCAAGCTAGATTGCCGCCTCCAACTCTTACAAACCCGCCACTATTCTTATCTAAATCATTAGAGCTTGTGAAATTGTGTTGCCAGATGATGTCTTCAGTTTGAACCCACTTATATGATTGCATTCGTGAATGAGTATATAGCCTATATGGAATAGTTAATGCATGAAATGTAATAATCGATAAGATGATAATCAGGAAAGGATTTATTAATTTGAAATCATTTGAGACATTTAACTTAAAGTATCTAAAATAAATTTTATTATATACATAAAAAATCAGTGCAACTAAACAAATATTTATAGTAGCAACCATGAAAAATGTTTCGAATTGACTTCTAAAATATGCGCTTAAGGCAAAACATACACCAGAAAAAATTGCTAACTTAAAACTCCTCCTAGCATAGCTTAATATAAGTAAAAAGAAGCCAGATAGTAAAAAGCTAATTGCGAAGGTTCCTCCCAGAAGAACGGCATCAGCTCCTAGCATGAAAATTCTAAATTGTGGAAATGCCAAAATAACTAATGTTAAAGATATTGCGATTTTTCGTGATAAAAATAGCTCTAAACATAACCTAAAAAGATTCCAAGCAATTGCTAAAATTAATGCAGCAATCACTTGCAGAATCCCAGCCAAGGGAGCAGCTTCACCGAATAACTTTAATATGACCCCCTCTAAAATCATAAGCCCTGGAGGCCAAAGATTAATTAGCCATACTGTCTTCCAATCAAACCAACCATCTTTAAATATCGTCCAACCGCCGGTCGCAAACGAACCAGGATCCATGCCACCAAAATGATCTCTTATTTCTGAGCTGGTGGATGAAAAATGAATCAGTGAATCATTAATTGGCCCCACTAGAGGAATTACCATGCTACCAATATATAAAAATACTAAAAAATAAATCATTGTTGAAAATAAATTATTATTTAAATACATATAGTTCCAGCGGTTAACAACTTAAGGCTATAATAAATAATAAGCAACCTTATCTAATAGCATAGGTTCTCATTCCGTTAAATTTTATGCACTTTATCATAGAGATAACTCAATACCAAAATAATTCGTGGCTTTTACTTTATTCCGTATTCCTCCCTTCACTCATATCTACCTTTTTAAAATTGTTAGTGAACATCGGCCATTCAAACTATCTTCTTAGCTGAATTTTCAGCAATAAGTTAATGAAGAAAAATTTTGTGTGTAACTTAATTACTAGTTGCTAACCCTACAATAATCTTTTATCCATAATAATAGCTAATGATGCTTAAACCAAAAGGCTGCACTAGTTAATAATGAACTATTGATCATGTACCAAAAAAAGCTGGCACTAAGCTAACAAGCGTGAAGTCGCGGTTAGATCATGTTAAAGTATTTAAAATCGGTAAGCTTTATAACGTTATACTCAAATCGGCTTGATGTAATAAAGTGCAAGATTTTAATAAGGTTACACTGTTAATGCATTTAAAAAACATAAAAAAATACTTAGTTGAATGTAATTTTGAGTGGCTATGCCTGATCATTTCATTTTTTGTTAAAATCCTAACTCCAGAGTTCATTTTTCATAATGGCTTTTTAAATTTCAAAACAACATTTACAATAGAAAGCCAGAGAAGCATTTTTCGTTTCAGACTTTTTAGATATATTTTTGCACTTGTAATTATCAAGCTTGATTCAAATTTATTAAAGAAATATTTTTGGAGCGGATCAAATTACGCAAATCTTTTTATAGTAGCTATGACGCCAGCTTATAAATCAATTCAAAAAACAAAAGCCGAATATATTTTAATAAAAAAAGCCCAAGAAAATCTTCATAAAAGTTTTTCCCCTAAGTCCTTACTTATTGCATGTCTTTATCTATCACCTTACGAATTTGACAATACACTAGATCTATTTGAAGAAGCCATGGCACATCCAGATCTAGCGCCTCTTTATATCTGCTTTCTGTTTAATACACAGCTATTTTATACATCACCAGGTGATTATGAAAAGCATGTGAATATGTCAGAACTTGCAATGCGGAAAATGCGAATACTACTAGAAAACTCAGACTTTAATACACGAGAAATACTAGCTACTTTTTTACAATATTACGTAAACGGTGGGATATCTTTGAGTGGCTATACAAATCGACGTAATTACCAAAATAGTAAAATTTTACTGCTGCTGGAATATATAAAAATAAAAGAAATAAAACTCTTAAAACTTCCTGAATACACTCCTTCAACATCTGTCTCACTAAAAAAAAGAATCGGATTGATAAGATTTTCACTTGCTAATAACAGAGAAATTGAGCTAGTCCTTTCTGCTACAAATAACCCACCTAATAGTATTGAATTATTTTTATTTGTATTTGAATTGAGCGAACAAGATGAACAGCGAGTTCTTAATCTACACCCTTATTTTAAAGGTAATATAAGAGTGCTAAATCTTAATGATTTAGCAGCGTCTCTCATTCTTATTCGTGAACATCACCTGGATTTACTTATAAATACATCACCTCTTAGTGGAAAGTTTTTAAATGAAATTTCTATTATATTGACATTCCGAGCAGCATCAGTTCAAGCCATGTATGTTAGCGATATTGTTTCCAGCGGCATTCCCAATATGGATTATTTTATTATGCCCCATCCTTACTGGCATAACACATTGCAGGATCAATTTACAGAAACCCTATTAATCACAAAGAATATATTTGAAATTATTCTTCATCGTTATAGTGATAATGACACATCAAAAGCAAGATTGAGTTTTCCTAAAAATAACATCTTATTTGGGTCTAATGCACATATAATGAAACTTAGCCCTGTTGTTTTGCATGCATGGGCAAAAATTTTGCGCGAAGTGAAAAACAGCCGAATATTACTTATGCCATATTCTAATGAGAGCCAAAAGATCTATAGTCACGGCCTAAATCAAAGTATCTTAAGCGTATGTTCTAAAGAAAGCATTAATCCTAATCGTTTTATCATCTTAGATACTTCTGGTCGAGACAATGTTTGTCAGTATCTTAGTACATGCGACATATACTTAGATACCTTCCCTTATAATGGTTCGATTTCAATTAATGATCTTCTTATTATTAAAAAACCAATGGTTACCTTAAAAGGAGATCAATATTGCAATCGTTTAGCCTCAACAATCCTTGAGGAGTTAAATTTGGATGAAAAAATGGTTGCATACACACTTGAGGAGTATATAGCACTAGCCGTAGAACAAGCGCAAAATAAGCAACTACGCGATACCCTTAGCAATCGCATTCAAACCAGCCTTGCGGATCACCAGCATCTTTTTAATTCAGCTTCATCGTCTATAGCATTTTACCAATTACTACTTTCCGAATTTAATAAAACTCAAAGCACTTGAAGGAAGTTACTTTTTTAAAAAAAGCATAATATTATTCTGTTGTTGGGGTATTTATAGCCACTTTCCGCATTGCAATCAATTTCGCAAATGGCTCCATTTCTCTAATAGGTCTTACAAATACAAGCTGTGAATATATATTTTAAGTCCCCTGAAATAAATCATCCCAGCTATTCAGTAAATAATTTCTAAACAAACCTCTCATGCTCTCCCACAAGCTTGTTCTTGATTTAAACTTTGTAGGTATGTTAACTCGTTCTCTGGATTTCGCTGTTTAATCAATTCATTCACAGCCGTAATATAATTTCGTATGAATGGCAAGCTCTCACCTATCAGCATTATCGTCCTTGGGTTATCTATGTCTATTTTGCTTGTAATGTTTGAGGGGGATTTTACACGATTAATGAAAAACTAGGAGATCGAGTTAAAGCAAAGTGACTTGATTCACTAACAAATGATTTCCCGCATATTTATCTAGCATGTCACGTTGTGTATCTTGTTTGAAAAGCGATTGATGCTCATCCTGACCATGTATATTAGTCAATAAAGCACTTAATGATCGCAGTAATTGCAGTGTGCTTGGTGCGCCGTTAATGTAACTTCGTGTACGACCATCTTTATGTCTGGTGCGACGAATAATATATTCATTAGAGTACATACTTTTTCTGCGATGGCAATCTTCATAAATTCAATTAAACGGCTCTTTATCTACGATTAGATCACTTAAACTTATTCTTGCTAAATATCTAGGTTAAGAATAAAATTCTTTTTACTTGATAATCCGGAAAATAATGTACTCTAATAAAAATGTCTTATGGTATCCTATACTCACACACCCACATTAACCATCGCTATTCCAACTTATAATGGATCACCTCATATTACAGAAACTATTGAAAGCATATTATTGCAACTGCCAGACGTAAATAAAAAAATAGAGATTTTAATTTCTGATAATGGCTCTACTGATGAGACTCAGGAAATTGTATTAAGATATTGCTCCCTCTATCCGCAGCTAATTTCTTACTATAGAAATGAAGCTAACTTAGGATTTGATCTTAATTTGATTAGTGCAATAGAAAAAGCAAAAGGCAAATATATCCAATTTCTTGGCGATGATGATTATCTTTTACCGGGATCCCTGAAGAAAATTTTCACTGTAATAGAACACAATCCAACTCTTTCAGTTCCGGTATTTGTCAAAGGAGTTGT
>DHXK01000157.1:14474-14669 GCA_002413665.1 Legionellales bacterium UBA5158 | reverse complement strand
ATGGTCGCCATTATAAAAAATTAATGCTTGTTGTGATATAAGCTTTCACACTATGAGCGCAGAAGGAACGGAATCAAAAGATACCTTTATGACGATTATGCAAACTGCAAAAAAACAAGCAGTCAACTTTTATCACTATATTGGTGATCGTATAAAGAAAAAATATGAAATGCCGTCATTGGCAAGTTTAATTAC
>DHXK01000157.1:13515-14174 GCA_002413665.1 Legionellales bacterium UBA5158 | reverse complement strand
CCGTCATTGGCAAGTTTAATTACTGCACGCAGCAAAGCACTTGTGCCTGGTACCTCTTAGCAATACAGGGTTGGCAATACTTATCCGATCATTTGGAGGGGATACGGAATTAATGAGCAAAAGTATATCATCTTTTATGTATGCGATCTATTAAAGAGCATTGTAAAGCAAGGATATCATATTAATTCAGTGAGCTACTTCAGTGATGCGGAGTAAGTATTATGTCAATTTATCAGTAGACCTGCATTCTAACTGATAAAAACGAGCAGCCGCCCTTCCAAAAACTTCCCTATACCCTTCAGGGTGACACTTCAAGATATAGCTCTTACACATTTCAAACCATTTCTGATAATCACTAACAAGATTTAACACCGGAAAATCACTACCCCACATCATGCGTTGTGAGCCAAATGACTCAAACAAACAGTCCACATAAGGTTTTATAGATTCCCACGAAGCATCAGGTTCTGCTTCATTCAGCAACCCGGATAACTTGCAATATACATTGGGATAACTTGCTAAGATTTTTATATCATGCGACCAAGATTCTATAACAATATCTTGAATCATAGGACGAATGCCACAGAATTTTTTATTTAAAGAAAGCTCAGCTATTTTGTCTGCAGCATTTTCTGCAGTCATATCTACCCAACCTACTA
>DHXK01000157.1:5910-13289 GCA_002413665.1 Legionellales bacterium UBA5158 | reverse complement strand
TATCTACCCAACCTACTACTCCCAGAATAAAAGAATATTGTTTTGCTAAGTGTAATAAAAATAAAGTTTCAGCATGTGTTGCTGCTGCTTGAACAAGAACAGTTCCCGTAATATTTAATTTACTCAGCAACGGCACTAACTCAGCCTGAAACATTTTTTTGTAAAAATCGCATCGGATCCTGCCAAGTTCTTTGAAGTAGGAAAACGAATATCTTTTACGACAAGTTCAGTTATTTTAATTTCCATAATCTTATGTCCATCTTAAATTAGGATGAAGCAACGGTTTTCTGCATTTGCTCACCTAATCCTGAAATACCTAACTTGATAGTTTGGCCTGGTTTTAAATAAATGGGTTCAGGCTTTTGCCCTAATCCAACACCAGGCGGAGTGCCCGTTGAAATAATATCACCGGGATGAAGTGTGAAAAATTGGCTGAGATAACTTACTAATTTTGCAACACCATATACCATTTCTTTGGTATTACTATTTTGATATCGATGTCCATCGACCTCTAACCAGAGGTTTAAATTTTGAGGATTTGTGATTTCATCTTTTGTGACTAGCCAAGGGCCTATGGGGCCAAACGTATCACAACTTTTTCCCTTCACCCACTGTCCCGTTCCTTCTAATTGAAATGCACGCTCTGAAATGTCATTGATGACGCAGTATCCTGCAACATAATCCAACGCTTCTTCTTCTGAGACATATCTTGCAGGTGTCCCGATGACTACACCCAATTCCACTTCCCAATCTGTTTTTAGGGAACCTCGGGGAATAACAATATCATCATTAGGGCCAGAGATTGCACTCGTAGCTTTAGAAAAAAGAACAGGTTCACGAGGAACTTCCATACCTGTTTCACGAGCATGATCAGCATAATTTAAACCTATGCAGAGGAATTTTCCTGTGTGAGCTACACAAGGGCCTAGACGCGAATTTGAATCAACCAAGGGTAATGTTTTGGTATCTATCTTTGCTAAACGCTGAAGGCTTTCTGAAGATAAACTACCATTACCAATATCAGGAATAATACTTGAGAGATCTCGAATACAATTATCGTTATCAAGTAATCCTGGTTTTTCTTGTCCTGCTTTACCGTAGCGTAATAATTTCATTGTGTGGTCTCTCTCATTGATGATTTATAAGTTAAATATGATTACTCTCTTCGCCTCTCCCACAAGGGGAGAAGCAAAAAGCGTGCTACCTATGGGCTGACGTGCAATAAATGTTTTACGCACTATTTCACTATCTCCGCCTAGTGCTGAAATACGATCATCTAACGATGGGGTTTGCACTGTGCCCGAACAAATAGCGTTACAACGTATTCCCTGTCCTACAAAATCTGCAGCAATTGATTTAGTTAAACCAATGACGGCTGCTTTCGTCGTACTATACATAAATTGATTGGGAACGCCTTTAATACTGGAGGCCTAAAGTCGTTCCCATTGTTTCTGGAATATAAAAATAAAATATTATCCATGCCCAATCCTCGAATACGAAGCGGAAATATTTCTGCAGGAATAAGAAAACACGCAGGGCCTATACTAATGCCATGAAATATCATAAACACAATTGCGCAGATAAAAAAAAGCCAACCTAGCACTGCGGGGTTCGTGATGAATGCAAAACCTGTTTTTTGAAAAATAGTAGGAGCATAATAATTAAAAGCATTGATGCCCACTGTTTGCGTAAAAAAACTCACTGCAATGCCTATAAAAATCACTTTTAAATAACGCTTTTGTTCAAAGAGTATTTTTAGATTAACTTTATCGTGGCTCACGACATCCTGAATATCTTTTATTTTTATAGTTGTTTTTCATCTGATAATTCAGATGTGTAAACCGGATTATTAAAAGGCCTAGCATGCTAGGCCCTTAACATTATTGATAGACAGAAAATCTTTGACATATTTCCAATACTTTTTCTCGAGCTTCATTTATACGCATATCATTTTGAGTATCATCTAAAATATCACACACCCAATTGGCTAATTCTTGTGATTCTTTTTCTTTAAAACCACGCGTTGTAATAGCCGGTGTGCCCAATCTTATTCCGCTGGTAATAAAAGGAGATTGAGGATCTTTAGGAACTGCATTTTTATTAACAGTGATATTAGCGCGACCTAATGCTGCATCAGCGTCTTTTCCTGTCATATTTTTATCGACTAAATCAATTAAGAATAAATGATTATCTGTACCACCACTCACTACATTGTATCCGCGCCCCATTATAGTTTTTGCCATGGCGCGTGCATTATTTAAAATTTGTTGTTGATACACTTTAAAATCAGGCTGTAAAGCTTCAAGAAAAGAGACTGCTTTAGCTGCAATAACATGCATCAAAGGTCCGCCTTGCCCACCAGGAAATACCGCTGAATTTAATTTTTTTTCTAAGTCAGGATTGCTCTTTGCTAAAATTAATCCACCACGTGGACCGCGCAATGTTTTGTGCGTCGTTGAGGTGGTGACATCTGCAATTTGTACAGGAGAAGGATATACGCCTGCCGCTATTAATCCTGCTACATGCGCGATATCTGCCATGAGATAAGCGCCCACTTGGTCAGCAATATTTCGCAAGCGTTGCCAATCGACTATGCGTGAGTAAGCAGAAAATCCTGAGACAATTAATTTAGGTTTATGCTTTTTTGCCAATTCTTCTACTTGTTCGTAATCAATTAAACCGGTTTTATAATCCAACCCATACGAAAAGAATTGATAAAGCTTACCGGAAAAATTTACCGGAGAACCGTGTGTTAAGTGTCCACCTTCAGCGAGCGACATTCCTAAAACAATATCACCAGGCTGTATCATGGCCGCATAAGCGGCAGCGTTTGCTTGGGAGCCTGAATGCGGTTGGACATTTGCATAATCCGCGCCAAATAATTTTTTTACGCGATCGATTGCCAACTGCTCGGCGATATCCACAAACTCACATCCACCGTAATATCGTTTGCCAGGGTAACCTTCAGCATATTTATTAGTTAGGACTGAGCCTTGCAACTGCAATACTAATGGGCTGACATAATTCTCAGAGGCAATTAATTCAATATGATCTTCTTGGCGCTGTTTTTCAGACTCAATAGCTTGCCAAAGCTCTGGATCAAAGTTCTGTAGTGAGGCTTGATTTAACATACCGTATCCTTACTTAAGAAAACGTGGAAGATAAAACAGTGGTGTTACGCTTTGTTTATGACCTGAAGCTATATAATCACAGATGGAGCGAAAGAGAATATCTAAGTGTTGTGGTTGTTTAAAGCAAGCGGCAAGCGCCATGACATTACCCACTTTATTTGCGATGGCCGCAATATTATGCTGTATCGTTCCGTCTGCTAAACAGTAATGATAGAGATCTAAGCCATTTATTTGTATCTCTTTCAATAAAGCATCTGGAATGTGAAACTGATTAGTCGCCTCTACTTTCAATATTCTAAGTGATGTCAGTCGGGTAAACGCATTATATTGATAATCTTCTACTAGGCGTACATAAGATGCCTCTTGACCAGAAGCATAGGGGCTCAAGCTTACGCACTCTAAGTTATCCTCGACACCTGGTACTAAACCGGCTGATATCAGTGTGCGTGCTCCTTCGCCTAACCCCAGGATGGGCTTACCTAAAAGATTCTGTTCCTGCAAGGCCTCAAAGAACAATGAGTCATTGAAATAATCTAAAATCAATGTACCATCACAGCCGCTTAACTGAGTTACCATTTTGGGTTCAGAAAGTCTAACTGGTTGCATACCAGCTTTTTCAATCGCTAACGCTATTTCAGGTTCGCAATTTGGGGTAGGAACTTGTAGGATGGCAATACGCATAACTTAGCTATTCTGGATTTGAAAAGTGGCGCTAAGATACCATGGAATGGAATAAGGAAACTAGATCTAAGATACTTCCTTTGAAAAGTGGTATTGTTATTTCTAAATTATTTACCTTAACCATCTAATAATCTGCGCTTTTTCTTATTCTCGAAGTGAGGAGACATAAGGGGAAATGGCAAATAATATTATAGAGTTACGCGCAGTTTCAAAGTCTATACACGGTCATAACATACTGTATAACTTGAATCTCGAAGTCCGCAACGGTGAGTTTTTAACTTTGCTTGGGCCATCTGGCTGTGGCAAGACGACAATGTTGCGCCTAATTTCTGGCTTTGAAGATCCCACTACAGGTCAAGTATTCATCAACGGTAAAGACGTTAACGGCCTGGCACCCCACCTACGCCATGTGCATACCGTTTTTCAAAGTTATGCATTATTCCCTCACATGAGTGTTTTTGAGAATGTTGCGTTTGGTTTGCGTTGTCAAAAGCTTCCAAAAGACGAAATCAATACTCGCGCCAATGAAGTGTTAAAAACAGTCAAATTAGAAAAATACGCAAATCGTAAACCTGAACAATTAAGCGGCGGACAGCAACAACGTGTTGCAATCGCTAGAGCTGTGGTGAATCGACCTTTAGTGTTGTTATTAGATGAACCTTTGAGCTCGCTAGATTACCGTTTGCGTAAAACGATGCAAATCGAATTAAAACAATTACAACGTAAATTGGGCATTACCTTTGTTTTTGTGACCCATGATCAAGAAGAAGCGCTTTCTATGTCTGACCGCGTCGTGGTCATGCATGAAGGTTGCATCGAACAGATAGGCACACCTAGACAAGTTTATGAAGCACCTCAAAATTTAACCGTAGCCCAATTTATAGGCGAAGCTAATATTTTTGATAGTGAAATCATAGCCATTGATGGCAAGCAACTCACTGTTAACATTCAGGGTCAGGAACGCACGATTAAATGTCCTCGTGATTTTAGTGTAGGGCAAAAAGTTCATGTCCTCGTTAGACCCGAAGATTTACGAGTGTGGGGACAAGCTGAAGTCACTGATTCTAAAAATATGTATCCCGGCGTTGTTGAAGAAGTTATTTACAAAGGAACAACTGTTGATTTGATGGTGAGACTTGCTAATGGACAATTAGTAGCGGGCACTGAGTTCTTTGATGAAGACGACGAAAAATTAGAATATACAATAGGTGAACCCGTTTGGGCGACATGGCTGTCTGGTTGGGAGGTTGTTTTACCCTATGAAACACCATGACGGCACACTGAAATACACGTCCTTGGGCGTCATCTGGTTATGGCTGATGGTTTTTGCTTTGCTGCCATTTTGTTTGGTCGCTCTCGCAAGCTTTGCCAGTCATGATGATGCGCACTTGCTCTCATTCCCTTTGACCTTGGCAAACTATTCCGAGTTGAATAATTCGATCTATGTCAAAATCTTTAAACAATCTTTTTATATTGCTGGCACTTGTACGATTATTTGTTTGCTACTGGGTTATCCTTTTGCTTATATCATTGCGCGTATGCAAAACCGTTACAAGCGTTTGCTGACATTACTGATAGTGATTCCTTTCTGGACGAGTTCATTAATTCGAACTTATTCCATGATTACTATGTTGAAACCTAAAGGCGTGATCAGCTCAATTTTAATGGGGTTAGGTTTGATTGATAAACCTTTACCTCTATTATTCACTGACACTTCTGTCATGATTGGTCTCGTTTATAATTTATTACCTTTCATGATCTTGCCTTTGTTATCCAACATAGAGCGTTTGGACATACGCTTAGTCGATGCAGCACGTGATTTGGGCGCCAATCGGTTGACTACCTTCAGAAAAATTATTATACCCTTGACCATGCCTGGCATTATATCAGGTTGTATTTTGGTGTTTTTACCTGCGATGACGATATTTTATATTCCCGATTTATTAGGCGGATCGAAATCCATCTTGTTAGGTAATCTCATTCAAAACCAATTTTTAATTGCACAAAACTGGCCTTTGGGTTCAGCAATCAGCGTTGTATTTACATTGTTACTTGCCATTATGCTCTTTATTTATTGGCGTACTATGGGTAAAAAAGACCATAGGGAATTCATATGAAACAGTTACCTTCTATAGCTTATCTCACAGCGATTTATTCATTTTTTTACATTCCTATTATCGTTCTTGTGGTTTATTCATTTAATCAAGCTCAGTATTCGCTAGTTTGGCATGGTTTTTCGTTGCGCTGGTACCAAGAGCTTTTTACTGACGGAGATTTGTGGATAGCGGTTTTACATTCTCTGTTTTTAGGCATTTGCGCTGCAACAGCTGCAATGTGTATCGGTGGATTAACAGCAATTTGTCTGTATCGATATAGCTTCTTTGGCAGAAAACTGCTTTACGGTTTAATTTTTATTTTGATTTTGTCCCCTGATATTGTCATGGGAATCTCACTTTTGATCTTATTTAGTCTTTTGCAAGTCACGTTAGGATTCTGGAGTTTGTTGCTAGCCCATATCACTTTCTGCATTCCCTTCGTAGTCGTCACGGTCTACAGCCGTATCGTTAGCTTTGACGAATATATTTTTGAAGCAGCAAAAGATTTAGGCGCTAAAGACACTATTATTTTTACACGTATCATTATACCGTTACTGTGGCCTGCTCTAGTTGCAGGTTGGTTGCTGAGTTTTACGCTTTCTATTGATGATGTCATTATCAGTTATTTTGTTGCAGGTCCAGATTTTGAAATTCTTCCCTTGAAGATTTACTCCATGGTAAGACTGGGTGTAAAACCTGAAATTAATGCGCTGTGTGCAGTTACCTTCGGGCTGACTCTTGTGCTTGTCATTATTTCTCAGCTTACCCTGAGGAAAAAGCCATGAGAAAAAATATTTTTAAACTAGCCGTCACTCTCTGCATGCTAATGTGTGTAGTGTCCGTGAGCGCCTCTTTTTCTTCGGAAAATGTAGTCAATGTTTACACTTGGTCAGGTGTGGTACCTGACTTTGCAATTCGTCAATTCGAAAAAGAAACAGGTATTAAAGTTAATTTCTCGACCTACGATAGCAATGAAGTGATGTATGCAAAATTAAAAGCAGATAAAAACACTCAATATGATGTGATAGAACCGTCTAGCTACTACATAGATCGTATGCGCCGACAAAACATGTTAGAGCAATTTGATAAAACCAAACTATCTCATTTCAACAATCTTAATCCTAAATTTATGGCTCAATCTTATGATCCAAAAACCGATTACAGCTTACCTTTTATCTGGGGCATCACAGGAATATTTTTAAATAAAGATTATTATAAAGCCAATGAGATTAAACGCTGGACTGATCTTTGGGATAAAAAATATTTGAATCAACTATTAATTTTAGATGACTCACGCGAAGTATTTTCTATGGCATTGCTAGTGTTGGGTTATTCAGCTAATGACACTAATCCTGAGCATATAAAGCAAGCCTATCTGAAATTAAAAGAATTATTACCCAACGTAAAATTATTTAATAGTGCTGTTCTTTCTATTCTCATCGACGAAGATGCAACCGTTGGTATGGTGTGG
>DHXK01000157.1:3847-5844 GCA_002413665.1 Legionellales bacterium UBA5158 | reverse complement strand
ACCGTTGGTATGGTGTGGAATGGTGATTTATTCAAAGCAAAAAAAGAAAACAAACAATTAAAATTTATTTATCCGGAAGACAAATTTGTTATTTGGGTGGATAACTTTGCCATTCCAAAAGGAGCTCCCCATCGTGACAACGCCTATAAGTTTTTAAATTTCATACTGAGAGCTGATGTTGATAAAGCCATTGCGTTAGACAACAATTTTCCGACTGCTAATTTAGCAGCGCAAAAATTACTACCTGAAGAAGTAAAAAATAATCCTGCAATCTATCCATCACCTGAAATTCTGCGTCATGGGGAGTTTCAAACAGATATTGGCGATGACGCATTGAACCTCTATGAAAAATACTGGGAACAATTAAAGATGGGAGGATAGTACATTCCGTACCATCATAATGAAGCTTCTCAAGGACGAGATATGATAACTTTTTTGCGGATAAGTATTTTCTTTTTAACATTCATTTTCGTCCAAACACTTTTTGCAACGGAAAACATTGTTAATGTCTACACGTGGGCAGATGAAATCCCGCATACGCTCATCAATCAATTTGAAAAAGAAACCGGTATCAAGGTCAACTACTCAACCTTTGATAGCAACGAAATTATGTATGCAAAAATTCGCGCGATTACGCATACGGGTTATGATTTAGTAGAGCCTTCTAGTTACTACATTGATCGCATGCATCGCTTAAATATGTTAGAGCCTCTAGATAAAAAGAAACTCTCTAATTATAAAAACCTTGATCCCACTTTTTTAAATGCCCCGTATGATCCCAATAGTCTATACAGTATTCCTTTTATTTGGGGAATTACTGGGATATTCATGAATAAAGAATATTTTCCCACCAATGTGACAACCCAATGGAATGATCTCGTTGATAAAAAATATTTAAATCAGCTTATGTTTCTCGATGATGCAAGAGAAGTTTTTTCTGTTGCGCTACGCATGTTGGGTTATTCCATTAATGATGCAAATCCAGAACACATTAAACAAGCCTATTTGAAATTAAAAACCTTAATGCCTAATGTTAAATTATTTAATAGTGATGCAATCATTTCGTTATTAATTGATGAAGATGCAACCATAGGTATGGCTTGGAATGGGGATTTGTTTAAAGCTAAACTTGAAAATTCTAAATTACAATTTGTGTATCCCAAAGATGGTTTTGAAATTTGGGTAGACAATTTTGCAATTTTAAAAGGTGCACCCCATCTGGAAAATGCTTATCAATTTTTGAATTTTTTAATGCGGGCTGATGTCGCAAAAACAGCGAGCTTAAGTGTAAATTATTCTACGGCAAATTTAGCCGCTAAAAATTTAATGCCGCCTGACATTAAGAATAATCCTACATTATATCCACCCGCTGCGATCTTAAAGAACGGTGAGTTTCAAACGGATGTCGATGATAAGTCGTATGCATTATTAGAAAAATATTGGGAGAAGCTGAAGATTGGGGGGTAGTATTTCAGATGAAAAAATTCCATTACTCCGTCGATGCTTAGGGCACACACTACTTTTGCTTTTCGCCTCTCACTTTGTGGGAGAAGCGAAAAGAAGTATTTTTAAAGGCGGGTTATGATTTTAAATACGCCGTATTGATGTTAGTTCAATCGATTTACTTTCTCTTTCTGCAGCCAACTTTAGAGTCAAACTTTTTGGCTTAACCATCACATCAAAAAATCTACGTGCAGATTGAGTTCTCTCAACACAAGTGTCTTCAATTTTTTTTTAATACTTAAATTAGGTTCACTTTTTACGCGCCTAATTGTGCGTGCAAAGGATAATCAGCTAGTAAATTGTTAATGAAAATTTCTAATCTATTTTGAGCACCATCATCTAACTTACCTGCAAGAACGCAGGCCGTAGCATTTTCGAAAAGCTCTCGCATAGCTACACGAAGTGCATCAAATTATTTTTTATCTCTCTCAAAAAGTAATGCTTTCGCATTTCGCCATGTCAACAGTTGTGTAAACACTTTATTGGGAACCTTC
>DHXK01000157.1:0-3765 GCA_002413665.1 Legionellales bacterium UBA5158 | reverse complement strand
CCTTTTTCATTTCAATTATAGACCAGTATTTACTTTCCTCATAACGTAGGGATTATAGGCTTCCGATTTAAAGCCAAACTTTTGATAAAGTCCGTGCGCATCTTCTGTCATTAAGAACCACCGGAATACACCGCGCAAACGTGGGTGGTCCTGTATGTATTTCATTAACGCTTTGCCTAAGCCTTTTTTACGATGAGGTTCATCGATAAATACATCCCAGAGAGATGCGAATTCAGTGCAATCGCTAATGACTCGAGAAAAACCAATTTGTTTTCCATGATGGAATACACTAAAGCACAATGAATTTTCGATGACCATTGCAAAACGCTCTGGTGGCAATCCAGTTGAATAACGCGAGGGCACACACAATAAATTGTAAACATACTGCAAATCGACTTTTTTCTTATTAGCGCTCAGTACATATTCGCCAACGGTAATATCAGGATAGCTGGGTCTATAGGTCATAAAATTCTCGCAATTCTTTTATTTTATCATTAATAAGATAAATGACGTGTTTTTGACCAAAATCACTTGGTAAGACTACCTTTTCAGTATAAAATAAATGTTTATTTAAGTAACTATAGTTATGCGGAGCTATCATCACATGAAAAAAGTATTAATTAAACTTCTTCTTGTCGTCACTTCAACCAGTTTATTAGGTTGCGCTGAGCTTAACAATCAAGATGTCGGCACCATATCCGGCGGAGTTATCGGTGGCTTAGTGGGCAGTCAATTTGGCGGCGGTTCAGGACAACTAGTGGCAATTGGTGCTGGCACCTTGGTGGGCGCATACTTAGGTGGCTCTATCGGCAAATCCATGGACGATGCTGATCGTGCACGCATGACTGTCGCATTCGAAAGAAATGCTAATGGCCAACCTACTTACTGGCAAAATCAAAGAACTGGGGCTGCTTACACCGTCGTTCCTATTCAAAATGTAGACTACCATGGCAATCGTTATTGTCGCGAATATCGATCCACCGCTAATATAGCAGGCAAGAAAGAACAAGTTTATGGTACCGCTTGTCGTCAACCCGATGGTTCATGGAAAATTGTAAATAGTCATTAATTGATCTCTCTATCAACTCTCCTTTTAACCAGGGGAGTTATTTCAAACTTTGCTACGCGCAAGACGAACCAACCATTCTTCAATTGAATACTAAGATTTTTCAGACTACATTAACCCATATTGTTTATGGATTGTGATGCGTAGCTATCCATAATATCGCAACTTTTTTTCCAGGAACACGCCCATGCAAAACATCGGTTTTATAGGCTTAGGCATCATGGGTAGACCCATGGCAGAAAACTTAATAAAGGCAGGATTTTCACTGCACATCTATGCGCGCAAGCCTGAGGCCACCTTGGCGCTTGTAGCAGCTGGAGCAAAGGCTTATTCATCTCCTCTTGAATTAGCACCCAATGCAGATGTCATTATTACCATGGTGCAAGCAACCCAAGATGTTGAAGAAATTATATTAGGCAAGCAGGGATTAATTCATACTGCAAAACCTGGCACCATCATCATTGACATGAGTACTATCTCGGTTCAAATCACTCAATGTATCGCAAAAACATTACATACAAAAAAAATGCATATGCTAGATGCACCTGTATCGGGTGGAGAACAAGGCGCCATTGATGGCACGCTAACTATTATGGTGGGAGGACCTGCTGACATTTTAATGAGAGTTCATCCCATTCTAGAAGTCTTAGGCAAAAAAATCACTCATATAGGCGACGTTGGAACCGGCCAAGTTGCTAAAGCTTGCAATCAAATCATAGTCGCTGAAACCATAGTGGCGGTGAGTGAAGCTTTGCGTTTGGCGAAAGCATCTGGCGCTGATCCTGCTAAAGTCCGAGAAGCTTTATTAGGAGGCTTTGCAAATAGCCGCATTTTAGATATCCATGGCAAACGAATGCTGGAGCGCAACTACAAACCAGGCTTCAAAGCGAGCTTGCATCGCAAAGACATGCATTTAGCGATAGAACAAGCACATCTAGTCAACATTGATTTGCCTGCTGCTCAACATGCTATGCAATGCATTGATCGTTTAGTCTTAAAAGGTCACAGCGATTTAGACTCCAGCGCTATTCATTCCATCAATGAGGAATAAAAATGGCAAAAGCTAAGAACGTGCATACTTGTCAATCTTGCGATGCTCAATATCCAAAATGGGCAGGACAATGTCTCAGTTGCGGTGCTTGGAACACCTTAATTGAAGAAACTATCCAAGCAACACCCACTCCACGATACCAAGGCTACGCAATCAGTGAGCCTGCAATCACTAGCATGGCTAATGTCACCTTACATGAAGAAGCACGTTCTTCTTCCACTTTAAAAGAACTCGATCGTGTTTTGGGTGGTGGACTGGTAATGGGTTCAGCCGTTTTGATTGGTGGTGATCCGGGTATAGGAAAATCCACTTTATTATTACAAGCCGTTTGTAATTTGAGTCTGCAAATGCCCGTACTGTATGTCACTGGCGAAGAATCATTGCAACAAGTGACATTACGCGCACGCCGCTTAGGATTACCTGAAAAAAATTTACTGCTTTTAGCCGATACTCAAGTCGAGCGCATTTTAAAATTAGCTCATCAAGAAAAGCCACGAATATTAGTCGTAGACTCCATACAAACCATGCACACCGATGTTTCACAATCCGCCCCTGGGTCAGTGGGTCAGGTGCGTGAAAGTGCCGCACAGCTCGTGACGTTTGCAAAACAAACTGACACTACCGTTTTTTTAGTGGGTCACGTTACCAAAGAAGGGACGCTAGCCGGGCCACGCGTATTAGAACACATGGTGGACACCGTGCTGTATTTTGAAGGTGAACAAGACAGTCGCTACCGTGTCATCCGCGCAGTAAAAAATCGTTTTGGTGCAGTCAATGAGCTGGGTATTTTTGCGATGACAGATAAAGGTTTGCGCGAAGTCAGCAATCCTTCTGCTATATTTTTATCACGATATGAAAAACCAGTCTCGGGCAGTGTCATTATGGCAACGCAAGAAGGAAGCCGCCCATTACTTGTTGAAGTACAAGCTTTAGTGGATCAAAGCCACATGGGAAATCCACGGCGAGTATGTGTAGGATTAGAGTCACCCCGACTAGCGATGTTGTTAGCTGTGTTACATAGACATGCTGGTATTACCACTTACGATCAAGATGTTTTTGTCAATGCCGTTGGTGGTGTGCGTATCACCGAGACCGGCGCTGATCTTGCACTATTATTAGCAGTGTTATCAAGCATGCGTAACCGTCCTCTTCCTTCCGAAGTCTTAGTCTTTGGTGAGGTTGGATTAGCTGGCGAAATTCGTCCTGTGCAAGCCGGACAAGAACGTTTGCGAGAAGCCGCAAAACACGGATTTAAAAAAGCTATCGTGCCTCATGGAAATGCGCCCAAAGGAAACATAGGCGAGTTAGAAATTTATTCTGCCCATACGTTAAATGAAGCTGTCGAACATTTTAAAAATTTTTCAGAAATGGTAACAGCTTAACAAAAAAATAGTTGTTCCCAGGATTACAAACAGGTCACCCGTTTGACCTCCCCAGCCCTCCCTCATAAAACATGGGAGGAGCAAAAAGTTTTTCAGCATATTTATTCTGTGAATTATAAATTAAAGTAACTATCACATTGCAATAAAGCTTGTGGATCAGGCTCGGGGGATTCACTTATTGGACTAAACATATTATCAATCGGACTTTGTGCAAAAAAACTATGAGGCGAAGGACTTAAGATAAGGGGCGTGTAATTTAAACTGTG
>DHXK01000254.1:8944-9325 GCA_002413665.1 Legionellales bacterium UBA5158 | reverse complement strand
GGCAGCGTCAGATGTGTATAAGAGACAGATCTAAAATTGCTTCTACTATACTTTTACCTTGTTTATTGACTGCAAATAAAGCCTTATTATCCGCTTTTATCAGCATATTTATCAGTGCATTATTTTCTAGTACAGGCTCATCAACAATCATTGTATGTAATGACGTTTCTGTCTTATCTACCAATGGTATCTTTGGAAATTTAGTTAAAAGTTTTTTAGCTAGATCATATTCTTTGTGTTTTATTAAAAAGGTTAATATTTTTTCTGTCACCAACATGGGGAATGTATTATTAAAATCGCTTATCATCACATCTAATAATTGAATTTTCTCTATGAGCTTTAGTTTATTTTGGGGCATTAATATTAAGAGCAGTGCTTGAA